>NC_014364.1:2171852-2482117 GCF_000143985.1 Sediminispirochaeta smaragdinae DSM 11293 | reverse complement strand
GTTATGAAGATGTTTCCGGGAATCGAAAAAATCGGAGCGCATATAAGTGAAAAAAAAAGCCGGCTTGACTTTGTTGCCGATAGTGCTCTCCGTCAGACGCTGCCCGAGATTGAGAAGCAGGCTTTAGCCCTTGTAGCAGAAGATGTTCCCATTATTAGTGACTTCTCGGATAAAACGGCGGCCAGGCGCTTTTGGCGTATAGCCGGCTTCGGCTCTCTTCCCTGCGGCGGAACCCATCTCAAACGGACAGGAGAGATCGGTCCGTTGCAACTCGGCCGCAAAAATATCGGTAAGGGTAAGGAACGAATCGAAATCGAACTTTCTGCCTCATAGACCTTGCTGTGTGCGACCGCGAGGGGCTAATCGCCGTTACTCGTTGTCATCTCATATTCTCGATAGAGGTAGCGTTTTATTTTTTGTGAAGATGTTTTCTCAAAAGGCTCGTCTCTCAATATAAAGTCGGATATCTTTTTGTAGGACTCAAGGCCTCTGTTGACCTGTTCAACCTCTTTTTTCACCAACGCTCTGATGGCTTCCCGCTGCCCTGCGATTTCAGGAAAGGTCTCTGCAATGTATTCATAGCCTGGAACAATGGCTGCAAAGACCTCTTCTCCCCCGTGTTCCTCGCTTTTCCGGCCCAGCACGAGAATCTCCGCGACTATACGCGACTGTTCGAATTGCACCTCAATCTCTTCCGGATAGATATTTTTTCCGCCCATAGTTACAATAAGATTTTTCTTTCGACCGGTAATGAATAGAAAACCATCGTGGTCACGATAGCCCAAATCTCCAGTTTTCAAATAGCCGTCCGACGTGAACATCTGCTCAGTTGTTTCGGGATTTTTAAAGTACCCAAGCATAAGTGAGGGCGATGTTACGCAGATTTCTCCAACTCCCTCCTCATTCTGATCCACTATCTTTATCGTTGTATACTTGACAGCCAAGCCTGCCGATTTATTGTTCTTATATTTCATGGTGTTGGTCGTGATCAAGGGCCCATTTTCACTCATTCCATAGCCTTGGACGATATAGAATCCGAGGGAATCGAAGAAATCGGCGGTCTCTCCGTTCAAAGGCCCCCCTCCTGCCACCATCAATCTGACCGACGAAAGGCCTATGCGCTTTCTCAGTCCGAAGAACAGCCGCTTTCCAAAATTACGATTTCCCCTTTGGACAAAGCGAAGAGAAAGGCATTGTAACCGAGAAAGCAGTGTCCTTAGGGGAGCGGGAAGGGCATTGAAACCTTGGGCGATGGCGGCCTTTACTTTATCATAGAGAAGAGGAACCGCAATCATGATGGTTCCCCCCGAATCTTTGACATCCGCAATAATTTTCTTACCGACCAGTTTTTCAACAATGGTACAGGAAGCCCCAACCGAAAGGGGGGAAATAAAGGAACAGGTTGTGGGATAGGTGTGGTGGAGGGGAAGTATCGTCATGAAAACATCATCTTTATATATTGGAAGAGCAAGTATAGAGGCGTTTGCGTTGGCAATGATGCCGTGGTGACTGAGCATGACCCCCTTTGCCAATCCTGTGGTACCGGAGGTGAAAATAAGGGAAGCGGGATCATCAGGGAGAATATCGCAGGACTTGGGTAATCGATGATTTTCAGCCCCCTGTCCAAAAAGAAGATAATCATCGTCGATAAGGACAAATCGCTTGGGCCGAAAGGCCGTATCCGCGAACATATCTGCCAATATTTTTTTTCGGGAGGGGAGGAATACCACTTTCGGCTCGGCGAAATCGATGATATTTTTGCACTCATGATCATGCAATAGAAAATCGATGGGAACGATGACAAGTCCCGCTATCACGCTTCCAAGCCATATGGCACACCATTCGGGACGATTTTCCGACCATAAGGCAACCCGGTCGCCTTTTTCGAGTCCCAAATCCAAAAGCCCTCGTGCGATTCTTCTCGCTTCTTCTGCAAGATGTCGATAGGTCCAGACAGTAAAATTTCGTTCGTTGCCTCTTCGGTATCTGAGAGCCTCTCTTCCTGACCACTGTTTTTCGCTTTCCTCAAGCCAGGCAATGAAATTGGGAAACTCGATGTCAGGCCAATCCGCAATATACTTCTCAATCTGCAACATTATTCTACCCAAACAATTTTTCTGCAAATCCGATAAAAAACAAGATACTGCCGCCGAGAACAAAAAGGTGCCAAATTGCGTGGTAGTATGGCAACTTCTTCATGGCGTAGAAAATAACGCCAGCGGAGTAGGTAATGCCCCCGGCAAGAATCCAGAAGATAAGCCCGCTGGGAAGAAAGGGAATGATATCTTTCCAGAAGAAAACAATCATCCAGCCCATAGCAAGATAAAAAACAACGTGCAAAGCTCCGTAACGCCCCCAGAAAACCAGGGTAAAAAGGACACCGAGAGCGGATATGATCCATACGGAAGCAAGCAGAATCCAGCCGATCCTCGAATTAAGAAAAATAAAGATGGGCGTATAGGTTCCCGCAATGAGAAAGTAGATATTTGCATGATCAAGGATCCTGCATATCCGCTTCAGATTATTCTTTGGAAGTGCATGGTAGAGTCCCGATGCTGTGTAGAGAACAAACATCGAAACAACATAGACAAACGCGCCGGTAATCATGGATCTCCTGGAAAAGTAGGGAATGCGCAGGAAAATCCAGATAATGGCCCCGACGGAAAGAATGGCGCCGAGAAAATGGGTGAGGGCATTCGCCGCTTCTTCCCGACGATTGTCATGGTCGTGGAGCGTTATGTGCTGTTCCAGCCAACTGTTTACTGACATAAGGTTTTCTCCTTCGGCTGCCTCTTTAATTAATTACTTGGAATATGATAGTATTTACTGACATTTTGATGCAAGTACGAGAAGGAATCTTCCATGGCAAAGTTACTGATAATCGACGACTCTTTTGTGGCACGTATGATGATTCGGAAGGTCCTTGAATCTGCCGATCACGAGGTGTTGGAAGCTTCTGATGGTAACGAGGGCATGATTTTGATAGAAGAAAAGAAGCCGGATGCGGTTCTCCTGGATCTTCTTATGCCGGGGGAGTCAGGTGAAGCGGTCCTTTTGAGACTTCGGAAACATTTTCCTTCCCTCCCGGTGATTGTCCTCTCTGCTGATATCCAGGAAACTACTCGGGAACGTTGTATACGATCGGGGGCCAATGGATTTGTCAGTAAGCCTCCTCATCCCGATACCCTTCTTCCTGCTGTTGCCATGCTTTTTCAGTCGACGAGGTAGCCTGTTGTGAGTATTTCCATTAAAGAAGAGCATCTTGAGTTGTTGCGGGAGTTGATAAACATTGGGGTGGGAAAAGGCGGAGAGATACTCAACAAGATGCTTGGTTCTCATATCACACTTGATGTTCCCGACGTTACCATTGTCGAGGAGGAACATTTTCTCGATTTCCTCTTGCGGCCCAACGATCCGCTTCTTGCGGCTGTTAATATGGAATTTCTCGGAGCCCTCGCCGGTACGGTAAATCTTGTTTTCCGTGCAGGCGATGTAGATAAGCTGGTGATTCTTGCCACGGGAGGCGGGGAGGCAGATACCGGCATCGATATGGAAAGTTTACGTACAGGAAGCCTTCTTGAGATTGGAAATGTTGTCATTAACGGGGTTGTCGGGACTCTGAGCAATATTCTCCATTTAAAACTCAATTATTCGATTCCCGCTTATCTTGAAGGAAATATCAAGCAAATTATCGACAAGATGAGAAAGGATGATGATGCTACGATTTTGATCATTGCCAAAACCCGCTTTCGGGCAGAGAGCCTTGATCTTGAGGGTGATCTCATTTTTTTCTTAGGGATTTCTAGCTATCAAGAGTTGGTGGATTCATTTGGAAGGCTGACACAATGATCGGCGAAGGCGATAATCAATTTCAACTCTTCGATGCTCTACCCGAGGCTATTTTGATCCTTGATCGTCGGTTTCAAATTCGATTCTGGAATCGCATTATGGAGCAGTGGACGGATATTAGTCGCATAGATGCTCTTGGACGTGACCTTCGTATTTTACTTCCCTGTTTCAAAAATCCTGTTTATGCATCTCGTCTGGAACCGCTCTTTAGCGATGGGGTGCCTGTGATTTTTTCCAGCCAGTTTCATCCCCATCTTTTTCCTTCTCGGCTGGTGAATGGGACATGGCGCACCGAACAGACGATCGTGAGTCCCCTTTCCGGCAGGGAGGAGGAACCTTTGGCACTTTTTACCGTCATCGATGTGACTCCCCATACCGAAACGTTAAAAAAACTTGATGGTAGCATAAAGGAAAAGGAACTCTTGATTCGTGAGGTCCATCATCGGGTAAAGAATAATCTCAATCTTGTGTCGAGCCTGATTGGACTACAGGCTGAAAATCTAAAAAAAACGGAAAGAAAATTGGCACCCATTCTTGATGAACTACGTGCCAAGATTGATTCTCTTTCGCTGCTTTATACAAAGCTCTATAAGGGGAAGGTAACCAACAGTATTGATTTGAAAGAATACCTGGAAGAGCTGATCGAAAATCTTTTCCAATCAACACTATCGAATACCTCTCGGATTTCTCTTCATCTTTCTCTTGCTCCCCTTACTATTAAAACCGACCGGGCCATTGCTCTTGGTCTTATCGCCGTCGAACTGTTTACCAATGCGCTCAAACACGCATTTCCCGGTGGAGAAGAAGGGAATATAAGCGTTGAACTCCTATCCCCCTCGGAACATGAGATAGAACTCTCTGTTTATGACGACGGTCAGGGGCTCCCTCGCGATTTCGAAGTACAAAATTGTAATACCTTCGGCGTTGTGGTCATTACCGGCTTGGCCAAACAAATTGGAGGTAACTGCTGCTGGGAAGGAAACAAAGAAAAGGGAACTCGTTTTCGTCTCCTTTTTCCCGGAGATCCCTAATTACTCAAGATTGGGACGCTCTCCCCAGCGGGCGACCTGCCGCACCATTTGTTCATCATGATGAAAAAGATTCTGGAAAAGGAAGAAGTAATAGGCCTCTTCTTTCGATCGTAGCCGAGCCTCGGGATATTTTTTTATGAGCCTTGCTGTTTGTGCATCCGAGAAAAGCTCGGATGTCAATTGCGGCAAAAGGTCGGTCATTCCCGTCCCTTCGTCGAATTGTTCTTTTGGTCTCCACACGATTTTTTCTGGTAAAAGTTTTTCATATGCTTTTCGTAATATCCACTTTTCGACCGGGGGCTTTCCGTTCAATTTCAGTTCTACGGGAATGCGCTGTGCCGTTTCGATTACTTTTAAATCGAGAAAGGGAACTCTTGCCTCGATAGAATGGGCCATAGTAATACGATCAACCCGTTGTAGGTTGATATTATGAAGAGTTTTGATTGATCGCAGTAGTTCCTTATGAAGTTGTGCATGGTCGGGGATCGACCTGTAATAGGTATAACCTCCGAAAAGTTCATCGGCTCCTTCCCCTGTCAGAATCACCTTGACCTCTTGAGCGGCCAGTTTTGCGGTGAAATAGGTGGGAATAGAGCTTCGTACCAGATCTTGGTCAAATGATTCCAGATGATAGATAATACGTGGCAGCTCAGCCACGATTTCTTCTTTGGTGATGATATATTGATGATGCTTCGATCCTATATGTGAGGCAACAAGTTTGGCGGCTTCAAGATCGCTGCTTCCCTCGAGACCAACCGAAAAAGTGTGGAGGTCCGGCTTTTCCTGGGCAACTATGGCCGATATGATGCTGCTATCGAGTCCTCCGGATAAAAAACAACCCACTGGTACATCGCTCATCAGTCGTTTATGTACTGCTTTGTCGAGATCATTGCGCAGCAGTGATACATGCTGTTTAATGGGAAGCTGTTCGGCTTGTTTTGAAGCCAGGGTAAAATAGCGTTCCATCCCTCTTGTTGTGGAATAGGTACAACCAGGAGGAAATTCTGAGAGGAGGCAATCCTCTCCTGCACTTGTTTTTTGTTCAGATGTGAATAGTACCTTTCCCGTTTTTTTCCGACCCCAGTAAAGAGGCTTTATGCCGATGGGATCTCGAGCTAAGAAGATCGACTTTCCATTGGTGATGCAAAAGGCAAACATTCCATCAAGCTGTTTTACCATTTCGGGACCCTCTTCTTCGAAAAGATGCAAGAGCACTTCGCTGTCGTTATTGGTTTTGAAGCTATGCTTGCTAGCAAGTTTCTTCCTTAGCTTCGGATAGTTGTAGATCTCTCCATTTGCAATGACCGCCAGACTCTTGTCCTCGTTAAAAATAGGTTGGTGCCCCCCTGTCGGATCCATAATTGAAAGACGTGCATGACCGAGCGTTCCGTTTGCACAGTCGTAAAATCCCTCTTCATCTGGTCCCCTATGGTGCATACGCTCTACCATCGTTTCCACCATTGGTCTTTCTTCTGCATTCCATATGCCGCATATTCCACACATTAAAATCACCTCACTACGATAATATTCTACTACTGTCCGGAATCATGGTGATATTATCATGCCCATGCATAAGAAGGAAGATAGTCAATCATCCACCGTAAGGGTGTAGGAATACACCTGACCCACAGCTCCCTCCCACTCCGATTCATGGGCTGATTCCGTAAGAAAAACCTCCGCCTACTGTAAAGAGTCCTCAGCTCGGACGCTATCCTCTTTCCCTCTATCCCAGCCACCACCCCATGTGTCTGCCCCCGCTTCTCATCCTTTCCCCCAACCCGATAGGGCTTCATAAAGTTGTGATAATACCGGTAGATCTCAAGCCGCTCCAGCATGTTCACCGTACTCCTTGCAAACTGGACCGTCTGCCTCACATGATCCGAGTCATCCTTCCGGATCTCCCTGTCAAGGTAATTCACACTAAAGAGGGGATTACACAGATCCCGAACCCTCTTCGAGCTGATCCTGTGGTGCTCTATCATTCCTGCCACCCCTGCCGGTAGTCCCTTCATCACCCTTTTGTATTGCGCATGCTCATCGGTATACAACTTCACCCTATCCCTCTCCGATTGCTCGGTCAGGGCAAGCACCTTTGCCACGACATTCTGAAAGGACTGATAAACACTTCCTCTATAGACCTTTAGCTTCTCCTTGATCACCCTGTTTTTCTTCTTCTGATACCAGGTCATACGTCCCTTTCTGGTCAGCTGTGCATAGTCGGAGAGAAACCAGAACTGGGAGTCTTTTCCTGCCAGGATGTGGATGTTGTTGGGGAGGTACTGGGAACAGACGAAGCTTTCAAAGCCGTCTGCGACCAGGTCTTCGTGGATGTTCATGTCTGAGGTGAGGGAGGCAGAGGATGCGATGCACTGGTGGGAAAGACGACGGATACGGTCTGAGACGGTGGAGCATGAGACCTTAAGGATACGGGAGAGGTCTCTGATACCGGAGCTGGTGACGAGGTGAGAGAGGATGGTTGTGTAGGGGAGGTGGAAATGGGTCCAGTAGTCGATGCTGAAGGTGCGAGTGGAGAAGGAGAGGTGGCAGGTTTTGCATTTGAACTTTTGGATGCGGGGAGAGGTTTGGGTAGAGTAGGAGCCTGTTCTAAAGAACCAGTGGCCGGAGGGAGAGAAGTGGTTGAGGCAATGGGGGTTGGGGCAGAAGGGAGGATGGAACATGGGAAACTCCTTTTTCTGGTAGTTCTTACTATAAGTAACTACGAGAAAAGGAGATTTTATTCATTTTTCACCACGATTCCGGACAGTAGGTATATTTTTCTACGCCAAAGGATAGTATGATTAACGTCATGAAACCACTTAGCTATATGACCGATGACTTCTTTTTTACCGGTGTGGAGATAGATGACTACCTCGAAACGCTCCGATTTTATCGATCTCTTGTCCGTTCCCTTGTCCGGGAGGCAGATGCACCGGAGCGCTTTGTCGACAAACTAAGAGAAGCTGTGGCTTCAAGAAATCTCCGAATGGGAGAGGTCCGGGCTTCCGCATTTAGTGAACCGTGGTGTGGTGACTGGGCCTGTAATCTCCCCATCCTGAGAAGCTTCTTTCAAAAATGCGGGATTCCCTTCCGCCTTTTCAGCCGGGAGAAGGCCCCTGAACTACATAAAAGCTATCTTGCCGACGGGGTAGACCATATACCTGTCATATCGCTCTGGGACGGTCAGGGGAAGGAGCTTGCCAGATGGGTTGAGGCTCCTGCCAAGGTGGACGAAATGAAGGTGCGCTGGAAAGAAGAGCATCCCAGAATGATGGAACTCTATGCGATAAAAGATGGTGATCGCGAGGCGGAGAAGGAGTTCGGGCGACTGTACCGTAGTTTTCTTGAAGAGATGGCGCTTTGGTACAAGGATGGGATGTGGAATGAGACGCTGGAAGAGTTGGTCCGTTCCCTTTCTGATGGCAAACCGCTGTAGCTTATGCTTTTTCTAAAAAAGGGATTTCCTACTTCATCTCGAAAAGAATAAAGTCGACAGGGCCTCCCGAAATGTGGGGCAGGTAATAGTGAACTGTTCCATCGGTAGTGAGAAAGGATAGTCCTTCGATGTAATCTCTGGCATAGTCGTAGAGCTCCAGGGTCGATAGGTAGCCGTCCCCATCGTCGTCGCCGTGAACCGCTCCCCGAAGCAGTCCGTAGGTAAAATAACCGTGGCCAACGGTCCCTCCTTCAAAGCTTTTTTCATCACTTCCTGCAGCGGCAAGTACGATGGCATCATCATAGGAAATTCCGCTCGACGAGGGAGAGGAGAAGTAGTTTTCTATGGTTTCGCTGAGAGAGAAGGCAAAGCTGCTGCCCCCGTCCCAGTCGTCGGGATACCCATCCTCAGAATAGCCTTCGCCGATAAGGCCTGCCGCATAGCAGGAATCGAGGATCACCACCTTCTTATTGCAGGGAACCTTGGCGAGCCAGGAGGCGAGGGTGGTGCCGCTGATAAAAGCTGCATCCGATCCTGTATCATTACAGCAGACGATATAGGATTCATCATCGTCGGAGGTACCGTGCCCGGAAAAGTAGAAGAGCAAAAGAGCGTTTTTCGGTACATCGAGGGCCTCGATGTCACTCTGTATGGCGGATGCGGTAACTTCGCTGTCAGTTCTCTTTCTAACGATATAGCCCTTCTCTTCGAATAAATCGGCCATGGAATCGGCATCGTTGACGGTATAGGTGAGATCGTTATAGCCATCGGGGTAGTCGGCCACTCCGTAGACCAGGGCATAACGCTCGGGAAAGTTGATATCCACGCTACAGGAGACGAGGGTGAAACCTACCGAAAGACAAAGAATGCTTATTCGACGCTGATTCATCTCTACAATGTGCTCCCTTAGTACCGTTGTTTCAAGAACGGATACCGATTGTCTTTTCCTTCTGCTTTCTTAGGGGAAATCGAAGGGTGATCGATGTACCGTTGCGGCTGGAAACTTCAAGGCTGCCGCCTATTTGCTTTGTCAATAATTGGATGAGCGGCAGTCCTGTTGTTTTTGTCCGCTTATGATGAAAAAGTTTTTCATCCATACCTGCCCCCCTGTCTCCGACCGAAAGCGTACAAATCTCATTTTCTTCTTGTTTTAACGTGATCCTGATTTTCCCCTCTTTGGCAGAGGTGTGTTTCAGGGCGTTTGTATGGAGTTCGACGGTAATGAGTCCTATGGGGACAGCCAGTTCGATGGGTACGATAACCGGAAAACGGGGAACGTTAACTATTGTTCTACTTTCCTCTTCATTGAAATTTCTGTCGGTCAGGCTGACAAGATCATGCAGATAGGAACAGAGATCTATGTGTTCTATATTTTTACGATTTTCATGGTGGCTGTTTTTTTGCGTGACTGATTCTGCAACTGGAATGATATTATCGATAATCTGAAGATTATCGATAACCCGACGGTGTACTGTCTGCGGCAGCTCTGTATTGGTGAGAAGGCAGAACTTAATGAACGTATCAAGTTCGTTTTGCCTTCCGACCTTATGCTCCATCTCGCGCCAGAGTGTGGCGGTAAAAAACCTGGACAATACGAAAAACAGGAAAAGAGCAAGCAATGCCGTTAAGAGAAGAAATATTGCCGTTCTTTGCGTATGAGAAAGTTTCGGACTTCGCTGAAAAAGGATCTGCTTGATATCTACCGGTCGACTGAGCATGCCAAGAGAGTCATAGGTATCGATGATATGTTGCCACCGTGATGTACTGGAGTGGCCTGGTCGGACGATTCCCTCACCCATGAGGGTGGAAATCATATCCGATTCGTATCTGAGGCGTTCAAGACTATCATGGTAGCCGTATTTTTCGATGATGAGATCCATCATGGCTTCCTTGTTCTTGAGCGCATACTGCCAACCTTCCAAGGTTGCAGTGAGAAATCGATTGACGAGGTCGGCATCCTCGGTCGCTAGTGCTTCACTGGTGAAAAGGACATCGCCGTAGAAATCTATCCCGTAGTTTTCTGGGCGAAGAATGCGGAAGGGGAGTTTTAACCGACGAAGAGTGTACACTTCCCCTGTGAGGTATACACTCATTGCATCGACCTTTCCGTTTACCAGGTCCATGATATCCCAACTGTGAGGTACGATCCTGATATCTGTGATTTCTTGAGATCTAAACATCGCCAGGATTGATGCCTCACCGTCTCCCGAAAGCATCAGGCTTTTCCCTTCAAGATTGCAGGGTTCATAGATGTCGGATTTCCCGCTGACCGCTACCACCTGAGAACTATGTTGGAATATTGGTGCAAGAATAACAATTGGCTTGCCAAGGGCCCTATGGACAATAAGATCGGTCGTATTGATACCGAAGTCTGCTCTCCGAGAGACTACCTCATTGGTTGGCCTTATCTCCGGGTTTCCCTCCCTCAGTTCTACTTTTAAACCTCTCTTTGCATAATAGCATTGATCTATCGCTGCATAGAAACCGGCAAACTGAAACTGGTGTGTCCATTTAAGTTGAACTCGCACCTTCCGAAGCTCATCACCCGAAGCTGTTATTACAGGAAGGAGCAGACAACAAAGGAGCAAGAACTTGTTTCTCTTTATGTGTATATTAGGCAGCATCATTATATCAGTACTCTCGTTTCCTAAAAAAACCTCGAAACCCCTTTCGTGAGGAGATAGTAAGGGGCGCCGGTCGCTTCCCTTCGATCTTATTTTGAGCATCTACGGCTTCACGATGTTCCGTATCACCTTTCTCTCCCGCCTTCCTGTCTGTAAGAGTACGAATCCGTTCATCTCGTCCGTAGAGAATCAATTCGTCTCCATCATAGATAAAGGTCGAACCCTTTGGCGAGCCTATGAAATAACCGTCCTGCCGGTATATTCCAAGTACTAGAACTCCTTCATCGCTCAACTGAAGTTCTGCAAGACTTCTTTCCGTACACCAACTGTCAGGACCTACAAGAGATTTTATCACCTCATAATCGCCGGAAAGGTTCAACAAACCATCATAATCCGTCGTATGAAGTTTTGTCCAACGCCTGAGTAATCGAGTGATTATTTTACTCAAAAGAGAATCAAGGATTCTGCTTTTGCTTACGAAAAAGAGAAGCAGGAGTCCTCCTATGAGTATAGCCCCTGTGCTTGCCATTTCAAGTGCGGATTGAGCCCTTAAAAAGGTAAGGACAAGAGACGAAACGAAGGTCACAAGTCCGAGATTACCAATGAGCATGAGTCCCATGATGATCCTTCGCCTTACAGGATGGCCAATGATCATTTCCGATTCGCGTGTGGTGAATCCTGTACCGGTAAAGGCGGAGCGGGCCTGGAATCGTGCCGTATCTGCAGAAAGACCTGTAAGCTGAAGCATGATTGCTGCAATCCGCACGATCGAAAGCGATAATAAAAGAATAACGAAGAAAGAAAGTAGCGCAATCATGAGCCATCCTTTTCCGCACAGTAGCGCTTGTAGGATTCGATATCCTCCTCTCCGATGAAACCGAGTTCGACGGCTATTTCGCCGAAACGTCGGTTGGGCTGCTCTTGCTGCACGGCCAGGACTTGCTCCGCCTGCTCGAAAGAAAGTAGCTCAAGGCGAACAAAGTAATCTCCTATTCGTTCAGTCATCGCTCCTCCGAAGATCTGTTTTTATCTTCCTAACAATAGCCGAAAAAGCTCAAAACAGAAAGAGATTGAGCCGGAAAGCAATACCGGCCGAGAGGTCTACATCCATATCGTTGCGTAGGGAGAGCCGAACGGGAAGCCCAATATCCCAGGTGCTTTTCTTCCGAGAAAGAGCGTCGATTTCCCGAAAAAATATGCACTGCAGATCAGGAAAAAAGAAATAATTTGCCGTATCTGTGTACTTTGCAATGTTTGTGCCGACGGCGATGTTCATCATAATGGGGATGGTGGGAATGGAAAAATCCAATCCCAACGCAAGACGCAAAGTGTGAAAGCCCCGGTAGATAACAATATTATCGGTGACGCTTGAACGGCTTGATCCAAAATAGGATAGGGTAACGGTAGGGGAAAGAGTAAATTCCTCTTTCTTTTCGCGGAAACCGTAACATGATCCAACACCCCCTCCCAGTCGACCTGCACAAGCCGAACCGAATTTATCGGTATCAAGGAAAGCGACAGAGCCCTCCCCAGCTGTGGAGAAGATGATTTCTCTGGCTTCAACCGGTAGTGGAACGACTATGACAAAAAGGAAAAAACATGCTATAGTCCTTCTATATCTCATTCCCCAATCGTGCAATGATTTGAGAGTATGATCAATATGCGTAGAGATTTTTTGACGCTTTTATATATACCTGTTTTTGTGTTCGGAATTTTTCTTGGTTCCTGCGGCCGCAGTGAAGAGCCTATGCCGAACCTGGAATTACCGCCGACTCCCATTCTGGAAAGTCGGGCTCGTTATGCGGTAATCATCTCCAGTCATCTTAGACTCCGAAGTGGACCAAGCATCGAAAGTAAGGTAAAAGAGACATTATGGAAGGGCTCTGTGATGGAGGTTGTAGGAAAGGCCTCTTCCAGGGTCGTCGTAGATAATCAGGAAGGGTATTGGTACCAGGTCGCCTACGACGGGCTCCAAGGCTATGTTTTTGGTGGCTACCTTCGTTTTTTCAGTAGCAAGGAAGCTGCCGAGGAAGCTGTCAGAAGTCCGGAGTTTTAAATGGAACGATTCATCCCCTTGGTACTGCCTCCCCTGATCGGTGCTCTTATTGGATATATTACTAATCGCATTGCCATTGGCATGCTTTTTCGCCCCTATCGTGAAAAGCGGCTTTTTGGCTTGCGTATCCCTTTTACACCGGGGATCATTCCAAGGCAGCGTTATAAACTTTCCGGAAGCATCGGGAGAATGGTAAGTACCCACCTTTTTACTGAGGAGGCGGTTCGCAAACAGCTTTCCTCTCCCGATTTTGGAGATCGGTTTGAGAAAAGCGTGAGAGAGGGAATCGATCGTTTTCTCGATCATCCATTTGCGCCTTCGCTTCATGATTCTGCAATGTGGGCTGCGGTTTCCCCTCTTTTGGGAAAAGGAGTGGGCGAGGCCGTACTTGAGTTGTGCTGGGCCAAGCCCCTGGATGAGCTTTTGCCGTTTGATTTCGGCAAAAGTGATTTCCTTTCCTCTCTCGCAGAAAAGGCTGACCAAAGCCTCTCCTCGGAAAGACGAACGCTTGGAAGCTTTCTTTCCTACCGATCGGTAATCCTTATAAGCGAGCTTTTTGATTCACGCTACGATGATTTGGTCGGAGCTTTGGATATGTTTCTCCATCGCCCAACGATCCGACGGCAATTGGAACAGCATGGCCGTTCTTTTCTTGCCGATGTCATCGGCCGGTTAAGCAGTGTTCAACGTCTGATGTTGATGGCCGGACAGTACGACCGGACGCTCCATGAGCGTATGCCGGAAATTATTCAGGACGGACTGAAACAGTTGCACCAGGGACTTGAGAGTTCCGATGTCAAAAAGAAAATCGTCCAATGGCTTAGGGTATCGCTTCTGCGGGCTAGGCAAATTCCGGTATTCCGGCTCTATACTTCGCTACATGGCGCAGATGCCTCATCGGACGGCTCGCTCGTTCTTGTCTTGAACGAGCTTTTTTCCTCGCTGAGAAACCAACCCCTTGCGGCACTTGCAACATGGATTGGCCTTGACTCTCCCAAAGCCGTGGTGGAGTTTTTTAGTCGGGCTAATGATAGTGATGAAAGGGGAATCCTCTCCCGCCTTCTTTCCGAGAATCCCCCGGCCCGTTTTATCTCCCTCGAAAGTAGCGGGCGGGATAACCTTGCACGGCTCATTACCGGTGAGATTATTTCGTTTCTCCAAAAGCATGCTGCCGTGTTGCTTGAGCATATAGATGTCAATGCACTGGTTGTGCAGCGTATCGACGAACTTGAGGTAGAACAGGTGGAAAACCTGCTGCTTGTGGTGATAGCAACTCACCTGAAATATATCAATCTATTCGGGGCACTTTTGGGCGGAATAATCGGTGCACTGCAGCTGTTGATGTAGTGCACACTGCAAAGGGTGATCAAGCGAGCTTGTTGATAATCCCGTAACTTCCGCATGTTATGACCGCCTTTTCGCCTTCAAGAACCACTGTTCCGTTCTTTGAACGTATGCGCCCTTCTGCCCAGGCCTCTAATTCCAGATCGATTCCGCTGCAAGTCCATCTACTGCCCCATACCCTGAAATTCTGCCCTCCGTAAACGGATTCTACAGGAAGCACGTGCTGCTTGGTATGAAAAAGCATAAAGGCTTCGCGTATATCGCCCCGATCGGAGTTGAGCAAGCCGCTTATTACCCTGCCCCCGTTCGAGCTGTGAATTTGAAGATCCTCTTTGGAAACTCGAATGCAGCAGCTTTCGGGATAGCGATCGGCCATGAAGGCTTCTCCATTTGCACTGTTTACATACACGGTAACGGGCTGGTCCGTACTACTTTGAATCACGATAAAGGTGTCAAGACTTCCATGGCTGTGGCTGTGTATTCTGCACCATTCATATTTCCCCGGAATATGGGCAAAAGGGGAGTAAAATTCAGTTTGATTTTCTTGTTTATCCATAGAAAGAATGTACCAGTAAGAATCTTTTTTCGGCAAGAGGGGAACAGGAAGATCAGATGCTTTCCAATAGAGGAGGCTTGTGTTACTATTAAACGTATGGAAGGGAATGTAATCGAACAGAGCGGTACCACCTTTTTCGATCTTGACGATTTGCTTGCCCATGCCAAGGATGTTGCAGGCAGACACCAAGCGGCCCCTTCCTATGCGATCTTCTATCTTCGTGAACTGTTGAAGAACAACGGGCTTGCGGATGCCGACGACCATCGGGTGGAAGAGATACGACTGATTATTGCCGAACTCGAGAAGAGTGAACCGCCCCTGGATCGGCAGCTTGAGGCCATTAACAATCTGGTCGTTGCAAGAGATTCCGCTTTTGCTCTGGAAAAAGCAAGTCGGGAAATCAGTTTCCGAAAGGAGATTGAAGAGTTTTATCTCCCAAAACAGTTGATCTCTGCAATAATCGAAAATGGAGAAATTCCCAGCTCAAGTCAGGAACAGGTGATCGGTATCGGTTTTATTGATATTGCCGACTACACCTATCTTAGCAAATTCTTGAGTCCGAAGGAAAATCAAATTGTTCTTAACGGCCTTTATGCGGCTTTCAACTCCGTCTTGAAACGTCACGGAGGCTTTCTCAATAAGATCGAAGGAGATTCGATCATGTTCCATTTCGGCGGCTTGATCGACCCTTCGGTGCGGGATCTGGATCATGAGCAGACGGAACGTTACATTGCAAAGGAACTGTTTTACACCTGTGTGGAGATGCAGCGGGTGGCCTTTCTCTTCAACCAGGCAAACGATCGCTTTCTTTTCGATGCCGACGACGAAACAAGAGAGTCTGTCAAACGGGCTTTTGATATTATCGGTGCCTTGAGGACAAGCCATGATTTGGGGCAGGCCATCAATGCTTTCTTCCAGATTCGAATTCGTATCGGGGCCAATATAGGAGAGGTTACCATCGGCAACTTCGGACCGGATGGGGCGAGACAATGGGATGTCATCGGTGAGCCGGTAATCAAGGCAAAACGGATGGAATCTACGGCCCCGATCGGCGGATTTCGAATCAGTGACGACCTCTTTTCTATTCTGGAAAAGACGGGTACCGCCGATGAATATTACCGACGATTCAAGCGGGAGGCCGAGGCTCTTTTTGGTGCCTTCAGGGATATCACCAAAGAGGAGCTGTTCCAAAAAAGTCTGGTTCGACTCAAGGATAAACGAAATGCCGAATTTAAGACCTACAGCGTCCAGGTAAACCCCGGGCTTCCCGAGGCTCTGAAAAACCAGGCAAATCTGCTTTTGGAGAAGGGTGAGGAGGGAGCCGATCGTATCGTGTCGATGCTCCAGTACTATCGTGGCAATCGTTTCGTTATCAACGGCCTCGGTCTCCTCTTTAAAGATAAGGGAATCAATCTGAGAATTGGTGAGATGGTGAGCTATATGCTGCCTCGGCGTTGGGAAGCCCTTCTGGGCAAGTTCGACGGAGACAAAAAGGCTGCAGAACGGGCCATGGGAGACGGTTATTCGCTTTTTTCCATGTTCGAGCTTTTCGGAACGCTTCAGGATCTTATCAAAGAAGATGATTTGCCTACCAAGCCGAAAATCGATTTTGAAAACTATGATTCCTACATGAGAAAAATGCAGGAGTGGATGACGATGGAGAACTCATATCGAGAAAAGAGGACGTATCAACGAAGCCACTTTTTCAATTACATTTATCCCATGGTCTTTATCAGCTTCCGGACAAGTATTCTTGAATACCAGCATAGAGCTCGTATAGAAGATGAGATGACGGAAAACCTTGAAGAGTTAGAAGAGGTTTGATGCCTCGCTCCCTCTTTTTACTCTTTGTGAAGTTTGATTCCCGCCATTTTTCGAAACATTTTCTCGATTCGCTTCGCTTCCTTTGCGCTTAGTGCTGCCCGTGTAAGAATATCATGAAAGAAGATACGGACCTCGTCTTTTTCGTCCTGCTTAAAAAAGCCGATGGCGTCGAAATTGTCAACGATTGTGGCTGCAACCTTATCAACATCCCTTCGCTTGATTGGCTGAAAGGTAACCGATGATGGGGTCCTGCAGCGAAAGAGCTCGTAGCAGATAATTTGCACGGCATGGGAAAGATTCAGACTCGGAAAGTCAGGACTTGAGGGAATGTGAACCGCCACGGAACAGCGTGCAAGTTCATCGTCCCTAAGCCCATCTGCTTCTCTTCCGAAAACAGCAGCCACCGTTCCGCTTTCTATCGCGGAAATCCGTTTCGCGAACTCTTCGGGGAGCAAAGAAAAGTATTTACGAAATTTTCCTCTTCGTCTTGTTATTCCTGCAGAAAAAACGCAATCCTCGAGGGCGGCGTCGATATCCGGAAATCGTAAGGCATTGTGCCATATATCCCTGGCATGAAGCGCAAGTGTCAGAACCCTATTTTCATCGTAATCCCGGGCTCCGACAATCGCCAAATCATGAATTCCCATGTTTTTCATTGCACGACATACCGAACCGATATTTCCCGCGGTCTGGGGTTCGACCAATACGATTCGCAGATTTCCCACTGCTTCCTCCGTCCGAGCATGATGTAGAGGTTATACTGTAAGCACTTTACATGGCTTGGTAAAGCGTTATTTAATTGACAAGTATGTGCTTTAAGAGTAAGTTATATTAAATATAATTCATTATAACGAAAAAAGATCAATATATCAATTAGAAATTTGCTATATTGAACTATTTGTCTTGCGATAAGAGGACACAGAACATGGATCCTGAACAACAACCTCCTCAGGTAGGGAAAAATATACAAAAGGTTAGAAAAGAAAAACGATTAACCTTAGGGCACCTTTCGCAGGTCAGCGGAGTGTCGAAGGCAATGTTGAGTCAGATCGAAACGGAAAAGGTAAACCCTACCATCGCTACGATATGGAAGATAGCGCAGGGCTTGCAGATATCACTAAACACGTTGCTAAAAAGCAACAACGATGAGGGACGACGTTTCCATGTATCCCGGAGTGAACACATCACCTCATTGGATGCCGAAGAAGAAGGGGTCCATATTAAGGTCCTTTCTCCTTTTTCCATGGTTGAGGATCTTGAGATCTATCTGGTGAGCCTTGCTGCAGGGGGAGTCTTGCATTCACAAGCCCATATTCCGAAGACCGAAGAGTTCGTAACAGTTATTTCGGGATCGGTACGGGTAAACGCTGGAACAAATATGGGAGAACTCCATAAGGGGGACTTTGTCAGTTATCATAGTGATGTGAAGCATAGTATAGAGAATATCGGTTCAGGTGAGGCGGTAGTGCATATGGTGGTGCGCTTCCACCACCCACGCTGAACCTGTTTAAGAAAGAATTTCCCTTATATATTCAGAAAATCTACTTCGGCATCGTAATCGACGCCGGGTACTGAGAATCCGTGTATCTTCAGAAAATCCTCACGATAGCCTGCAAGATCGGCCAGCTCATCAATATTTTCGTCATCGACCTTTTCCCAAAGGGAAGAGACCTCTTTCTGGATATCCTCCCGCATCTCCCAGTCGTCGATTCGAATGCGACCTTCTGTATCGACAGGCATTGCCTCGTTGCTGCCATAAAGACGCTGGGAAAAAAGTCTGACCATCTGTTCGATGCAACCTTCATGTACTCCCTTCTGCTTCATTACCTTAAAGAGAAGGCTGATATAGAGGGATACCACGGGAATGACGGCACTTGCACGTGTCACCACTGCCTTATTAACCGACACATAGGCCCCTCCGCCTGATGCGGAAAGCTCCTTGTTGAGCCCTTTTGCGGTTTCTTCCAAATCCTTTTTTGCCGATCCGATGGTCCCTTCACGATAGACTGCATGGGTTACCTCGGGACCGATATATGAGTAGGCTACGGTTTTTACATCGGGGGCCAAAAGCCCCTGTGCCCCAAGATAATCGATCCATAGACGCCAGTCTTCCCCGCCCATAACCTTGACCGTGGCCCGTCTCTCTTCTTCTGTCGCCGGGGCGATTTCCACTTCGCCGAGGCGACCGTTGATGAAATCGACCGATTTGGCTTTGTACACCTCTCCGAGGGGTTTAAGAGCCGATCGATAGAGGGTTCCGTCGGCAGGATCGGTTCTGACTCCCGAGGCAAGGCTGTAGATAACAAGGTCGGCAGGGCCGCCCAGGCTTTTGAGGGCATCCCCGACCTTGGCCCGCATTTCGTTCGAGAAGGCGTCGCCGTTGAAGCTTAGGGCCGGGATTCCCGCCTTTTTCGCTTCTTCGTCAAAGGTCCTGGTATTATACCAGCCAGGAGTAGCGGGCCGCTTTTCGCTTGGTTCTTTTTCAAACGAAACACCGATGGTTGCGGCACCGTAGCCGAAGGCTGCGGCTATTCTGCTGGCAAGCCCGTATCCCGTTGATGCTCCGATGACAAGGACCCTTTCCAGTTTCTTTGATGCCTTGTGATGCGAAAAATAGTCTTGTGTCCAGCGTATCTGCCTACGGGTTTCCTCTGCACACCCCTTGGGGTGTGCATTCATGCAGATTGCTCCTCTGATTTTAGGTTCCATTGTCTATTCTCCTTCATTCTTCATGATACAGAACCACTCTGCTTCCGCAGCAACCTCGTTGCCGACCAGGGCCTTGCCCTTCTGGCGAATCATCAGCTTACTGATCCGCTTGTTTTCAATCTCGAAACGGACCTTGTCCCCTGGTACCACCTGTCGCCGAAATTTTGCCTTTTCCACGCCGGCAAGGAGGAAGATGGCATTACGAATAAAACCTGCGGCGGCCACACCGGCACCTCCGCACTGGGCCATCGACTCTACGAGTAAGACCCCAGGTACAACAGGGTAGGTGGGAAAGTGACCGCGAAAAAAGAATTCATCGTCACCAAAAAGTTTTTCTCCGACGATTGTCTCCTCATTAAAGGCGAGGAGGCTATCTACAAAAAGAAAGGGATCACGATGGGGAAGGAGGGTTTTTACCCCCTCCAGATCGACCGGAGCCGCCATTGGTTCAAAGCTTGGGTTCATTCTTTCCACTCCTTAACAGCTACTACCGCATTGTGACCGCCGAAACCGAGACTATTGGAAAGGGTTGCCCTCACTTTCATCTCTTTCCCTTTACCGGGAAGATAGTTGAGATCGCATTCCGGGTCCGCCTCCTCAAGGTTGATGGTACCGGGAACGAAGCCGTCTCGAATGGTAAGAACGGATATAATGGTTTCAAGGCCACCGGCTGCACCGACGAGGTGCCCGGTCATCGATTTTGTGCTTGTTACCGGTATGTCGCGAGCCCTTTCTCCCAAAGCCTTTTTGATGGCCCTGGTTTCAATTGGGTCGTTTGTCGGCGTGCTGGTACCGTGGGCATTCACGTAATCAATATCTTCTGGTCGAAGATTTCCGTCTTCCATGGCAAGCCTCATGGCTTTTGCCGCTCCTTCTCCCTCGGGCTCGGGAGAGGTTAGATGATAGGCATCACAGCTTGCGCCATAACCGGCTAACTCGGCAAGAATTTTTGCACCCCGCGCCTTGGCGTGTTCGAGTTCTTCAAGCACTAAAACACCGGCACCTTCGGCTATGACAAAACCGTCTCGATTCTTGTCAAAAGGACGGCTGGCCCTTGTCGGATCATCGTTGTATTTCGTAGAGAGGGTCTGGAGTATGCAAAAGCCGGCAATACCGAGTTCGGTGATACATCCTTCAGTTCCTCCCGTGACTGCAATATCGCTTCTTCCGCTGCGGATGGACGCTACAGCCGCACCTATGGCGTCGCTTCCGCTGGCACAAGCGGTGGTAATGGTTTGGCAGGGGCCTTTGAGCCCCAAAACCATGGCGACATTAGCCGGTCCTTCGTTGCTGATCAATTTGGGGATCGTTAGGGGAGGGACTCTGCTTGGTCCCTTGGAAAAAAGGATCCGATAGGAGCTTTCGATGATTTCGAAGCCTCCAATGCCATTTCCCAGGAACACCGATGCACGGTCGGGGTCGAAATTTCCGCTGGTGAAACCTGCCTGGTCCATTGCCTGTCTGGCTGCGGCTACACCGTACTGTGTAAACAGGGCCATCTTCCGTGCATCCTTTTTTTCCATATAGTTGTTTGGCTCAAAATCTCTTACAAGCCCTGCAATCTTCGAGGGGAATTCGGAAATGTCAAAGCGATCATTTCTTACAATACCGCTTTTCCCCGTTTTCAAGGCCTGCCAAGTAGACTCGACATCATTGCCGAGCGGAGTAATCGCCCCCATACCGGTTACGACGACTCGACGTTTCTGGTTCTCCATATTTTTGCTCCCTTTTCTATGTTTACATGGTCATTCCGCCGTCGACGGCAAGAACCTGACCCGTGATATATGAGGAGTGATCCGAGGCAAGGAAGAGTACTGCTTCTGCAACTTCCTCCGGCTTGGCGGTTCGCCCAAGGGGGATTTTACCCGCCAGCTCCTCTTTGACCTTATCGTTTAAAGATTCAGTCATCGATGTATCGACAAAACCTGGGGCAACTACATTCACCCGTACCCCTCGGGAAGCCAATTCCCGTGCAAGGCTTTTGGAAAAACCGATCAGGCCAGCCTTGCTTGCCGCATAGTTTGTCTGGCCACCGTTGCCGGTAATACCGACCACACTTGATATGTTGACTATTGCCCCGGAACGGGCCTTGGCCATGCGCAGAGCGACTCCCTTGGAAATCCTAAAAGCGCTGGTAAGGTTGATCCTCAGTACATCTTCCCAATCGCTCTCTTTCATCCGGAAAACAAGCCCGTCTCTGGTTATTCCTGCGTTGTTGACAAGAAGGTCTGGAGTACCCACGGCTTCGAAGACCTTTTCCAAACCCTGTTCGATACTTTCCGCATCCCCGACATCAACTTCGATCCAGTGAAAGTCTCCTTGGAACTCCGCCTTGCTGCGGCTGAAACCGTAGACAACGGCACCTTCGGCGAGAAAGCTTTCGACGATTGCAGCACCGATTCCCCGACTGGCACCCGTTACAATGGCCGTTTTTCCCTTCAGGATTCCCTGATTCTTGTTCATGTGCTTTTCTCCTTAGCTATTCTCAATAAACGTTCGGGCGGCAAGAGCAGCTTCTCTGTTGTCAACGGAGAGGCAGGGCACGGAAGCAGAGCTGCTCTTCCAGAGTCCGGAAAGGACCTTCCCGGGACCAGATTCGATCGCAAGAGTCGGCTTCATTTCACAAATAGAAGATTCAACCGTCGTCCACCGTACCGGCGAAATGATCTGTCTTGCGCAGAGACCTCGTATTTTTTCTGAAGAAACCACCACTGTCCCCGTTACGTTGGAGAATAGAGGCTTTACTGGTGATGAAAATTGGTAGTATTCGATAAGCTCTGCAAAGCGGGCGCTTGCACCTTCCAGAAGTGGTGTGTGAAAAGGCCCTGCCACCTTAAGAGGGACGACCCTTCGCGCTCCAGCCTCTTTTAGCCGTGTAGCTGCGCTCTCAAGCCCCTTGTGTGTCCCGCTTATGACGGTCTGAAGGGGGGCATTGTAGTTTGCAGGGTAAACGCCCTCTATCCCTTCGATTATTTTGTCGACTGTTTGTGCATCGATACCGATCACCGCGGCCATGGCGCCTTCGGCTCCCTCTTCAATTGCTTCGGCCATGAGGCGCCCCCGTTCGACCACAAGCCTGAAAACGGCTTCTTCGGTCAGAACCCCTGCATCGGCAAGGGCAGCATATTCGCCAAGGCTGAAACCGGCAACGGCAGAGGATTCGATTCCCGATTCCGAGAGGAATTTTCGAACGGCGATATTAGCAAGGGTTATTGCCGCCTGGGTATGTTCCGTTTTCTTTAACTCCGTCTCATCTGCTTCGAACAGAAGGGCCTTCATATCGATACCGGTACAGTCCGATGCCAGGGTGAAAAGTTCTTTGACACCGCTGCTCGCTTCGAAGATATCCCGTATCATACCGGGGTACTGGGCCCCCTGGCCAGGGTAGAGAAAGATGAGCGTGCCTGTTGTTGTACGCTGTGCCATATTCTTTTACCAGCGAAGCAGGTTCGCGCCGTAGGTTAGACCGGCACCAAAGCCGACAAAGAGCAAAAGGTCGCCTCGTTTCAGTTTTCCGCTCCCGGCAAGCTGATTGAGGGCTATCGGTATGGATGCTGCGGATGTATTTGCATACTCTTCGATATTGATGAAGAATTTCTCCAAACCGATTCCAAGACGACCTGCTGCAGCCTGAATGATCCTGATGTTTGCCTGATGAGGAATCACCCAGTCGACATTTTCAAAGCTAAGCTTATTTCGTTCGAGAATCGAAGTTATCAGCTCGGTGTTGACCCGTACCGCAAAGTTGTACACTTTTCGGCCATCCATAGCGATGCACAGATCCTTCTTCTCCACCGTTTTGGGGTCGTCAATGGGGTAGCGCGATCCTCCCGCTTTTCTCATCAGATATTCGGCCCCCGACCCGTCGCTTCCGAGAATCGAATCGATGATACCGCTTTTTTCCCCATCGCTTGCCGGCATCAATATGGCAGCACCCGCTCCGTCGCCGAAAAGCACGCAGGTATTTCGGTCTTCCCAGTTTGTTATCTTGGATAAGGTATCGACACCGATAACAAGAATGGTTGATGAGCTGCCGGATGCGACCATCGACTTGCCAATTTCAAGGGCATAGACGAAGCCAGTACAGCCTGCAGCAACGTCGAAGGCTCCGCAGGAAGTGATACCAAGCCTTTCCTGAACAATGCAGCTGGTGGAGGGAAAGCCTACAAAATCACCGCTTGCGGACGCAACAATGATGGTCTCTATCTCTTGTTTGTCTATACCGGCAGAGGCGATGGCTTGTTCTGCAGCCTTAACCGCGAGATCTGAGGTCGCTTCATCCTTTGCACAGATGTGTCTGCTCCCTATTCCAGTGTGGGAACGAATCCATTCATCGGACGTTTCGACGCTTTTCGCAAGTTCTTCGTTGCTTATTCTTTTTTCCGGTACATATGCACCTACCGAAGCTATCTTTACTCGCATGAATCCTCCTTCGAGTAATACTGGATGAAGATTCGAATCTTTATCCCTTTTGTCAATATACAACATCTGAATAAAATCTTATAGTTATACACATCTGGTCAAAAAAGTAAATAGTTGATAATATCGGTTGACGGCCGAAACAATCTGTGGTAGCGTCCGATCGATTTACGGAGGTAAAGCAAAATGGATATCAAAGAGATTACCATGTTAATAGATCACCTTGAAAAAACCTCACTTGTTGAGTTGGAATTAAAAACAGGCGATACGCAACTGTCGCTTCGTAAAAAAGAGGCTTTTGCCCAACGCATAGATGGGGCCCCTGTTACTTCCGGTCAGTCGCAACACAATTTGACGGAAGAAAACGAGGCTGAAGCTCAGGAGGGGGAATATATAGCCTCTCCCATTGTCGGCACTTTCTATCGTTCTCCAAGCCCCGATTCTCCGGCCTACATCGAAGAGGGAAATACTGTAAAGTCCGGACAAACCCTCTGCATCATCGAGGCTATGAAGGCCATGAACGAGCTGGAGGCTGAATATGACTGCAAGATCCTTTCTATTCTTGTGGAAAACGGGCAGATGGTGGAATATGGAACGCCGCTTTTTTCCGTCGAACGAATCTAAAGGGACGGAGGAAGCCGATGATACATCGTTTACTCATTGCAAATCGGGGCGAAATAGCCGTTCGGGTTATTCGAAGTTGCAGAGAGCTCGGTATAGAGGCCGTTGCCGTCTATTCTGAGGCCGATAAGGATTCTCTTCATGTACGAATGGCGGACAGGGCTGTTTGTATAGGACAAGCCGATTCGAAAAGTAGTTATCTCAACAAAAGGAACCTGATAGCCGCGGCGGTAGCCAGTGGTTGTGATGCCGTACATCCCGGTGTCGGATTTCTCAGTGAAAATGCTGATTTTGCGGCCGACGTAGAAAAGGCGGGGCTCATATTTATCGGACCGCGGCCCGAAACGATTGCCTTTCTCGGTGATAAGGTCGCCGCGAAGCGTACCGCTCAGGAAGCAGGCCTTCCCGTAATTCCCGGCAGCGAAGGTGCCGTTGAGGATGCAGAGGCAGCCCTTTCCTTTGCCCGAAAGGTGGGTTTTCCGGTTATCGTAAAGGCTGCCAGCGGAGGGGGCGGAAAGGGAATGCGCATCGTTCGTGATGAATCGCAGCTTGCTTCCGCCATGAAGATTGCCGGCCATGAAGCGGAAACAGCCTTTTCCGACGGTACCCTCTATCTTGAGAAATATCTGGAAAATCCTCGTCATGTCGAGGTTCAGCTTCTCGGCGACGGAAAAGGGAACGTTGTTCATCTCGGCGAGCGAGATTGTTCGATGCAGCTCAGGCATCAAAAACTGGTTGAGGAGAGCCCCTCGCCCGGTATATCGCCCGCAATACGAGAAGATATGTGTAGCAACTCGGTTCGTCTCTTTGAAAAGCTCTCCTACAGGGGAGCCGGTACCATTGAATTCCTTTTCGATGGTGAAAACTATTACTTCATGGAGGTGAACGCCAGGGTACAGGTGGAACATCCAGTTAGTGAAATGGTGAGTGGTGTGGATATTATAAAGGCACAGATCCGTGGCGCTGTGGGGGAAGAGTTGGGGTTCAACCAAAGGGATATTACTATCAAAGGCTCTTCGATCGAATGCCGAATCAATGCACTGGCTCCGGGAACCGTTTCCTATTATCTTCCTCCCGGTGGAGTTTCCGTTCGGGTCGACAGCTTTCTTTATCCCGGCTACAAGGTTCCTCCCTATTACGATGCAATGGTTGCTAAGTTGATTGTCCACGGCTCCACTCGCCGAGAGGCGATCAACCGTATGCTTCGGGCTTTGGACGAGTTTGTAATCGATGGTCTTTCCGTGAACCTTGCAACCCAGAAGCGAATCGTATCCAGTCCGATCTTCCAAAGTGGTCGTTTCGGGACTTCGGCCCTGGAGACCATTCTTAAGGAGGTGTGATGAAATTCCTTGACGCGTTTAAGGGGCTGTTTTCGCCCGGAAAAGGAAGCGATAAGCGCAAAAACAGGGTCGAGCAGAAGCCCAGCGGAGGCGAAAAAAGCGGTGCCGTTCGAGATGAACGCAGCTTTGTAGAGAATCAGCACTCCTGTCCCAGCTGCCATCTTCACATCGAATTGGCGGATTTGAAAAAGAACCTCTTTGTCTGTCCCGGCTGCGGCCACCATTTTTCAGTCACGGCGTGGGAGAGAATCGAAATGCTTGCCGATCCCGATTCCTTTAGAGAGAGTGATGATGTTCTGGAAACAGCCGATCCTCTTGCTTTTCCGGGATATGCAGAAAAACTAACGGCTTCGAGGCAAAAAGCAAAGATGAACGAGGCCATCGTCACCGGCGTTTGTTCCGTCAACTCCAGGGAACTTGCCCTTGGCGTTATGAGCTTTTCCTTTATGGGGGGAAGTATGGGCGCCGTTGTCGGAGAAAAAATAGTGCGGTTATGCTCTGTTGCGGTTCAGCGACAAATTCCTCTTTTACTTTTTACCGCTTCCGGGGGAGCAAGAATGCAAGAGGGGATCATCTCTCTGATGCAAATGGCAAGAACCAGTCATGCTGCTGCCCTTCTTGAAGAAAAGGGGCTTCCTTTTTTCATTGTCCTTACCCATCCGACCACAGGAGGAGTCACGGCCAGCTTTGCGATGTTGGGTAATGTCATCCTTGCCGAGCCCGGTGCCTTGATTGGCTTTGCTGGGCCACGGGTGATAGAATCGACTATACGCCAGAAACTTCCGGAGGGGTTTCAGCGTGCCGAATTCCAGGAGCAGAAAGGGTTTGTCGACCGAGTTTGTCCCCGTTCCAAGCTACGGAAGACCATAACTCTGTTGATCGATGCTCACCGTCCCTACGATTTGTCCCGTCAGAGCGGATGAGAGGATTCATGAAAAACAAAGCCTTTGAAAAGAAACTAAAGGAGCTCAAACGCCTTGCCGCGGAAGAGCATATGGGCGTGTTTGAAGAACTTTCCCGAATCGAAACCAAGTATCTTGGAAACGGCAGGCAGGGAAATGCCTGGGAACGGGTGGAGCTTGCACGAAATTCCTCCCGCCCGACCAGCCTCGACTACATAGAGATGCTCTTTGACGATTTTCTTGAATTAAAGGGAGATCGTTCGTCGGGAGATGATCCTGCTATGATCGGTGGAATTGGCTTTTTCAGCGGGAGGGCCGTTACTGTTGTCGGACACCAGAAAGGGAGAAATCTTAAGGAAAATCTTTACCGTAATTACGGTATGGCCAATCCGGAAGGCTATCGAAAGGCACTTCGTTTGATCAAGGAGGCTGAGAAATTCGGCAGACCTGTCATCACCTTTATTGATACGCCGGGAGCCTATCCCGGGCTTTCTTCCGAGGAGCGGGGAATAGGGGAGGCCATAGCCCGTAATCTGAAGGAGCTTAGTCGTGTCAGCGTTCCGATCATCTGTATTATCATAGGGGAAGGAGGCAGTGGAGGGGCTTTGGGGATCGGAGTAGGGGATGAGGTCTACATGCTGGAAAATGCGGTCTATTCCGTCATTACCCCTGAGGGGTGTGCTTCTATTCTTCTTCGGGACGCTTCAAAAGCGAAGCTGGCTGCAGAACTAATGAAAATGACTGCTTCCGATCTTTTGGATCTTGGTGTGATCTCCGGCATTATTCCGGAAGGACCGGGAGGCGCCCACGAAAGCCCCGAGGCAACTGCCGCAAACATCCGCATTTTACTGGAACGACGAATTGATTACCTAACCCGACGAAACAGCTCCCGGCTGGTTTCCGATCGTTCGGCCCGGCTCCTTTCCATGGGAAGTATTGCCGGACGGAGTGGTGAGGCCTTTTCGATTCTTCAAAAGGAAAAGGGGGGAATACTTAATAGATTTTTCGGTCGGAAGAAGCGATAATTCCCATGGAATATTTTTGGGGCTCTTGCATCGGTGGGGGAATTTACACGATAGTATAAGGTACAGAAAGGAAACGGGGGAACGTATATGCAATTTCTTACCTTTATGCTATCCGAAGAAGTATATGGTGTTGAGGTTTCCAAAGTGAGGGAAGTTTTGGAAGTTATCGATATCACCAAGGTTCCCCGAATGCCACCCTTCATGCGTGGGGTTATCAATCTTCGCGGTGGGGTGGTGCCCGTTGTCGACCTCGCCATGAAGTTCGGGATGGATGCCATCGTCAATACCGTTAATACCTGTATCATTGTTCTCGAGGTTGAGGTGAACGGTGATCTTGTGGTTGTCGGGGCTCTGGCAGATTCCGTCAGGGAGGTAATTGAACTCGACCTCTCCCAAATAGAACCTGCCCCCCGTATTGGGACAACCCTCAACACCGAATTCATCGAAGGGATAGGAAAGCGTGACGATGAGTTCATTATCATCCTGACCATAGATCGGATCTTTTCTGTCTCCGAGATTACAGCGGTAAAAACCGGGGTACAAGAAGAAGAGGAAGAAGAAGAAGTTTCAGAGGAAGATGAGAAAATTTCCCAGACCGAGGAAGACGGGTAGGACAAAGTCCGTCTCGGTGCTATAGTTCCCATAGCATGAAAACACAGAATGCTATTGTTGGACTCCTTTTCATCATTGTCGTTATTATGGTTGGAGCCTTGTTAAAGGCTGCCGGAAATGTTCTGTTACCCTTGATCATTTCTGTCTTTTTGTCGTTTATCATCGCCCCTTTCATCAATTTTCTCAACAGGATGCATGTCCCAAGGTTTATTGCCATTTCTATCGTTGTTCTCTTTCTTTTGGGAGTGATGTTTCTCATCTTCCTTTTCATTCAGACAAGTGTAAACAGCTTTATTGCCGAATTCCCCAAGTATGCCGAACGTTTTCGTATTATCATACGTGAGCTGTTCCGTAATGTCGAGAACCGTTTTGGTCTTTCCTATGAGGAATTATTGGGGCAGATCAACTGGAACAGTGCCTTACGAGGATCTTTGGTAAAGGTTTCGGGAAATTTGATGAACTTTATCAGTAGATTCCTCATCGTTATGATTTTTCTGATCTTTCTTCTTCTCGAGAAGCCCTATTTTAAGAAAAAATTGCAGATGGCCTTTGAAGAGAAGACTGGAAAAAAGGTCGGAAATATGATTGAGCATATTAATCAACAGGTGGCCCGCTACCTTTCTTTAAAGTTTTTTCTTTCCCTGGCAACTGGCATAGCGGTCTGGTTTGCCTTAAAGATTATCGGCCTCGACTTTGCAGTGGTATGGGGAACCTTGGCGTTCTTGCTGAACTTTATCCCTTCCATCGGAAGCTCGTTCCATATGATCATTACGATCCTCATGGGAATCATTCAGTTTTACCCCTCACCTGGTAAGATTTTTGCCGTTGCTCTCTCTATGATTGGTATACAAGCGATCATCGGCCAGTTCCTGGATCCAAAGCTCCAGGGGCATCGACTCAATTTGAGTCCCTTCGTCATCCTTTTTAGCTTGGCTCTCTGGGGATGGATCTGGGGGGTAGTCGGCATGTTTCTTGCGGTTCCCATTACCGTAATCATACAGATTATCTGCCAGAATGTCCCCGGGCTCCGCTTTATTGCGGTCTTTATGGGTAGCGGAAAGAATAATACCAATGTTTCCGAAGATCAGCTTTTTACCCTCTACGACGGCGAAGATATGGGTAAATAGGGGAAATGCCTGTCGGGCTTTGCCGAGGCACCCTCGTTTTGGTATATTTCTGCCATGGAAAAGGATGATTTTCGCCGTCTTATCTACGAGTTCTACAAAAAAAACAGGCGCAGCTTTCCCTGGAGAGAAACAAACGATCCGTGGCTGATTCTGCTTTCCGAAATGATGCTTCAGCAGACCCAGACAAGCAGGGTTGCTACAAAATGGGAGAGCCTTGCCGGGCGTTTTCCCAATCCTCAGACTATGGCAGATGTTGAGCTTGCAGAGCTCCTTAGCCTGTGGAGCGGCCTTGGTTATAATAGACGGGCCCTTGCCCTCAAAAAGATTGCCGAACGTGTGGTTTCAACCGGTGGTTCTTTGCCGGATACCTACGACGGGCTCGTTGCGCTTCCGATGATCGGTCCCTACACGGCAAAGGCGGTGCTTGCCTTTGCCTACAACAGGCCGGTGGTTTTTATCGAAACGAATATCCGTAGAATCTTTATCCACCACTTTTTTCCTGACCAGGAGAAGGTAACGGACCGCCAGATCCTTCCCCTGGTGGAGGAAACCCTTGATCGAAAGGATCCTCGCAACTGGTATTATGCCTTAATGGATTATGGTTCGGCCCTCCGTGGCGTTGAGAATCCGAACCGAAGAAGTGCACATTACAGCAGGCAATCGACCTTTGAGGGCTCCGACAGGCAGAAAAGAGGCGCTCTGCTCCGCTTGCTGACGGCCTCCCAAGGCAGAGCCAGGAGCTGCGAGGAGCTTTCTACCGATATCAATGCCGATCCGGAGAAGACAATGCAGCTTCTTTCCGCCCTTGTCCGAGAGGGGTTCGTAGCGGAAAGCCCCGAGGGCTATCGAATACCTTCGTAGGCACGAAGGATCATGGAACGCTGCCACGCTAAAAGATACTCTTCGCGCTCCTTGTCGTCTCCCCTGCAGTCTGCAAGGATACGAAAAAGGGGCTCAGTTCCCGAACCGCGCATCCAAATGTAGTCACTCACCAATCCGTCCGCCCCGAAAAACACAAGCTTCAGGCCTCCTGTCATCTTACTGCTTCGCCCCGCTTCGCCCCGCTCCTTCCGTTCATACGTGGCTTCATATTGGCGTTCCTCCCATGCCACGATACCAAAGCGTTCGGCAAGTTCTTGTTTCCTTGTCTCCCATTGGGATAGAAACTCTTCTTCCCATGCCCGTTTTAGCGCACCGTGGTCGAAATTTCCGAGGCGAAGGATGGCCCGTTTTTCATAGGCGCTGGTGGTGGTATAGGTTGGAAGGCTCGCAATGATATCCGAAAGTGTGAAATCTTCTCTATACAGCTCTTGCCTGCCGGAGGCACGGAGCCAACGTCGAAAAAGCCCGGGGTTCTCATCCCTATCACGTATGAGCAAAAGTTTGAGAACCGCAAAAACGGTGCAAAGGGGGTCTCTCACCGCCGAGGGATGGGTTATATTTCCACCGTTGCTTCCCTCACCGAGGATGGGAATCGTATAGCCCGCTTTGCGTTTTTCCCTGGCAAGGTTTACGGCATTGGCCTCCCCAACCTCGGCGCGGAAGGTTTCAGCCCCGAAGGCATTTGCAATGGAATCGATGCGCATAGAGGTCGGGCCGTTTACGACAACGGCAAGCTTTGCCGAAGGTGACCTGTCCGATGTCCTCGCTTCCAGCCACCTTGTATAGGCCAGCTCCGAGAGAACGGCAAGGGCAAACACCTCCTGCGCCTCAAGGGCCCTGCATTTCCCATCTTTTCCAGCAAAAACAAGGTTCCCTCTATCACCATCATTGTCTGGAACATAAGCAATTGCAAACTCGGCCCGTTGTGCGTGTAATTCCTGAAGAAGTTTCCGCGCAGGATCAAGGCTTTCGCCTTCAGGAACAATCCTATGCTCGATGACCCCCACCTTATCTCCGGCAAAAAAGAGGGAAGCCCCTGCCTCGGATAGAATTTTCTTGTCGATCGAAAGGGCTCTGGCACTTCCATTCAGCTCTCCCAGAACGCCGACCGGATAGGTTTCGGCCTGGGAAGCGAACAGATTGAATATCTTATCGGCTTCCTGATCGCTGGAGCTCCCGGTGACCGTTCTGCGGAGAAAACGATGGTAGCAATCAAGGGCTTGTTTCTTAAAAAAGGAAGCCTTGGCAAGTTGCGAACGTACCCTTTCCTCGTCGCGGCTTTCGCTTCGGGCGATAGCCGCTAAGGCTTGTTCCCTATCGTCAAGCAGTTGTTTAAAAAGGAGAATAAGCCTTGATGCCTGTTCTCCGTCGAGGACACCTCCGGTAGCCAGTCCGAATTTTATGCCGTTGTGTCCGATGGGGTTGTGGCTGGCGGAAATATAGACAAAGGCATCTACCTGAGAATCCTCCTTGGCCCAGGCCATCACTTCGGGAGCGGCGGAGATGCCGACGACTGCCACGCTATAGCCCGTGGCATCGAGGCATGCAACAACCTGCCCCATGATTGCAGGACCCGTGGGCCTCGAATCTGTAGCGACTGCTATGGTCGCAGCATTGGGAGACAGGCCTTCCTCTGTAAGAAACCGGCAGAAAGCAGCAATCATGACGGCAACAAGCGCCTTGTCCTCCGGTAAAAGCCTGGGGGAAGCATCCTCCTCCTCTCCTGTTGCGGCAAAAATCTTTCTCCATCCGCTTGCGGAAAGAATAAGAGGGCGTGCTGATGTAAGCAGTTGTTCGTAATCAATCATGAAAAGGTTCTACCATGCGAGGCCAATTAGGACAAGAAGTAGGGAATCTGCCCTTTTGCAAAAGAGGTATGGAACATGGTATTCTTTTCGAATAGGGAGGCAATACATGAAGAATCCTGTACCGCGGGTGGCTGCCATCCATGATCTCTCGGGTTTCGGACGCTCAAGTCTTACCATCGTCAGCCCAATACTATCTACTATGGGGGTGCAGGTCTGTCCCTTGCCAACGGCCCTGCTTTCGACCCAGACGAGTGGCTTTGAAAATTACGCCTTCTTTGATTTGACCCACCAGATGGTCGAGATTATCAAGCATTGGAAAAGCCTTGATATCGATTTTCAGGCCATATACTCGGGCTTTCTCGGAAGTGAAAAGCAGGTGGAGGTTGTATCGGATTTTATTGTCTCGTTTCGTGGTGAAGATACGATTATCCTTGTCGACCCGGTCATGGGGGACGACGGTGCGACCTATGCTCCGATAGGCCCCGGCCTGGTATCCAGAATGAGGCAATTGGTTGGGAAAGCTGATATTATTACTCCCAATTTTACTGAGGCCATGCTCCTGCTGGATGAAACCTATCGTGAGAAAACCGACCTGAAAGCGGTTAAGGGCTATCTTCGACGCCTTTCAGATATGGGGCCCCGGCAGGTAATCATTACCAGCGTTCGGACCGACGATACACCGCAGCTCTCCACTGTCGTTGCCTACGATAGGGAGGACGGCCGATTTTGGAAGGTTGATTGCAGCTATATTCCGGCCTTCTATCCGGGAACCGGGGATATTTTTGCGAGCGTCGTGGTGGGAAGCATACTGCAGGGAGATAGTCTGCCGATAGCCCTGGATAGGGCCGTACAGTTTATCTCTGTTGCCATTCGTGCAACCTTTGGTTACAAGATTCCGAACAGGGAAGGGGTTTTGCTGGAGCGGGTCCTCGGCAACCTTAACATTCCCATAGTGACGGGCAGCTATGAGCTCATCGAATAGATCGCTTATCGCCCTGGACTTCGACGGAACCATGGCGGTCGGCGGCAACCCCGTTGCCTCGGTTGTCAAACTCCTCGAATGTGGATTGCCTCGTGATGTGGTCCGAGTGGTGGCAACGGGGCGAAGTCTTGCAAGTATCCGGGAAAGCTGGCCGGAGCCCTGGCCCCTGGATTATCTTATCTTCTCTTCCGGAGCAGGCCTCTACGATTGTTCAAGCAGGAGGCTTTGCTGGAAACGTCATCTGAAAAAAAGTGAGACCGAATGGGGCTTACGGCTTCTCGAGGCCGAGGCAATCGACTACATGGTCCATTTCCCGATTCCCGATAATCATCGCTTCTTTTACCGACGTTTTGCAGGTCATCCCGACTTCGAACGAAGGATAGAGCGCTATCATACCTATGCCGTGGCAGGAGAGGGCCCTATCGAGCTACCCGGAGAGCTTACCCAGATTATCGCCATAGCTGATGAGGAGCGGATTTCCGACAAACTCCTTATGTCCCTTTCTTCACACTATTCGGTCATTCGTTCCACAAGCCCTCTGGATGGACGGTCATTCTGGCTTGAGCTCTTTTCCAAGGGGGTCGACAAGGGGAGCGGTCTGGCCTTGCTCTGCGATCGGCTGAAGATTGATCGGAAAGAGGTTCTGGCGGTGGGGAATGATTTCAACGACTTGCATATGCTGCGCTGGGCCGGAAGTGCTGCGGTGGTCGAAGGTTTTCCCTTATCACACGCATACCGGTTTCACACATTCCCTCCCGCTTCCGAGGGAGGCGCCGCATCGGCTGTCATGGAATGGCTGAGCTCGGGCAAGAGCCGGGGGACGGGATGATACTCTTGTTATCGCCCTTGCCGATGGAGCTCCATCCCCTGTTACAGCTCTTCCCCTTTCAGGAAACCGGAAATTGCCTCTTTGGAAAGGGCTACAGGACGATCATCAGCGACAATGAGCATGTTCTTATTGAAGCCTATACCACCGGGATGGGGAAGGTTCGCTCGGTCGCCACGACGGTTGCTATTCTCGAACGGTCGATCGCCGCAAAGCAAAAAATCGACTGCGCCGTTCTCTTGGGTATCGGCGGTGCAGCTGACAAGGAATCGATAGGGGATCTTCTCATTGCCTCTGATACGCTTCAGTGGGACCTCGAAGTCCAGCCTGGACGGGGAAAGAGCGGTATCTATCCCGACGGAGGAGGCATAGAGTACACCGACGAGAGGCTGAGCGGAGTGATCCATGCGGCTATGGCTCAGGCAGACCTTGCCGCGTTTTCGGGTACTTCATGCACAGGTGACCGTTTTCTGGCCAGCGAAAGGAGAGATGGTATCGCTTCTCCTGGTGTGATCGATATGGAGAGTGCCGCTGTCCTTACGGTACTTAACCGCTATTCTGTTCCTTCTGCCGTCCTTCGGCTTGTGAGTGATACGGTAACTCAGGGAAGGCCGAAAAATCTTCGCAATTTTATTGACGATAGGCTTCCCAATATCTGGAGAGCCGTTGTTTCCGGCGCCTTGACTTTTTCACAAGGTGACGATATAGTCCCTTAAACCAGGTATATTCAGCCTTTAAGGAGAAACAATATGTCGAAAGCACATCGTGGCAGTGGAATTCGGGAATTGATCAAAAGTGGTCGCGGTACATGTCCCCTCTGCAATCGAACCGGCATCAAACTGCTGTATGAAGTGGAGAAAGAGGGAAAGAAGATCAAGATCTGTAAGGAATGCAACAAGGCTGTTGCTCACGGAAAGGTTTCTCTTTCGGCATAACCTTTTCAATCTTCACAAAATCAAGATACAAGATATGAGTTTCAAACCACCGATGAGCTATTCGGTGGTTTTTTATTGCTGGTTGCTTTCCGGACTGGTTTCGCTTACTCTTCCACGTGCAGTTCTATAAAACGCTGTAACGCCTTTGCCTCATCCGGATCTTTTTTAACCCCTTTTCCGGATAAAACCGCAGGTATCGGCTCCACGTAGCAGATCTTCCCTTCCCGTATACCCACCCGGAGAATCATGGAATCGGTGGCCCACTTCATCTCTTCCATCCCCGGAAAAATAAAATTTCCCAGGCTGTAGGCGATGAGAGCTCCGTGATAGGCCTCCATCCCCTGAAGCACGTGGGGATGGCTTGCAACAACAAGGTCGGCTCCCAGGTCCACAAAAGAACGATAGAGTTCCCGATAATATGCGTCCGGTTTTCGGTGCCACTCCCACCCCCCGTGCACATAGAGCACATGAAATGCATCATCGTCAAAGGCCTCTTTGATGGCCTCCCTTGCCCCTCTGTCGACAAAAAGGATTCCCGGCTTATCATTCCCCGCAAAGGCAATATCTTTTCCGTTGAAGCCGTTGCGCTCCTGAGGATAGGCGCCGACGGACAGAATGGAAATTTCTTGATGTTCGAGCTCGGTTTTCCACGGGACGGCAGCAGCCTTAAAATTGCGTCCTGCACCGCTTGTGGCAAGATGAGAAGATTCGATGGCCTTCAGGGTATCCAGAAAGCCCTCCTTACCGAAATCCCAGATATGATTGTTGGTGATGGAAAGATAATCGAAGCCCGCCTTTTCCAGATAGGGAAGAACCTTTGGTGAAAAACGAAAGTTATAGCTTTTGGGTTCCGCTTTTCTATTTGCAGAGGCGAGGGTCCCCTCGAAATTTCCGGCACTAAGATGCGCGGATTGAAGGATGGGCAGGGTTGTATCGAAAACCTTATATAGGCCCCCGCTTTGGCTGAGAAGTGGCTCCACACCTCTGCTGAAGATCATATCACCTACAGAATCTATCCAGATCGTTTTTTCCGCAGCAGAGGGTTGCGATGCTGCTATCTTTTTTACCCAAGATTCCACAGCCTTGCGATGAGCGCGTAAGCGCTCATCTCTTTTTCCCTTGGTGATGAGAAACGAAACCTTTTGAAAGAAGCTCTCAGGTTTCGTCTCGGAAAGGGGATGAACCAAAAGCACGAGATAACGAATAAGGGGATAGCCGGGATCTCCCAGATAGCTCCCGTCGATGCTGAGGGCCCGACGCGGAAGACGGAGGTCCGTCGATTGGATCAGATCATCCGATTTCGATGCCGTCGCCTCTTTTGCCTCCTTTCTGGTAAGAGAAAAGCGGGAATCATGCAGTTCTGTTGTAAAAGCAAGCTCCTCTCTTCGAATAATCAAGGAATCCGGGGGGAGCTCTTGAAAGGGCTCTACATAGCGAAAGGAAAGTTTCGTCAGGGGTACATTCTCCGAATCGGAGGTCGTAATGGCAAAGGGGGCGGAAGATAGGAGCTCTTCAATCTTCTCATCGGTCAGGGAAGGCCCTTCCGCGACGATCGAAGAAGGAGGAAGGGTACAGGAGCTCAGGGATGTAACAAGGATCATGAGGGAAAAAAGCCTGTGTCCGTTTTTCACCTGACAGATTCCCCATCTCTATGTTCATTAAGATAATCCAGAACCGATGTTTCATTGAAGCTGGAACTTCCCGATTGTATAAACTGGGCAACGAGAGGATGTACCGCTCCAGCAGTCGCACCCTCTTCGTCGTAGGAAAATAGGCTTGCAATAAGTGACGACAACGTTACTCCTGAAAGATCTTTTCCCGGAAAGATAAGATGATGCGGCTGTACTTCGTAGATGAGGGAGGAGCGCGTGAGAGGTTCTATGGCGCGATAGAACGTACTCTGGTCCAAAGAGAATCGAAGAACCAGTTCATCGGTATCTATCGGACTTTTTCCCCTTAGGAAAGCCTCTGCACAGATAAAATAGATGCGAAGCGAAAGAGATACTGAAATGGCGGGATTATCCATTTTCCCGTCGAGAAAGGAGACCTCGGCGCTGTAGTGCTGATGAACGTAGGAAGCCTCAAGGGAGAAAAAAATGATCATCCATATGAGGTAGAGCCAGAATAGAAAGATAGGAATCGTTGCGATGGAACCGTAAATGATTGAGGCCCTGAGTATATAATTGGTACCCTTTACAAATCCGTATTTTGCCACTTCCCAGAGAATCGAGCCGATAAGAGCCCCAACGAGAGCGCTTTTTTTTCGAACGACACCGGTGGGAATAACATAGATCATGATAAGAAAGAGAAGAAAGGTAAAAAGATAGGGAGCAATGCGGAGGCCGATTTTTAGAAGCCAAAATAATTCTGGGACTCCCTTTATAATCTGGGTAGCTGTGTTCGTTAGGGTAAAACTAGCACCAAGAAAAATAGTTCCGAATACGATGATGGATGTGTAATTGGTAAAAAAAAGGAGAATACCTTTTTTGATTGGGCTTCCCCAGACCGCATTGAAGTTCACATTAATGCCGTTTAACAGGGAAACCGATGTGACTGCAAAGACCATGAAGCCTACGATACCAAGGGTATTCGCATTTTCCACGAAAACCTCGATGGTGCTGAGAATTTCCTGTTGGCGTGTGGGAAGTAGTTGGTTTATGAGAAAATTCTTAATCTGAGCTTCAGTGGAGGAAAATGCCCCGAAGGCGGTGGAGATACCGAAGACGGTGGCACTCAGGGGAACAAGGGCCAAAAGGGTGGAAAAGGCGAGTCCCGATGCCCTCAGGGTACAGGAATCTTTCAGAAACTCGCGTATAACCGTACGAATGGTGCGGTAGATTGATTTCCAATTCATGAAAAAACTGTATCAGAAAAAAGCGGCTCCGACCAGAGAAATGGTCGGAGCCAAAAGAGAGGAGGAGTGAAAGAAGCATGCGATCCTGGCCAACGGCCACGGTGCCTGTCGTTGTCGGTTTATCACCGTCATAAGGCGGTTCGTCCTGATAATTCCGACGCCCTTTCTGAAAATAGAAACAACACAGGGGGAGAATAGTTACACGTTTAATAGGCGGTTGCACATCTTTTTTTCAAAATGTATGATCCTATCATGCAACGAATATCACTGTGCGGGGATATATCCGGTCTTAAATTTCATTTGGTCGGCATAAAGGGTACCGGAATGGCCGCTCTCGCCGAACTTCTGCTAAGACAGGGTGCTATTGTTTCCGGTAGCGATACGGCCGAACACTTTTACACCGATGATGTTCTAAAACGACTTGGAATCCCCTTTTTCGAGGAGTTTCGCAAAGAAAATCTCCCAAAAGATGCGGCTGGGCTCATCTACTCCGCGGCCTACGATCCTGAGAAACATCCCGAGATCCTTGCCGCCTTTGGGCAAGGTATACCTGTTCTTTCCTATACTCAAGCGCTCGGATCAATCAGTGAAACCGTACCCTTTGCAGGTATTGCCGGTTCTCACGGAAAGACCACCACATCTGCCCTTGCCGGGGTGATGGCCAGAGCTGCCGCGCTTCCTGCCTTTGTCCTCGCCGGTTCCGCTGTTCCGGCTTTCGGCGGAGGCTCTATTTTTTTTGGCGGCGATTCGTTTTTTATCGCCGAAACCTGTGAATATCGACGTCATTTTCTCAGCTTTTATCCTCAATGGATCGTCCTGACCAGCGTCGAGGCCGATCATCTCGACTATTTCAGGGATATCGATGATATCATGAGCGCTTTTGTTGAATATGCTCTTCGTTTATCAAAGGGAGGCGTACTTATTTATTGTCACGATGACGAAGGGGCCTGTGAGGTCGCTCGAAGGCTCTCTGCAATACGGGAGGACGTGCGGTTGGTTCCCTACGGTATATCGGCTCCAGGGGATTATAGGATGACCGGCAGGTCGGTGAGGGACGAACGAAATCGGTTTACCGTCGCCTGTATCGATGGGGAATTTTCCCTGCGCATTCCCGGAGAACATATAGCCAAAGATGCGCTTGCGGCCTTTGCCTTGATTCGCGAAATGAGCGACAGGGAATCATTCGATACCTATGGGATGGAATCTGTTCGTCGGGAGCTGGAGGGCTTTTCGGGAAGCAAGCGACGCTCGGAAATCCTGGGAGAGGCAGGCGGTGTGCTGTTTCTCGATGATTACGGACATCATCCCACGGAGATCAGACGAACACTTGCCGGATTTCGTGAGTTTTATCCGGAACGGCGTATCGTGATCGATTTTATGAGCCACACCTATTCACGGACCGAAGCCTTGCTTGATCAGTTCGCCGAAGCGTTTACGGATGCCGATGAGGTCATCCTTCATGAAATCTACGCATCCGCCCGTGAAAAAAAAGGAAATGTCGACGGAAGAAGCCTCTTCGACCGGGTGAAACAACACTCCTCAGCGGTACGCTACTACGATCATCCTCTTGATGCCTTTGAACCTTTATCTCAAAGTTTGCGGCAGGGGGATCTGTTTGTAACGATGGGAGCCGGAAACAATTGGGAGCTGGGAAAGGCACTGTACAACCATTTTCTTCAAAGGAGCAATCAGCAATGAAAAGCATGACCGGCTATGGTTTTTCCGAGTTCAGCAACGATGCCTTGCAGCTTAGCGTTGAACTCAAATCCTGGAACAACAGATATCTTGATATTTCCGTCAACCTTCCTCCTTTCCTTTCTCCCCTTGAAAGCGACTTCCGTGATAGGATCAAGGCAAGGGCCGAACGAGGAAAGATTGAATTTTCTGTCCGTCTCAAGGAACTTCAAGAAGAGATCGAGGTCATTCCCGATCTCAAGGTTGCCGAGAGTTACATGGGAGCCTTGCGAACCCTTGCCGATACGCTTGGGGAGTCATCTTCTTCTTTGTTTCCTCTTTTGCTCAATATGGATGGCGTACTGAAGTCGGTGAAAAATCGGGATATCGAGCGCTACCGTCGTGTTATTATTCCCCTATTAGATGAGATCCTCGAATCTTTCGAACATTCCAGAGCAAGTGAGGGAACGGCGACAAAGGCCCATATCCTTTCCAATCTTGAACGGGTGAAAAAAGGACTGACTATAGTCAGATCCGGTGCAGCGGCACTTGAAAAAAAGCTCTACGATGCACTTCTTGAGCGATTCAAACAGCTTACCGACGGCACCTTTGATGAAAACAGAATACTATCGGAGGTTGCTGTTCTTTTGATGAAATATGGTGTTGCCGAAGAAATAAACAGGCTTGATACGCATATTGCCCATTTTGAAGCCATTGCCGGGCAACAGGGCGCTGTGGGGAAAAAGCTCGATTTTCTCTGCCAGGAAATGAACAGAGAGGTGAATACCATTGGTTCAAAGAATACGATAGCGGAAATTGGTCATGCCGTGGTAGAGATGAAAGAAGCTATTGAGAATATTAGGGAGCAGTTACGAAATGTCGAATAACAGCGATTCCTTTCTCTCTTTTCCAAAGGGGTTCGGCATTGCCGTCTCAGGGAAAAGTGGATGCGGTAACAGTACCGTCAGTGCCCTTTGTGCGGAAAAATTGGGCATCCAGTTGGTGAATTTCACCTTTCGGCAGCTTGCCGAGGAGCGGGGTGTCACCTTTGCCGAGCTTTGCAAAATGGCAGAGACGAATTTCGACATTGATCGCGAACTTGACAGACGTCAGGTCGAGATGGCGAAAGAGCGTCCGTCGGTATTGGGATCAAGACTTGCCATCTGGATGTTTAATTCGGCTCATCTGAAGGTCTACCTTTATGCTTCCTTGCTGGTTCGGGCCGAAAGAATTCTGCGCCGGGAGGGCGGAAGCCTGGAAAAGAATATAAAAGAGACTCATCAGCGTGATCAACGGGATCATGATCGCTACCTGAAAATTTACGATATAGACAACGATGACTACGAATTTGCCGATATGGTCATCAATGTTGAAAATCTTTTCCCTGAAGAGATAGCCAAGATGATTGTCGAGCGTGCTTTACAGACTCTTATATGATCGCTATAATAACAAAGATTAAGATAAACGCATTATACTCAGGAGATCTATATGCCATTTCCCCTTGATAAACTCATTAGCCATCAAGGCAATGTATATGAGCTTACGTCCGCCGCCATTAAAAGGGCGCGACAGATTACCATGACCGGTGATGAAAATCTCGAGAGGGAACATGAGAAGGTTGTTACCTATGCCATGGGACAGATACTTGAGGAAAAGGTGAAATATCGCCTGGAGGAGTAGTTCCTATCTCGATCGATGCCATTCCTCTGGTATTCCTTTTCGGACCTACAGGGGTAGGAAAGACGGATCTGCTCGCCTCTACCTTTTCCCGCGGTTTTGAAGTAATCAGTGCAGATTCGATGCAGGTGTATCGTCGTTTTTCAATCGGAACGGCGAAACCTGATAGGGATCTGCTTGATAGGCTTCCCCATTATTTAATCGATATCATCGATCCTATTCTTCCCTTTAGCGCCGGTGATTTTGTCCGTCTCGCCGATGAGGCTGTTTCGAAGATCCTGGAAAATGGGCATATCCCCCTTATGAGCGGAGGAACGGCCTTCTATTTCCGAAGTTTCATGTTCGGTTTGCCCCAGTTACCGTCTGCAGATTCTAAGATTCGCGATGAGCTGGACCAAGAGTGTGCGGAAAAGGGACATGAGGCGCTTTATTGCGAGCTACAGCGTGTCGACCCTGAGCGAGCATCACAGCTTCATCCCAACGATCTTGTCCGTATCCAACGTTCTTTGGAGATTTTCCGCATTACGGGTAAGCCTCACTCTTCTTTTGCCCCTTCCATGGATCCCAGGGAGGGATACCGCTTCCTTTGTCTCGGCTTACGGCGTGATCGGCAGGAACTCTATGCAAGAATCAATCAGCGTGTCGATCTCATGTTTGATTATGGCCTTGAACAGGAGGTTGCAAGCCTCATCGCCGCTGGCTTCAATGCCAAGACCCCGGCCATGAAAGGGATCGGATATCGAGAGTTTTTTACCGATCCGGGAAATGAACGGGAGAGTATCAAACGAAACAGCCGAAGATATGCAAAGCGACAGATCACATTTTTCGCTTCCCTTCCGGATGTCCGGTGGTTTCATCCCGATGAACGCTCCAAGATTGAAGAATGTGTAAGAAATTTTCTCTTTGCCGAAAAATTGCCGATAGTATAACTGTTATGAGAAAAGAAGACCGAAAAAGAAACATCCTGATTCTTGTAATCTGCCTGGCATGGATGATGCCACCATGGACGGTATGGGGACAAGAAACGACTGCTGGAAATTCGACAGGAATCTCAGCAAGAGCCGGCTACATCGTTTTCTCCGACGGCGGAGGATTTGAGATCGTTCGAGATGGGCAAAAGCGCTACTATGACCCGTTGGTCGATTATGTCGAGGGGACCGAATTGCATTTCGGTGATTATATCAATACCTATGAGCATGCCTTTCTTGAGATTTTACTTGAACCGGGGGATCGTATTATAAAGGTTTCCGAACAAACGAGCTTTTCCATTCCGAAAGGAAGTAGTGCAGAGGATGTCGGTTCTCTTCGTCTTACCTACGGCAGGGTTCGCGCCAGGGTAACAAAGCTTGCGGGGGGACGCTCTTTTGAGGTGCAGGGACCATCGGCAACGGCTGGAGTCCGCGGAACGGACTTCGGTTTCGATGTCATAGCGGAGAAAACAGGCGATTCGCTTGAAGCGACAGCCAGAGGAGCGGTCTACTGTTTCGAGGGGGCCGTCGATGTTGTCTCGGCCGAGAGTCATGAAGAGCTTGTTCTTGATGCCGGTACCATGGTACTTCTCAACGAGACAACGACCGAAAAGGCTTCTCCCGAGGGGAGGATATTTTCTTCCGTGCTTCCAATCGATTCATCGAGAATTGATTATTGGCAGAAATATGAGTTTGTAACCGCCCTTGAAGCCGAAGATACAGATGAAACCGATGATTTTCTTGCACTCAATAAAGCAAAAGCACGGAAGCTTTCCGCTGTCAGCGGCATTACAGGAACACTTTTACTCGGTTCGGCGCTTTTCATTGCTCAGGACGACAATCTCTTCTCTGGTATGGACGACAGAGAAAAGATTTCAACAGGGCTTGCAGTTACCGGTGGATGGCTTGTCTCTACGGCGATCATCAGTGCTGTCATGGGCTTTGGCGACTAACATAGTCGAGGGCTTCCTGCCGTGATATCGGGGAGCTCTCGATGGGCGTTATCGTATTGATTTCCCATCTGCGGCTTTTCTTTTCGAGAGAAAGTTTTTCGTTTATTCTGCTTATCTTATAAGGTTCGGAACCCACGTCTTGTTCTTCTCCCGAGCTCGGTACCACCTGCAGATAGGAACTTTGAAACTGTGCCGTCTCCTCATCACGTGAAATCGGGGTGATAGCTACGGCTGCAACACCGTAGATTATTGCCCCCTCCTTGGGCTCTTTTGCTCCGGTGGAGAGCCACCTTTCGGCAGGTATGAGCACATCACTGCCTTCATATCCGAGGCGAACCCTTGTAATAACAAACAGCGTCGTTACCTCATCGACAAGATAGGAACCTGTGGACCCTTCCAGACAGGCATCGAGGGTCTCATGATCGAGGTTGTTCCTTGCCTGATAAAAATGCTCTACCACCTGCTCAGGAGGCAATCCGTCGGTAGGTCGAGCACGAAAAAGAAGATTCCCAATAAACGAGGCAAGGAAAAGAAAGACGGCAGCCGCCGAACCAATAATGATTAACCGCTTTTTGTGCCTTCGTAGGTATATCCTTCGTCGCAGAGGGGCAGATCTCTTTTCTTCAATGGTATGGGCTTCCTGCACATTTTCGTTTTTACGTGCAGCCTCTACCCCTGAGATCCCGAAATTCGCATCATCATTCTCAGTGTTCTCAATCGTTGCAAGTCTTGCGGGATATTCCTTGAGGGTCCGGCGAACCTCTTCGAGCTCATAGGAGCCGCGTTTCTTCAATGCAGCAGGAAGCGAAAGAGAGACATCCAGCAGATGAGATACGTCCTTTGAGAGTTCGGGCCGAATTGAATCGGGAAAGAGAGGGCCGGAGAGTTCGGCGCGCTCATAGGATGAGGAGAATTCCGTCGACGGAAAGGGATTAACCCCAAGAAGAAAGCGATAAAGGAAACAGGCTGACAAAAAGGCTGCATATTCGTTTTTCCATTCCGTCCGGGAAAGCCGGGAAGGGGGGATCTGGATTACCGGATATAAGGCGTCATCCTCGTCGCTGTTTGCCTCGGCCATCTCCCGTAAAAGCTGGGGAAGAACAAGAATTCCGGTAAGTCTGGAACCTTCATCCCGGGTATAAAAAAAACCGTGGCTCGTTTCGCTTGAGGCATAGAGAAAGGCATGATAAAGAAGGGCTGCCTTCTCATAGAGCGCATCCTTATCCGATACCGTTACGACCTCAACATCCATCGGATCGCCTTTTACATAGAGCATCCCATCAATTTCGATAAACCCATACCAGTTCCATTGATGTTTTTTCCCGTCCAGGTCGATGATTGTTCCGGAAGATCGTTCTTTTTGTACAATTTGATGGGAAGAAAGTGCTCCCCGTTTTGCAATGGGGATGAGAAGATGCTCAGCCGAGTGGGTGATCATAGATGCTCCTTTTTTAAGAAAACACTTGAGCCTGGAAGGTGAAGAAATGCATTCCTGATTCGGCCCATGCCATGGGCCGTAGTCCTGCTTTCAGGCAAAGGTGCGAAAGGGTTTGGTTGCGGTCCCATCCCTGTTCTTCTGCGACCTGAGGAAGGAACACGGCTGAGGCTCGACCATTATCGATAAGAATCCCGTCGTGCCCCGGATGAAAATCTTCAGGCCCCGCCACTTCCTTTAACGTGGTGAGTACAGATATTTCTATTTCAAGATCTCCGAGTTCGGCAAGAGTAAGGGCCGGAAATCGGGGATCCTCAAAAGCACTGGAACATGCGAGTTCTCTGATCGTTTCTCTCAAGGGAGCGATGGCCCTGATGTGCCCGATGCAGCCACGCAAGGCTCCGTTCCTGCGAAGAGTGACAAAGGCACCCCTCTTTCGTGCCAGTTGGGGAGAGTCGACAGGAAGAAACTGCGGTGCCCGATGTTCAAGGACGGCGGAGATCTGCTCTCGAACATCCTTTAGTAAAATATCCTGTTCCTTTTTTTCTATCATGGTTCCTTCTCCTTTCCGAGAAGTCTGTCAAGTCGACCTTGATCAAGTACTACCGAGAGATTTTTTTCTCTGGTAGGAATAACCAGCCCTGTTTTCCCGTGTTTGGCCCTCCGCAGATATTTGACCTGCGTGTAGTAAAGCTCTCCCTTTCCCCCGTTTTTTCCCTGAGAGAAGAAAAGTGCGAGATTTCCCGCATCAAGGAGGACATCCAGCGGAATGCTTTTACCAGGCATATTCTTGATGAAGACGTATGCTCCCGGAAAATCCCGTGCATGAAGCCAGTAATCGTTGCCCCGAACCGATGTTCGCAGTAATTGATCATTTTCCTTTGCACTTCGTCCGACAAGCAAGGTGAAAATTCCGCTAAAGAACCGAAGCCCCGATCCAGGGGCCTCACGTTCCGCCTCTTTGCTGTTTCTGCTTTTTTCACCCCGAAGAAAGTCGTTCAGAAACTCAATTACCTCTTCATCGGGGAGCTCTGCGGAAAGCTTGCGAGAAAACTCTTCGTAACGAATCAGTTCTCTGCGGGCCGATGCAAGATCTTGTTCAAGAAAACCTCGTTTCGTTTTTTCCTTTTTATAGCGCTGATAATAACGTGTTCCGTTTTCCGATGGAGAGCATGTCGGATCAAGGGGGATTTCGATGGTGATGTCAGGATCGGCAAAAGAGGAGCAGACAAATTTCTCCGCACCCTCCTCAATGAGGTGTATGTTGGACATGAGCAGGTCACCATACTCCCTGAGTCTCTCACTGGATGCGGATTCCGTCATTTGTTTCTCAAGGCTTCGGACTGCATTGCCGTAATGAATGATTCGTTTATCAAGGATTGCTTTTGCTCTTTTCTGTAGACGGAGCCTCTCTTCACCGATCTCCTGCTCATGGTAAACGGCTTCAATATAGCGATTGAACGGATAGGGCCCCTCGGTGGCTGGGTAGCTTCGCACCTCAAAACTACGCTCAGATTTTTGGGTACCGGAACGTGCGATGAGATCCTCTGGCCGATAACGTTCTCCCGACATCTCTTTTTTCGCAGGCCGTCGATAAAAGGCGTCAAGAATCACCCCATCTTCGTCGCATGCAATGATGTTACCTGCTCCACCCCATAAACGGACAAAAAGCCGGGTAGTCTCCCCACCTCGAAGAATGGTTATTTCGACAATACGCTCACGACCTATTTGCTTTGCTTCTACGATTTTTCCTCCGTTGATTCGAGAACGAAGGAACTGGGCGAAACGCTGAAGCCCGACCTCTTGCTTCCGCTTTTCGGTAAGAAGATGAAGCCGAGTTCTTCCCTGGGAAAGCGCCACCAAAAGAGCAAATCTATTTCCCGGTGCATAGCACCTAAGAATAAGAGAGGAAAAGTCGGGCTGCTCAATCTTCTGGACATGGCTTCCTGCGAGGGGAAGTTCGCTAAGGATACACGCTATCTCTTTCCAATTGAGCGACATTTAGATCTCCCGCAGAAAGAGCTCTGCATCCTCCCGTCCGAAAAAAAGAAGAAAAACGGTGTGGGGAAGCTGTTCATGGCGAAGAAAGTCCGTTACCGTATCATAGACGATGGAAGCGGCAAGTTTTTTTGGGAAACCATATACTCCGGTGGAAATCGCGGGAAAGGCCACACGTTCCACACCGCTATCGGCGGCAAGGCGAAGAGCGTTGCGATAAGCATTCGAAAGCGTTTCTTTCTCCCCCTGCTTTCCGCCGTGCCAGATTGGCCCGACGGTATGAATAACCTTTTGGGTCGGCAGTTTTCCAGCACCGGTGAGAACGGCCTCACCCGGGGGAAGCCCTCCGGGCAGCCTTTCTGATCTGATTCGTTTACATTCGGCAAGAATTTCAGGCCCACCCGCTCGGTGGATTGCTCCATCAACGCCCCCGCCTCCGAGAAGCGTCGAGTTTGCGGCGTTTACAATTGCATCGCCTTTGAAGGTGGTGATATCCCCGTGGCAGACGATAATCCGACCTTCTGCAAGGCTTTTGATCTCTTCGATCACCTTTTGCTTACTCCTGCGGTACAGGTAAGGTCTTTCATTAAAAGAAGAAGCCGTTCCATTTCACGATCCGTTCCTATGGTGATTCTAAGAAAATCCTCAATCCCCGGATGCCCGAAATGACGGACCAAGACACCCTTGCTTTTTAATTCGTGGTAGACAGCATCCCCGGATGCCCCGGGATATCGTGCAAAGATAAAATTTGCCTGACTGGGAAGTACTTCCCATCCCTCTTTGCGTATGGCCTCGGCAAACCACCTTCGAGTTGCCATAATCATATCACGAATTTTGTCGTAATAGACATCATCTTGGATGGCAATATCCGCTATTTTCTGGCTAAGACGATCCAGAGGGTAGCTGTTGAAGGAATCCTTTACCGCGGTAATTGTTTGTATGACCTCTTTACTTCCTATCGCGTATCCGACCCGGAGGCCCGCGAGGCAACGGCTTTTCGAACAGGTATGAACGACCAGCAGGTTGGGGAAGCGCTCAATCAGCCCGACGCTGGTTTCTGTTCCGAAATCGACATAGGCCTCATCAATGATGACAAGACGTTTACCTTCGGTGGCCTGAAGGAGGGTTTCGATCTCCTGCAGGGAAATAGCGATTCCCGTCGGAGCATTGGGATTGGGAATAACAATTCCGGCATACTCTTCCTTCATGCGCTCCAGGTAAAGCGAGATATCAACCGAAAAATCGGATGCCAGGGGTATTCGTTCATAGGGTTGGCCATAATAATCGCAATAAACGGGATAGAAGCTGTAGGTATGCTCGGGGAAAAGTACCGGACCATTTTCGGGGTCGAAAAAGCCGTACCAGGCAAAGCTCAATACCTCGTCCGAACCGTTGCCGACGAAGATCTGTTCGACCGGAAGTTCAAAACGAGCGGCGATGGTTGTCCGAAGGGCGAGCGAGCAGGGATCAGGATAGAGCCTAAGATCCTCCCATCTGTAGCGGCGAAGGGCATCCTCCACCGCCGGGGATGGAGGATAGGGATTTTCGTTGGTGTTCAGTTTCACATAGAGGCCCTGCTGTCCCGGCTGCTCTCCTGGAACATATGGGGTCAACTCTCGTGCTTTTCGGGATATTATCATGAAACTATCTTAACACGTTTACCTTTTCCTGGGTACTCTTGTGCACCACTCGAGAGCGTATTTCTCCGGCCATATAAAAGGAGCCAAGTACAAGAATCGGCCGTTTGCCACCGGCAAGCTTTTTTGCCGTCTCCAAGGCCTGTGTGGGATCTTCTTGTAAAATAACATCTTTATTGAAACGCCTGAAGATTTCTAAAAGTGCCTTGGGATCGCTTTTCTTGAAGGTCCCCGGGCGCGAAATGATAATATCATGGAAATGGGGGGCTATAAGAGCAGCCATGGCATCACTGCGTTTTCCACTGATCGATCCAAAGATAATGACCCCGTCGTCAAACATATTTCTGAAATTGGCTATGACTCTTCTCACCGAACTTTCCGTATGGGCGGCATCGACAATAATCAGGGGATCGGAGGAGATTGTTTCGATTCGCCCCGGGAGGGTCGCGGAGGCGAATCCGGAGAAGAGCGCCTCGCTGTCTGTTTCTACGGTACGCAAAACCAAATAGGCAAGGGCGGCGTTTTCGGCCTGGAAATCGCCTGTCATGGCTATCGAAAAATGCTTCTTCTCTTCTGCCCCTTCTATTTCCACTTCTGAACCATAGAGGCTGCAGCGGGAGCGAACTACAGGATATATTTCCGGAAGATAGTAAAACCGACTTCCCAGCTCTTTCGCCCGTTTTCGGAGAACTTCCAAAGCAGCGTCTTCTTGTTTGCTTGAGAAAACAGGTATACCCGGTTTGATGATCCCCGCCTTTTCGCCGGCGATTTTCTCTATGGTATCACCCAGAACATCGGCGTGTTCCATCTCTATCGGTGTAATGACAGATGCAATCGGAGTAACTACATTGGTCGCATCCAGTCGTCCTCCCAGGCCTGTTTCGAGAACGAAGCGATCACACCCTTCTTGCCGAAAAACGAGAAGGGCAAGAAGGGTAAGCAGTTCAAAGGCGGTCGGGCCGAAGGGGGATTGAAACTCTGGGTCGTCGATTGAATCCAGTAAATCCATGATGGTTTTTCCTGCCCGAAGATAGCTCTCTTCGGGAAAAAAGCTGCCGTTGCAGGTTATACGCTCACGATAGTTGCTGATATGAGGGGAGAGGTAATTCCCTGTTTTATAGCCAAGTGCCGAAAGCCCGGAGCCGATAAAGGCTGCCGTCGAGCCCTTTCCTTTGGAGCCTGCAATATGTATGATCTTTTTCCCTTCGTGAGGCATGCCTGCATGGGCAAGCAGCAACCTCATACGATCGAGCCGTTCGTGCCGCAATGCCGAGATCCGATTCTTTTCAAAATTGGTAAAGGTTTCAAAGTACGAGAAAAGTTGATCTACAGTTTGGAACATTTTTTAGCTCCACCGCCGGTCTACGGCTGCAGCATGGGTGATAAAGCCTTCGTAGAGGGCAAGATTACGGGTATCGTCCGCGATACGATCGTAGCCGTCTCTCGTGGACCACACCACCGAAGAGTATTTCATAAAATCGCGTACCGAGACGGCGGAATAGGTTTTCGCCTTACCGCCGGTGGGCAATACGGCGTTTGCTCCCGCCATATAATTTGCGCAGCTGAAGGGGATGTTTCTGCCAAGAAGGATTTCTCCCGCATTGCGAATCTTGCCCACAAGGGAAAAGGGCTCCGATACCATCAACTCCAGGTGCTCGGGAGCGAATTGGTTGGTGATGGAGACTGCCTCATCCATTGTTTCCGTAACGATGATTCCGCCGTAGCCTCCGTCGAGTACATCGCTGACAAACCCTTTCCTCGGCTCGGGCAGGTCGGCAATACGCTCTTGTATGATGTCTGCAGCCCTTTCCGCAAGCTTCCTGTCTGGAGTAATGAGCAGGGCCGAGGAGTCTGAGCCATGTTCGGCTTCCACCAGGATATCTTTTGCCGCCAGCTCAGGATCGGCGGTTTCATCGGCTATCAGGATGGATTCCGAGGGACCGGCGGGAAGGCCGACGTCTACCGTTCCGTAGAGAAGCCGTTTTGCTGCGGTTACATACATACTGCCGGGGCCTACGATCTTCTCTACCGGTCGTATGGTTTTCGTTCCGAAGGTGAGGGCGGCTATGGCCTGGGCACCTCCGACTCGATAGATTTCATCGATACCCAGAAGCTCGGCGGCGTAGAGGCAGGCGGGATCAACACTGCCATCTTCTCCCGGTGGAGTGGTGATGACGATTCTCGGTACCTCGGCAATGACCGCCGGAACGGCAAGCATGTAAAGCATGGAGGGAAAGCTTCCCCGTCCGCGGGGAACATAGAGGGCGGCACTCTCTATGGCTGTGGCCCGTTCTCCGACAAACAGGCCCGGCTCAACTTCCACCACCTTCATGGCCTCCGGTTTCTGGGCCTCGTGGAATCTTCTCACGTTACGGATGGCGTGTTCTATGGCGCCTTTCACCGGCGGCTTGAGTAGCTGCTTTGCGTCCGCTATCTCTTGTTTCGAAACGCGAAGATGCCCGGCAGAGAGTTCCACCCTGTCAAACTCTCTGGTCAGGGATAAAACAGCTTCGTCTCCTTCGGCTTTTACACGTTCTATGATTGCGTGTACCGAATTACTTACCGCTTCAATATCGATTTCCGAGCGGCGAAACAGCTTCGCCTGCTCGGCACTATTCAACTCTTTCCAGTAACGAATCATCATGCGCATACTCCTTCAGACCCACAATGTAGCCAACCATAGGCGTTCAGTCAACGACGGCACCCCTCGTCGAAAGGCTTTGAAAGCAGTATGATAGCTCTCGTGAATGTTACGCTTATTCCTCTTCCCGAGGTCCAAACCCCTTGCCCCTATCTCCCCGGCATTCGTGCGCAAACAGAGAGGGCTATTGCAGTTGAATTCTCCGAATCGGGAATTAACTATCTTTTAAAGCAGGGCTTCCGCCATTTTGGTCGCTTTCTCTTCAGGCCACGTTGCCTCTGGTGCGGGAAATGTGTTCCCGTCCGTATCGATGCATCGGCATACTGCTTTTCCCGCTCCGACAGACGGGTTCTGAGAAAAAGCGAACGGGCCGGGTTTGAGGTTTCTCTCGAGAGACACCCGCTGCCGGACCCTGCTCTTTTCGAACTCTACTTGCGGCACAAAAAGCGTTTTCCCTTTCCTGCTGAAGATGAGCAGGAAAATTATGATTCTTTTGTCGACTCCTTTTTCGCGGCAACTCCAGGAGCTGCGTTGCTCCGTATTCGTGATAAGGAACGAACCGTTGCCGTGAGTCATATCGACCTTGTTGGAGATACCTGCTCGGCCGTCTACTGTTACTGGGACGAGGAATACGCGATTTACAGCCCGGGCCGCGTAGCAATACTTCACGAAGTACTTCTCGCAAAAAGCCGGGGCATGCGTTACCTCTGCCTTGGCTATCTGATCGAAGAAAACCGATCGATGATCTATAAAAAGGGATACTCACCGCTCCAGGTCTCGACAAGACCCGGAGTATGGTTCGACTGGCTTGATGCGGAGGGTCATTGTATTGCGGGTGCTCCGGAGCACCCGCTCTTCATTGTTGAAGATTCTTTACGGGAAAGTTTTCTTCTTTAAGTAAGTCGATGAAGATATCCGATTCCATCACCTCACGCTCCAGGAGTTGAGCGGCACATTTTTCAAGTACAGGCCGCTGCTCTTCAAGAAGTTTGAGAACTATCTCATAGCGCTCATCGATGATTCGTGCAATCTCCTCATCCACATACTGCTGGGTCGATTCGGAATACTCCCTGCTCTGATTCGTCTCACCGCCCAGATAGCTGTGTGCCCGCTTCGTGAGGGCTACATTCTTGAAGCGCTCACTCATCCCGTATTCGGTGATCATATTACGGGCAAGATCCGTTGCTTTTACCAAATCATTTGATGCACCGGTAGATATTTCGTTAAATATGATCTGTTCGGCGGCTCTTCCCCCAAGAAGAACATCGATCTTGCCGATGAGTTCTCCCTGACTCATGAGATAACGATCCTCAATCGGCATTTGAAGGGTATAGCCTAAGGCCCCAAGACCTCGGGGTACAATAGATATCTTTTGTACAGGATCGGAACCGGGGGTTGCGGCGGCAACAAGGGCATGACCCGTTTCGTGGTAGGCAACGATTCGCCGTTCCTTCGGGTTGATGAGGCGGTTTTTCTTTTGTAGTCCCGCCACCGTCTTTTCGATCGCCTCATGGAGATCGGCCATGGTGACAAGATTACGGCCGCCTCGTACCGCAAGCAAAGCGGCCTCGTTGATGATATTTGCAAGATCGGAACCTACAAAACCGGGAGTGGATGCGGCAATCTCCTTCAAATCAACAGATTTGTCGAGTTTAACATCCTTTGCATGGATGTTAAGAATAGCCTCCCGCCCTTCGAGATCGGGACGGTCGACAAGAACCTGGCGATCGAACCGGCCGGGGCGCAGAAGTGCGGGATCCAAAAGTTCGGGCCTGTTTGTGGCGGCCAAAAGGATGACGCCGCTGGTCGCATCAAAACCGTCCATCTCAACCAATAGTTGATTGAGGGTCTGCTCCCGTTCGTCGTTACCTCCGATGTTGTTCGCTCTGCTTTTCCCTATGGCATCAAGTTCATCGACAAAGATGATGCAGGGAGCCTTCTCTCGTGCCTGGCGAAAGAGATCTCGAACCCTTGCAGCACCAACGCCCACGAACATTTCGACGAAATCGGCTCCGCTCATACGAAAGAAGACGACGCCTGCTTCACCAGCCACGGCCCTTGCAAGAAGGGTTTTTCCTGTCCCTGGAGGGCCGACCAAAAGAATACCCTTGGGAATCTTGCCACCTATTGCCGTGTATTTTGTGGGGTTCTTGAGAAAATCAACGACCTCCACCAACTCGTCTTTTGCCTCTTCGACACCGGCGACATCGTTGAAGGTGGTTCTTGTCTCGCTTTCGGCAACAATACGCGCACGATTTTGGCCGAAGCTCATTACATTGCCGCCTACATTCCCCATTTTTTTGAGGACGTAACGCCAGAGGAAGAAGAGCAGGGCAATGGGGATAATCCAGTTTAGGAGAACCATGATGCTTTGACCTCCGCTGTTATCGACAGCAGCGTAGCTCACCCCTTTCTCGTCCATCAGCTTGATGAAGCTGGGGTCGTTCACCGGTACAGTTTTATAGGTTTGTCCACCCAGTTGTCCGACACCGGGGCCATTGGTTCCGCGTGCCTCGGGAAAGCCGAGGTATTCATGCTCACCCAGCTGTACCCTGTCGATAGTTCCGTCAGCAATGAGGCTTTTAAATTGACTAAAAGGTACCTGGGTAGCCGGGGTTTTCGCCAGCATCGTGTTTATCATTGACAATACTATGAAGACAATAAGGAAATACCCTATGGAAAAGTGAAATTGTCCCTTGGGAAATCGGCCGAAGAGTTTATCATCATCTTTACAACTTCCCTTGGGGCTTTCTTTATTCCAGCAATTGTTATCTTTCTTTTTTCCTGCCATGATCATAAAATAGCTAAGAACGGGATAAATGTAAAGAATGGTTGTTTCAACCGCATAGATAAGCTATAGTTTTCCCTACGGCCATGGGGCCAAAGGAGTTTTCATGAAGAAACGAAACAAAGAACCGTGGAAATTTCTCGATACATACAGGGGCACCGTTTTTATGGGAGAATGGCCAACCTTGGTCGAAATGTTCCGTATAACGGTAAGCAGGTACCCTGAGCATCGCTGTCTTTCCATATACGAACCTGACAATATCTTTCTTAATTACCGTGAAACCCTGGATGTGGTCGAGAAGGTAGGAAATTATCTTGTCAAACTGGGAATAGGTAAGGGCGATAAGGTGGCTGTAACCGGAAAAAATAGTCCGGAGTGGGCCGTTGCCTACCTTGCCGTGCTTTTTGCCGGCGGAATTGTTGTTCCCCTTGATTATCAGTTGCATGTGCCTGAACTTAATGCACTGATGAAATTTGCCGATGTAAAGCTTCTTTTTTCTGATGAAGAAAAATTTGATCAGCTTGACGGAAACGGGATCCTTTCGAAAGAAGATAAGATCAGCCTTTCGCCACGGAAACCGGGGTATGTCTTCGAATGTGTGGAGCCGGAATCTCTTCCGAGAGCGTATCCCGAAGAGGATGATCTCGCCGCCATCCTTTTCACCAGCGGAACCATGGGAGATCCCAAGGGGGTTATGCTGACACATAAAAACCTTGTCTCCGACTGTTACCTGGCTCAGGGCAATATGAATATTTTCGACACCGACGTCTTCTATGCCCTTCTTCCTCTGCACCATAGCTACACCATGCTTGCGGTCTTTATAGAGTCTCTGTCGGTGGGGGCCGAGATCATTTTTGCAAAAAAACTTGCCATCAAACAAATTCTCCATGATTTGAAAGAGGGCAAGGTAACCATGTTTCTTGCCATTCCCATGCTCTTTAACAAGATGCTCAAGGGGCTTTTACGGGGCATTCGGGAGAAAGGGGTTCTTGTATACGGAATTATTCGGGGCCTCATGTATCTCAGTGGCCTTATCAAAAAGATTTTTAAGGTAAACCCGGGAAAGGCGATGTTTAAGGGGCTGCTCGCCAAGCTTTCTTTGGATACCAACCGCATCTGTATCTGTGGCGGAGGACCGCTTCCTTCATCGACCTTTAGTCTTTTCAACCAGCTTGGGATCGATTTCGTCCAGGGCTACGGATTGACCGAGACCTCGCCGATCATCAATCTCAACCCTAAAGAGGCCTACAAAGAGAACTCCGTGGGGCAGATCATTCCTCATATTGAAATGAAAATCCTTAATCCAGACGAAAGCGGCATCGGCGAGATCGTCGTTAAGGGGTCGGTAGTCATGCAGGGCTATTACAACAATGAGGCCGCCACCCGTGAGGTTTTTACCGATGACGGATGGTTCTGTACCGGCGATGTCGGCTACCTCGATGATGATAACTACCTTTATCTTACCGGCCGAAAGAAGAATCTCATCGTTACCGAAGGTGGAAAAAATGTCTTTCCCGAAGAAATTGAGGATCGATTCCAGCTTTTCGACGAGATAGAACAGATTCTTGTGCGCGGCTTTGTTATCGACAAGAAGATGAAGAGCGAGGGGATCGAGGCACTTGTTTATCCGAGCCAGGATGCCTTCGAAGCTTTGGGCAAAAAACGGGGGAGCGCATATACGCCTGAGGAAATTAAGGCGAGGATTCAAGAGATCGTTGATGAAGTCAACCGTGACCTCCTCTCATATAAAAAGATCGCAAGGGTTATAATAACCGAGGAGGCGATGGAAATGACGACTACCAAGAAGATAAAGCGATTTGCGGTGGAAGGAGAAGCGTAGATGAAATCGGGCCGAAGCTTCCCTTTATGGCTTCTGCTCGCCCTTTTCTTTCTTTCTGTGCTCCCCCACGTTGGGGCCGGGCCGATACATTTGGGAAACAACCTCGGCCTTGATCCTCCGACGGGCTGGGAGTATGTGGGAGGAGACGACCAAAGCGTAACCTTTGCACCTTCCGGGGAGGGCGGTTACCTTCGTCTGAAGATCTACGAGGGAGATACCTGGGATGATGCCGATACCATGGTCAATGATCTGATCGAACTTTTGGCCGCGGATGAGCAACAAACCGACGCCTTCTCCTATCGGGAAAGAAATGCACGTTTTTCCGATATTCTCATTTTTCCGGGGGATGGTATTGCTTTTCACGGCTATCTGATTGCCATCGAGGGAGCTCGCCTCGATATTGTTTTGATGGCCTTAACCGATCCCGATCGTTTTTCGGCGATGTCGACGGTACTTTTATCAGGACTTGATTCTTTTAGTATGAGTGATGATGACAGGCTTCGCCCGGGACCTGTGACAAGCTATCTTTTCGACGAACATGGAGGCGAAAAACGGCTAAGTTCTTTCACCTTTGAGGATTCCCACGAGAGCCTTGTCTACGACAGCGTGGATATTGAGGCGGCCGCATGGGTCATTGAGAGGGAGGCGAACCTCCTTGTTACCTATGCCGGTACCCCTCTGGCGGCAGAGGCGTGGCAGCGTTACTATCGGATTATTTACCGGGATTCCTATCACAGGCTTGATCCCCTTTATCGGGTTCTCGATCGAGTGATTTCCCGTTCTGATAATGACGGAGGGCTTACCAAACGGGAACTTGCCTCTCGCCTGCTTGGCTGGGTCCAGGGGTTTTCCTATCGCAGAAGTGGGGGGGTGAGTGATCTCGACGGTCCCCTTGCCGTGGCAGTATCAGGGGAAGGCGACTGTGACAGCAGGGGGCTTTTGCTTGCCGCCGTACTCAACCATTTCGGGATCGATTCTGTTCTCATGGTATCTGATGTCTATGGCCATAGCCTTGTCGGTACCGATGTTGTAGGAAATGGTGCACGCTTTGCCTTTGGCGGGAAGAACTACCTTGTGGCGGAAACAACGGCAAAGGTTGCTATCGGTATGATCGATGCATCGATGGCCGATCCTGCAAAGTGGATAGGGATCGACTTTTTCCGCCATTCGCGCTAATCTTCAAAGATGGAACTTAGTAGTAAACAACGGGCCTATCTACGCAAGCTGGCCCACGACCTTAATCCCGTGGTGATGGTGGGAAAAGAGGGAATGAATAATAATATTGTTCGTGCGACCGAGCGTGCCCTCGATGAGCACGAGTTGCTGAAGCTTCGCTTCGTAGATCACAAGCAGGAAAAACGGGAAATGAGTCGCTATCTTGCCGATGAATGTTCTGCCGAACTTATCTCCGTCATTGGAAATGTTGCAATACTCTTCAGACAGGCTCGTGATCCTGATCGTCGTCAGATAAAACTTCCTTTTTTTCGGAGCTAATCATGCATGAAGAAGCTGCTGCGCTGGAAGCCATTCCTCGAACCCTCATGGGTGCCGGTAGTGTGCTCCGACTTGGAAGAGTGATTCGAGAAGGGTGGGGTAATTCTATTTCCACCGTTGCGCTCATAAGCGGCGGTTCCTCTTTCGATCGCACCCCCCTTTCTTCCCGTATCATTGCAGGGCTATACGAAGAAAATCTTAGACTTTTACGTTTTCATGTTTCCGGCGAGCCTTCGCCTGCGCTGGTCGATCGGTGTGTCGCCGATATAAAGAAAAATCAGCAAGAGCGGGGAGCCGAACTTATTGTCGTCGGCATCGGAGGGGGAAGCGTTATCGACACGGCTAAGGCTGCTGCCGCCTGTGCAACGATGGAAGAGCCATCCCGACGCTATCTTGAAGGGGTCGGGGACCTGATTCCGACCGGAACGCGTCTTCCTTTCATTGCCATTCCCACCACCAGCGGTACCGGTAGCGAGGCCACGAAAAATAGCGTTCTTTCCTCCGTCGGAACAGCGGGCTTTAAAAAATCGATGCGTCATCCGGCCCTTATTCCAGATATGGCAATGTTTGACCCCATGCTCCTTGATGCCGCCCCCTACGGCGTAACAGCGCCTGCCGGTTGGGATGCAGTTACGCAATTGCTCGAGGCTGCGGTCTCTACAAAAGCAACTATACTTACCGATTTATATAGCTTTGCCGGTCTTTCTCTTTCCTCCACGGCCTTTCCTTCGGCCTGTGAATTTTCAAAAGCGGATGGGGAGGACCTCTCCGAAGAGGATCGACAGGCGCGCTACCGGGTACGTTCGGATATGGCCCTTGCCGCTTTTTACAGCGGTATAGCCCTTGCAAGCGCCGGATTAGGCCTCGTTCATGGTGCTGCCGGAGTATTGGGCGGAAATCGCGCTATTCCTCACGGGGTTGCCTGCGGTCTGCTGCTTCCACCTGTCACAAAGGCGCTAACGATGCGTATACCTTCAAACGATGGAAAGATTCGCTATGCCGCCTGCGGTTATCTGCTTTCGGGGCATATAAAAGGGCGGGAAGCAGCATTTTCTGCGGCACGGGAAGCCGTCGACAGCGGAATTGCACTTCTCAACGAAACCCTTACTTCGTGGCAACGTAGCTACCCCCTGTCCGGACTTTCCGACTACGGTTTCACCGAGGAAGAGCTTACGGCTTTGGCGGCCAAAGCCTCCATGAAAAACAGCCCGGCAAAACTCTCCTTTGAGGAACTTGCAAAAATTCTTACCGGGCTGTTGTAACTTTTACGCAGCAGCATCCTGTCAGCATGTCTTAAAGAGCGATACCTTTTCTTCCATTGAGGCGATGCCGGTGTTACTGGAATTCAGCAGGTCGACCGCTTGATGAACAACGGTATCCACCTGCTTTGATTTCTCCGCTACGGCCAGAACCGATTCCCTGACGTTGGCGGAAATCTCCACCAGTTTACTTATTTCCTGAAGAATGGATCTGCTGCCTGTAAGCATCTCGTTTGAACCGGCATGAACCTCTTCCGTAATTTGACTAATATCCGACAAAGCTTCCAATACCTGAGAACTTCCCCCCGCTTGTTCGTCAAGAGAAGCCTGTATTTCCTTTTCAATCTGTGTCACCCTTCGCACTGATTCGACGATGGCCTCAAATGAACTTTGGGCCTCCGTTGATACGGAAACGGAGGAGACGATCGCATTCCGAAAGAGCGTCAACCCTTCTGATATGACATGAGATTGCTGGTTGGAAACTTCCGCGAGCTTTCTTATTTCATCGGAAACCACAGCAAAGCCCTTTCCTGCCTCACCGGCATGAGCGGCCTCAATGGCGGCATTCATGGCAAGAAGATTTGTCTGTGAAGCAATATTGGTGATCGTGTCGTTTGCTTCAACAATGCTTTCCGATTGGCTTGAAAGGTTGGTGATAATCTCTTTAAGTGCATGTACATTGCTGCTCCCCGATGAGACAACCTCGTTCAGCCTCTCGAACTCTTTTGAGGTGGCCGCCAGACCCTCTGCAATGGTTCGGATATTGACGATCATCTGTTTGATAGCCGCAGAACTTTCCGTTACATTGGCGGCCTGCGAATTGATCTTTATATCTTGTGCTTCTATGGTCTGGCTGATCTCTTCGATGGTGGATGAAACCTCCTGAACCACCGTTGATTGATTCATGGTTGCTTGTTTTACCTTCTCGGCAAGTGAAGCAATATCGTCGGAAGAAATTTGGGCCTTATCCATTGCTGCAAGCAGTTCCTGAATCGACCCCTGCGTTTCTTCCACGCTGCCTCGAATGGTAGAGACAATTTCGCTAAGGTTATCGATGGTGCTGTTCAAATTGCTGCTCATACGGCCGATTTCATCCCCGGTATTTACGGAAACTTTTTGCGTTAGATCGCCTTCGGCTACCGTTTTTAAGGTACGCATCACCTTCTGTATGGGCCTGCTGATTCCTCTTGCAAAAAAGAGAGCCGCCGTTATCCCGACAAGGAGAAAAACGAGAAAGAGAATGATCATTCTTTTGGCCATCACTATTGTCCCCGTCATAACCTCTTTGCGTGACGCAACAATGGCTATGGACCAACCGTTTTTCTCGATGGGAGCAAAACCGAAAAAACGAACGGCCCCCATAAAGGGATATTCATCAAAGCCCGTCTCTCCTGCAACCATGCGCTCCATCGTTTCAGATAGACGCTTAAATTCGGGATTGTTCTTCCCCTCTTTCAGAAAGTTCCGTTCCTGAATGACCCAGTCACTATTGGGATGGGCAATAAGTATGCCCTGATTATTTATAATGTATGCATATCCATCTTCACCATAACAGACTTTTTCTGCAATATCGGAAAGAATGATACCGCTGAGTCTGGCGATCAAAAGCGAAGAGATCTCTCCTTTTGCATCCTTGATTGGCGTTGCCAACATGATAACCGGTTGCTTCGTGACTCGGCTGATAATCACATCGGAGATTACGCTTGTTCCGGTAAAAGCCTTCTTGATATATTCACGGTCGCTGAGATCTGCGCTACTGCCATCGGGGTAGCGTGCTGTGCCATCCAGCCCGACAATCCCCATCCCCAAATATCCGAGTTGAGTTGCTTTGTCCTTAAGAATAGATGTTTGCTCTGTCCAGTTATTGCTGCGTAGCGCCTCCTGACTTGCGAGAAGTTCGATTTCGAGCAGCTTATTGTCGATTACCGTACGAATATACCTGGCGGAATCCGTTGCAATCTCCTCGAGAGATTCCGAGACACTTGATTGTATCTCTTTTGCGGCGCTGAGATAGGCCACACAGCCCATGCCGCCGCAGATCACCAGCAGCAATAATACAATGACCAGAATAAGCTTGTTTCCAATTGTCGCATGCTTTAAGTACATATCCACACTCCATGAAGTAACTATCCGTAGATCGGCCGTCCATATGTGGAGTGAGGCCTTTGCGGAAGTAAAAATAAGTATACAAAAGTATAAGACGTGCATTATCGTTTCCGCAAGTTTTTTGGAGATGGTATTAAAAAACCACCAAAAGAAAATTATAAAATAAGCTATGGATAAAATATCCTTTACATGTGTATTGTGTGGATATAAAATACAACTTAACAAAATTGTGTTTTTACTTCTTTTGATTGATACATCAAAATCTAAAGGAGGAAATTAGATGAAAAAGGGTGGTTTATTTCTGGTCTGCTTGCTTTGCTCTCTTACGCTCTCTCCTGTTTTTGCGGCCGGTTCCAAAGAGTCTCAGGGGCCTGAGCAGATTGAGCTGAGGTTCCTGGGTATGGCCCAGGCCGCCTATTCGGAACAAAACGTAAATGATATGACAGCCGATTTTATGAAGGAACATCCGAATATCAAGGTGTATACAGAGTTTGTACCGTACGAGGAATTGAGAAATAAAACCCTACTTGCATATGGGTCGAACAGACCTTACGATGCGGTACTCGTAGATGATATATGGTTCGCCGAATACGTTTCCAAAGGGATGTTACGCGATATAACCGATCAAATACCTACTTCATATAAAGAGGGAGTTCTGGCAGGCGGCTGGAACTTTACAACAAAGAAGGGAAAAGTGTATGGGGTTCCCTGGTTTCTTGATACCATGTACCTCTACTACAATACGACAATGCTGAAAGCTGCGGGTTTTCAGCAACCGCCTACCAGTATCGAGGACATGGTAGCCATGGGTAAGGCGTTAAAGGAAAAAGGGATTGTAGAATATCCCTTCGTTTTTAGTCTTGCCCAAGCAGAGGCCCTCATGTGTGTCTATTCCAATTTTCTGGAAGCCTACGGAGCCTCCTTTCAAGATAAAAACGGAAACTATATTTTAGACACGACTGGCGTCCAAGCCCTGGAATTCCTTCTACACTTGAAGGAGAGCGGATTATTAAATCCGAACTCTCTCGAATATCTGGAAGAAGATGTACGTCGCGTTTTTTCCAGCGGAGACGCGGCATTTACATTGAACTGGGCGTATATGTTTGCTTTGGCGACCGACCCAAAAGAGAGTGGCCTGAAAAAAGAAGATGTAGGAGTCATGGTTCTGCCGGGGGCTTCCGGTATCAAAGAATCTGCAGCAATGAGCGGTTCGATGGGCTTGAGCGTTTTAGCAAAGTCACCTCATTTCGAAGAAGCCTTAGCGTACATTTTGTATCTGTCAAGCAAGGAAGTACAGGACACGTATTCAAATTTGCAGCTTCCTGTTTGGACAGCCTCGTATGACGATCCCAAGCTTCGTGAAGGGAGGGAACTGTTGGTCGAGGCCTCAAAAAAGGCTTTCTCGATTATGAATGTTCGCCCCAGTGAGCCCAATTATCAGGAAGCAAGTGCTATTCTTCAGCAATATATCCAGTCTGCACTTTATGGTGACATGTCCCCACAAAAGGCCCTGCAGGAGGCAGTGCAGAAAATTTCGGAAATTAAATAAATGAGTATCGCAGAAGCTCGGAAGTATAATGTACTTATTGTCCCCATGGTTGTAATCATGGGGACAGTGATAGGCTGGCCTTTGCTGCAAACATTTTTTCTCAGCTTTACGGATACGACGCTCATGGGGCTTGAACCTGCCAGTTTTGTTGGATGGCGGAATTTTATAGATGCCTTCCACGATGATGGATTCCTGAGCTCCTTGAAAGTTTCTTTGTTGTTTGCCTTAGTTGTTGTCACATCAGAAATGGTTCTGGGAACATCTGTCGGGTTGTTGGTACACCAGCCTTTTGTCGGAAGAAGCTTTGTACGGGCACTGCTCATTTTGCCGTGGGCCGTTCCTACTGTGGTAAACGCCATCATGTGGAGATTGATCTATAATCCCGAATATGGAGCGCTGAACTCCCTACTATTTCAACTTGGCATTATGAAAGAGTACACCAGCTGGCTTAGCAATGCAGGTAGGGCTTTACCGTCGATTATGTTTGCCGATGTCTGGAAAAATTTTTCCTTGGTGGCTTTGATCACGCTTTCCGCCTTACAAACATTACCCTTGTCACAAATCGAAGCTGCAAAGATCGATGGGGCCGGGGCCGGCCAACGTTTCTTTTATATAACACTGCCGCATATCATACCTTCCCTCCAGGTTGCCCTGGTCTTACGCATCATAGAAACCGTCAAGGTATTCGACATCATCTACATTATGACAAAGGGAGGACCTGCAAATAAGACAAGATCGGGAAGTATTTTCGTCTATCAGGAGGCTTTTACCAATTCGCGAATGGGATCTGGTGCGGCCTTTGCAATTATTATGGTCGCTCTGATCATGATATTGATATGTATGTACCTTCGTGTACTCACGACAAAAAGATCATCATAGGATAGTACCATGCGGACCAATAGACTTTTCATCGTTTTAAAGTATGCTGCCGTAATCCTTTTAGTGATGTATATTCTTTCGCCTTTTCTCTGGTTGATCATCATGTCGCTGAGCTCATCTGCAGATCTCACCACAAAACCCCTCCACTGGATTCCCGAGAAAATTGATATTGCATCATATAAAAGGCTATTGATAGTCGGGCTGAACAGTCGAGGCACACTTTTTCTCTACGGCCTCCGAAATAGTCTCAAAACTGCATTATCGGCGGTCATTATTTCCATGTTTGTTACCATTCCCGCTTCCTGGGTATTTTCACGCTATCCGGGAAAGAAGAATATCATTCTCAAGATTTCAATCTTTACCTTTATGTTGCCGCCTATCGCATATGCGCTGCCCTTATACCGCATCCTTTCAAGAATAGGATTGTTGGATAACTCTCTTTCACTTGCCCTTGTGTATTGCACAATCATCCTTCCTTTCTGCGTTTGGCTTATCAAAGAAAATATCGATACCATTCCCTATGACTTAGAGGAGGCCGCCATCATTGACGGGGCAGGTTTTACCAAGCGAATTTCACTTATTGTCTTGCCGCTTTTACTTCCGGCGCTCGGTACCGTTGCACTTCTTTCTCTTCTCATGGCATGGGATGAGTATTTTTATGCAATGCTTTATACCAACAGCCAAAATGCAATTACCTTGCCGGTTGTGATTTCCAATCTTGCTTCTGGTCGACAATCAAATTACAACCTTATCGCCGCAGGGGGCGTTTTGGCGTCGCTTCCTCCGGTCTGCATAGGGTTGCTTCTTCAGCGTTCTCTTGTAAGAGGTTTGATGATGGGAGGCGTAAAGGATTGAAAGTGTATGCCGGTTTGGATATAGGCGGAACATCAATGAAATGCATGTTGCTTGATGCCGAAAAGCATCCTATCGATACTGCAAGCTTTCCGACCTGTTCGATAGACGGGATGGAAAGAGCCGTCGATACCATTTCTGAAGAGATCGGCACGATGCTCAAGAACTCCGGAGGCGTGCTTTGTTCGCTTGGTATTGGATGCTCCGGGCCGCTTAATATCAAGACAGGTGTTATTGAAAATCCCTATACCCTCCCAGGTTTTGAAGGGCACAGCCTCACTATGGCACTTCGGGAACGCCTGCAGGTTCCCGTCCTGCTTGAGAATGATGCGAACACGGCTCACCTGGGGGAAATTGAAAGCATGGATACCCCACCGGGGAACTCCATCATGTTGACATTCGGAACTGGAGTGGGGTGTTCGATCCGCCTTGATGGAAAAATCTTTCGCCTTCCAGGCGGAGTGCATCCTGAGATAGGCCACATTCCGGTAGGAGTTGATGCAGATATCCTCTGTTACTGCGGAAAAACGGCATGCCTGGAGAATGTCCTGTCGGGAACCGCAATAAATAGAGATGCACAATTGCGCTTTGCTTCATCTCCGGAGGAGATATTACAAGCTCAGGGGAGTGATAAAGAAAAAGAAAAATTCCGAAAGCGTTTGGTTAAGGCCTTGACCGATGCCGTGCTGAGTCTTTCGATCATCTTTCATCCCCAAATCATCATTATCGGAGGCGGAATAGAGGACTTGCTTGTGGAATATATTATTCCCGACCTTAGCTGTCTGCTTGAACGCCTGCTTTCCACATACGGGAAAACGAGATTGATACCGGCACGTAAGGGATCATTGGCAGGATGTTATGGAGCTGCATTAATGGCATACACGGAGGAACGATAAAGAATGAACGAACTATTGAATAAGTATAAAATGCTCCTTTCCGATACGACAGGAGTCGAACCTCTCTTGGTCGAGATGAATAAGCAGGCGGCGGACGCCGTACAGACCTACAGGCAACAGCATATACAGATGACAAAACTTGCGGCAAGAATTCAAGAGAGGAAAAAAGTGCTCCTTTTAGGCATGGGGGCTTCACACTTTGTTAATGAGATATTTTCCTTGCAATTACGAGCCTGCGGCGTTGAAGCCTGGGCAATGACCGCTTCGGAATTCCTTTATAGTCCGGTGGCCATTAATGACCGGCTGGTGATCCTGACATCACAATCAGGAGAATCCATAGAAACTGTTAAATGTATGAATTTGCTTTCCGATGAAGAGGTTTACGGCATAACGCTAAGTGAAGAAAGCTCCATTGCAAAAGGGACTAACGCGATAGTGGCATCGGGAGGTGCCGAGCTTGCATATGCCGGAACAAGAAGCGTTACCCTTTCCTTAGCTGTCATGGCATATATTACCCTTGAGCTTGGTGGCGTCAGTAAAGAGGCCGTTATGAATTCTATTGCATTTGCACAATCCGACCTTTCGGCGATGGAACGGGCATTAGGCGTACTATATGCGAAGCAACACATTGTTGTTACAGGACGAAGCCTATTCTCCGGACTTGCACATCTTTTCTCTCTTGGCCTGGAAGAGTTGAGTGGCCAGCCGATTGTCTGCAACGAGGCCGGCCAACTGCGACATGGTCCTGTAGAGGTCCTTTCCGAGGATAGTGTCTTGGTTCTGTTTCGTCAAAGCGGAAGGGCAGGGACACTGGCCAAGAGTCTAAGCACAATAGTTGAGAAAAGTTCCTGTGCCTTGATAGTGATAGACTCCTCCGGCATGAGTCCTTTAGACCATGCCATCACTATCCACTGTCCTGTGGGAAACGATATTGCGGCAGCCCTTGGGGTAATGACGACATTTCAAGAGCTCATGGTTGCCTATGCGTGCAAAAAAAATCCCAAAGCAGGTATTCCCAAATATAGCAGCAAAGTTACAAAGACAGAATAATGGAACTATGCTATAAAAACGATATGCTTTTATGGGATAAGATTGAGACGCAGTCGAATGTTTTTAGTTCGACTGAGCAGAAATTAATTAGCTATATCAAGAAGAATCCCCAGATCATATTTAAAACCATTACCGAAGTTATAGAAGAAAGCGGAGTCGGATATGGTACCATTATTCGTTTTTGCAAAAAAATTGGCTGTTCGGGTTTTCAGGATTTCAAAATTCGTCTTGCAACTGAAAATAATCATGTTGAACAGATAAAAGAAGGTGATAACGGCTCTTTTCTTGAAAGCTATCGGAAGAAAGTAATCAAGCAGCTGAATAGTACCGTTCGGAATACCGATGAGGCAGCTCTGCTCGAGACAGCACAGCATATTATAGCGGCACGGAAGATTATTGTGATCGGTTTCGGTGGATCGTTTCCCATGGCGCAGGACTTTGTGTACAGACTATTGCGGCTTGGGTTTGGGAACATTTCGCTTGATGCTGATGAACATGTCCAGGCATATCGGGTTTCTTTATTAAGTCCTGAAGATCTGCTGGTTGTATTTTCTTTTTCGGGAGCAACAAAGGGAATTTTGGAGACAGTCAAGCTGGCGAAAAAAGCGAAGGCAAGAATCGTATCGTTTACAAACCATATAAAATCGCCATTAATAGAACTGTCGGATTGCAGTATGATTACGGCAATCAAAATTCCGGCTCTTCAGGCGGAGTTAAGTACCCGTCTACCTTTTTATTTTCTTATCGAGGTTTTGACGACGTTACTCTATGAAAACTATCCGGAAGTGCGAAAAGCCCTTGAGCTCACCTACGATGCCGTTGCCGATAAGCAGATATAAGATTGATATGGGATTTCAGTGCGTAAAGGCGATAAACACCCGTTTTGCCTTAAAGAGAGAAATTCGTTGTATAACGGTAAGGTGACTATCGTCCCATTCAATCCATCCGTTTGCACCTTGCAGTGAGGAAAGCGCTGTTTCTTCCTCATAGGAGGCATGCATAAGATAAAAGCGAACCTTCGTTTTAAGGATCTTTTCCTTTTGATCGTCCTGAAGAAGATTCGAGATGGCCTGTTCCGGTTTTACCAGTTCAACAAGAATGAGATCCGACGTATCATCGTTAACGATAAGAAATCCCGGAAAAAGAGGCGAGATCGGAAATATCTTGCCTTGTGCCGATGTACCTTCGGAAAGGAAGAGGGAACCTCGTGCGGATGAGGGAATCCCAAGCTTACGAAAATAACCGATATAGTCCTCTGCATAATGGGGCGAAACAGTTGCTGTATAGTTATTATCGTCGAAATCCTCCAATAGCTCTCGATATGCAGCTATGCGCAAATCAAGAAGCGCTATGATATTTCCGTACAGCCAATCCTTGTTCTCGGCCATTGCGGTATAGAGATTGTGGTTGTTCGCCATGATCGGTTCACCAAACATGGTCAATGTCTTAATTTTGGGGAAATCGATATGCTGCATAAAGGTGACGAACGATAGTCCGTCGAAGGCCGAATAGGCGAGTCGTGAGAGATCGGAACTTCTGGCATATCCGCGAAACAATCTCAGCGCCTTATCAAGGGTTTTCCGATACTCGATATTTTCGGCAAGCTTTTTTTCGACCTCGCTTCTCCGTCGTATGTCCACAAAATCAGGGTCCTTGAGAACTAGTTCCTCCGACATATAGCGGGAGATTAACTCATCATCCCCTTCCGCTCCTGTTCTTAGGATGTCTGGAGTATATGGCTTTTCTTCACCCGGTTTTGTCAAAAAAAGATAGGAGCGCTGATTGTGACTTGTTTTTGGTTTTATGAGTACATAATCGCTTGTCGCCTCGGCAACATAAGCAAAAAGCTGTAGGCTTTCGGGTGCAATATAGTCCCGTATCATTGACGAAAACTCCGGAGACAAGGTTTCATAATCTGTTTTGGGAACCTCGGTGGTTATAAAAAAAAGCTTCGCTGTACCGTCTCTGCCAGGGTTGTATCTCTTGAGATAGGTCCACATTTCTACAGGATGAAGAACGAGGGTAAAAGACTCTTCTCCCCGTTGCATAATAAGATGACAGGATCCTTCCTGAATCGAAAAATCGGGAATGGAGAAGGTATATTCGCTATCCGGAACATTATCCGTCCACAATCTACCCTCAAAGGCGTGTTCCTGCCTAAGCCCTCGAGGTGCACTCCCTTTACGAATCAGTTGATCGTCAAGAAAATCCTCTTCCGACAAAAAGAGCGGAGCCTTTCGAAAAGACCATGTTTGATCGGTGAGCATTTTATAATAATATCCGTTTTCTCCCGCAGAATTGCTTCCCGCGACACGCAGTTCGCGGGCTTCGTTTCCTTTTCCAGTCTGAAGTATCGTAATGCGACGGGATAGTCGAGCCCCTGCCGACAGGTTGACGGAAGGCTGCTTTTGCCAAGGCTCAGAGGGCAGGGCCCATGGGGTGAAATTAGAGCGGTAATCGGAACCTGCTATGCCGAAATCCCGTTTTTCATAGGTATATTTATAGAACATCGGATCGCTCCCGACGGTGTCGAAATCCGCCAAACGAGTATACATCTCTCCGGCGGCGTTTATAAGGAACATGGTCGATGCACTTGCACTGATCGATTCCGCTATAAAACTTCCCCGTTCCGGACCAAGGAGATTATGGCTGAAATCACTAGGCAATCCTGTATCTGCAAATCGTATCTCTTGGCCTTCTTTTCCGAGAACGTAGATGGTGTTAATACCCATGGTCCCATAGTGATGCTGATTGTGATAGATATCTTCGTACCAAAGAACCTGGTCGTTACGGATCCCGATGCTCCAAGCGCGGTTTCCCACGACAAGGGGATTCATCTTCAACTCCGATTCATAGGGCCACCCCTGAACATCGTACCACCTTTCCTTCCTCTGCCGGAGGCTATAGCCAAGTTTTATGCGGTAGAATACTCCTTCATCGGACAAGGCCATAAGTTCATCGGCGTCCGCAGAAATTTCCACAATCCGTGATGCATGATGAAAATTCAGGGAAAAACGTCTGTGTGGCAATCCCGTTCTTGTCAAAAGGGCCCAATCCGTCGGCTTCGTTTCCTTATCTCTCGACTTATAATAGATGCGGCCGTCGACGAGAATGAAATAGTAATTGGTATTGAAGGTTTGCGTACGGGTCTTTATGTAAATACTTTCAGGCAAGTGCCCGTTTATATCTTCTTTCAGATATTGTTGTTCCGACAAGGGAAACGAAAGCCCTTCCTCTTCTTCGATGGTTTTTCGGTCTTGCTCGATTCTGTACATCGAGGTATCGAGATAGGCGTTGGGATACCTTGTTGCACAGGAAAAACACAAGAGTGAAATCAAAAGTGGAAAAACCATAAAAAAACGGTATGAAAAAAAACGGCTTAGCATCACAATACGATTAATATATACCATATAAAGGGCGGCTTCATCTGACGCCGCCCTTTATCATAGTTTTAGATAAACTCTTTTCCCGCTTCGAGGCTGAGAGAAATAGTAGGCATATTACACACCTCGTCCGGCCCATAGTACTGGATTGCACCGGGGTAGGTAAAGCTGGTCTTAACCGCCCATTCATCTCTGTGTGCAACGAATGTTCGGAAAGGAGCTCCAGATAAATCAACAAGGGCCTTTTTGATGACAGGCTTCATCTCTCCGTGCCGAAGCTCCATGTTCATCATCATGGTAAGAGGAATTCCCCCCGCGACCCATTGGGAGGCTGGCTGGCCGAGATTTCTGATGGAAGAGATATAGCCGCTTAGGCTCTCTCGGATAAGAACCGCAGCGTTGAAACCAAGGGCATAGCAGTAGTTTGTATCAAAATTGGAAGGAAAGGCGCAACGCCCCTCATATCCGAAAAAGTGGTGCTGTGTAGAGAACTTTCCCGCATATTTGCCGTCGTGCTTCATCTCTTCGAGCTTGTCCGCAACCATTTCAATAAGCAGCTGCTCGGTTTCGATTCTTGATACCTGTACATTTCCGTGGGGATCTCTGTCCATGAGAAGCTGGCGTTGAATATTGTTCGGCAGGCTGGAGAAGACATAGGAGCTGTCCCGTGAAAGGTTCTTATTTACCCATTCGGACTGATCTTCGAAGGTTCTGAGGGTAGAAAAATGCTCCTCGTGGTGAGCCAGTAGGTCATTGAGCTCCTCAATGAGATGTTTCATCTCCGGAACGAATTCAATTAACCCTTCGGGTACAAGGGCAACGCCGAAATCTTCCCCCTCTTTGCTTCTTGTCACAACGACATCGACAATCTGGTTGACTATCTCATTGAGTGTCATTCCCTTTTCTTCGACCTCTTCGCTGATAAGAGCGATGCTTGGGTGTGTCTGAAGGGCGCACTCGAGGCAGATATGGCTGGCCGATCGCCCCATCAACTTGATAAAATGCCAATACTTCTTGGCGGAGTTTGCATCACGTTCAATATTACCGATCAGTTCGGAGTAGGTTTTTGTAGCGGTATCGAAACCAAAACTTACCTCGATCTGCTCATTTTTCAGGTCGCCATCAATGGTTTTAGGAACACCAATCACCGAAAGGTCATGTTTCTGCCTTGCAAAGTATTCGGCCAGAACCGCAGCGTTCGTATTGGAATCATCACCCCCAATAATGACGATGGCCTCTATGCCCCTGGCTTTGCAAACTTCCGCACAGCGGGCAAACTGCTCTTCGGTTTCCAGTTTTGTTCTGCCGGAACCGATAATGTCGAATCCTCCGGTATTGCGGTACTGATCGACATAGCCATCGCTCAATTCAATGGCTTTATCATCCAGAATGCCTGAAGGACCTCCGAGAAAACCGAATAACTTCGATTCAGGATTACATTTCTTCAAACCGTCGTAGAGCCCTGCAATGACATTGTGTCCGCCTGGGGCCTGCCCTCCGGAAAGGATGACCCCCACCTTTAAGGCTCTTGAAGTGACGCTGCCCTCGCCGGGTTCAAAGGTAACGATTGGCTTTCCGTAACTTATGGGAAAGAGTTGTTTCATTTCATTCTGATTGGCAACCGATTCGGTTGCCTCTCCCGTCACCGTTTTCAACGTTCCCAGATCCCCAGAAAGGGCTCTCGGGAGAATAGGCTTATAGCCATATCGGCTTTTCTGTAGTAGTGAAATATTCATCTGGATACTCCTCGGATTGATGTATTACGTACGCGTTTTATTTTTATACGACGGTCGACGGTTGGTGGTCAAGTTTAGCACTCCCCCGTTGAGGATATTAAGATGGGAGTGACGCTTCCTTTTCCTTGATAATGCTCCATCCTTTCTCGAAAAAAGGAAAATCTTTCGTTGGGAACATAGGCCTGGATGGTTCCGGCAAAGCCTCCCCCATGGACCCGGCAGGCTCCATCATTTCCAAGCAACTCTTCGGCAAGGGCCAAAGCCATGGAGATATTCTGTTCCTCCGGTTTTGATGGGGAATAGATATTTTGAAGCAGATCCCGGCTACTTTTAGCAGAAGCCCGTATGATCGAAAGATATTCCTGCATGTTTCCTTTCTTTAATGCTTCAGTGGCTTCTGTTACACGAGCATTTTCATTAAAAAAATGGAGTGCACGCAATATGGCCCTGTCTCCAACCGCTTTTCGAAGAGAGGAAAGCTCCTCGAAAAGCTGATTTCTCGACAACTGGCGGCATGCCGTTTTTCCGAAAAAACGGGCGACAGCCTCCATCTCTTGGGGAACCGCTGCATAATCGCCGGTAAGATCGGCATGACTGCCCCCGGTATGAATGACTGCGAGGGTGTACCCGTGGTCGTAAAAGCTAAAGTCGACCGATTCGATTATCGGCTTCTCCGGATATTCCAGATCAACGGACACAATACCGCCGTAGGAACAGGCAATCTGGTCCATAAGGCCGCAGGGCTTTCCGAAAAACCGATTTTCTGCCTCTTGCCCCGCGAGGGCCATGGTCAAGGGATCGATAGTGTCGTTGTTAAAAAGTCTGGAGATGATTTTTGCAATGAGCACTTCAAAGCTTGCCGAAGAGCTTAAGCCGGAGCCGAGAGCCACCCCGCTGCGAACGAAGGCTGAAAAGCCCGCTGCTTTGAATCCCTTCCGCCGAAGGGCCGCAATAACTCCCCGAACAAGGGCAGAGGAGGTTCCCTTTTCCTCTTCTCGCGGTTTGTCGTCATCGATTATAAGGTCTACCCGTTCGGGTAAACCCTCCGTGATGATCTCAACCCGCATATCGTCCCTCGGCGCAACGGCGGCCGTCTTGGCAAGATCTATTGCCGCAGCAAGGACTTTACCTCGATTATGGTCGGTATGGTTACCGCACAGTTCCGTTCTTCCCGGGCTAACGACCAAGCAACTGCTCTCTCGACGAAACTGGTTTGCAAATAATGTATCTAGCATGCCTTCCGATATCATCTTTGGTTCCTGCCTATTGTTTCGGGTTTTGTTGCTATAGTATGGGGCGATATTACCCTTTCTGGCAAGGGCTCTCCCTTTGACTATCTCTTGAAGAGCGGTATACACTAGTTGTATGAAGTGTGACGCGTATTTTCTACAGAATATTGTACAGCATTATCCCTGGGGGGAAGAGACGGCTATCCCTGAGCTTTTGGGGATCAAAGCCGACGGTCGTCCCTTTGCCGAGCTCTGGATGGGGGACCATCCCCGCGGTCCGAGTAAGGTATTGTCTAAGGAGGGGAAGTTCGAGGAATTGGGAGATCTTTTGAGTACCAATCCCGAGGCTTTTCTCGGCTCTGGGATTAATGGGAAATATGGTGGGCGTTTGCCCTTTCTTTTTAAGGTCCTTGCGGCAAAGACACCTCTTTCGATTCAGGCCCACCCTAATAAAGCTCAGGCAGAGGCGGGATTTGCCAGAGAGGAAGCTGCCGGAATTCCCATTGACGCCCCTCACCGCAACTATCGCGATAGAAATCACAAACCGGAAATCATAGCGGCCCTCACTCCTTTTACCGCCATGTGCGGCTTTCGTGATCGAGAGGAAATTATCGACGGTTTTTCACGTTTAAAAAGTCGTACGGCAGAAGGGAAACTCCTCCCTTTGCTTAAGGAAAAAGAACATGCACTTTCCTCCTTTTTTATGGCCCTTCTTAATCTTGAGAAAGAGGATAGCAAAGAACTTGCCGATGCTCTCGCTTCCTGGGCGAGGGAAGAAAGGGGGGCTCTTGATGGAAAGAAAAAAGAGGCCGCTCTTGTTCGTAGATTTATCGACTATTATCCCGATGATCCTGCCGTATCGGCACCGCTGTATCTTAATGTAATCCGTTTGGACCCCGGCCAGGCTCTTTATCAACCGGCAGGCCTGCTTCACGCCTATGTGGAAGGGGTTGGCGTCGAACTCATGGCAAATTCCGATAATGTCCTTCGGGGAGGGCTTACACACAAACATATTGATATGAATGAGCTTGAGTCGGTGCTCATCTTTTCTTCTTCCACCCCCGCGATACTTACGCCGGTCAAGACGGATGTAGGGCTATTCCGCTACCAAACGCCGGCACAAGAGTTTGAATTGCAGCGGTTCGACGGCGGCGAGGCCACTATTGAAGGCCGTTTCCCTGCGATCGTTCTGGTGACAAAGGGGCATCTTATGTTTCGAGTATCCGGACAAGCGGATTCAATGGAGGCGAAACGCGGACAGAGTCTCTTCCTTCCTGCAACGTGCGGCTTGCAGATAAGAGGAGAGGGGCAAGCCTATATAGCCACCTTACCTGGAGAGCCTTTGAGTGAAGTTATTAGTTGACGCTGACGGTTGTCCGAGAAATGTCCGTGCCATCGTGCTTCGGGCGGCCGGACGCTTGGGGATTCCCGCTCTTTTTTTTGCCGACCGCCGTTTACCCGATGTCGAATCTTCCAAGCAGGAGATGGTACTTGTAGGAAAGGGGGACGATTCGGCAGATGATGCCCTTGTACGGCAATGTGAAGCCGGGGATATTTGTATCAGCCGCGACATACTCCTTGCAGCAAGGGTGGTTGAACGGGGGGCCGTAGCCATTGATACCGATGGATCGGTCTATACTAAAGAGAATATCGCCGAACGGGTAAGCATGAGAAATATCATGACCGAATTGCGATTTTCTGGTATCATGCCCACACAAAAAAAGGGTGGAGAACAACATTACACTCCATTTGCAAATGCTTTTGATACCCTATTGGCAAAACATAACAAGGGGTAAATCATGAAAAAAACCTTTGATCTTGTTTTTTTTCTTCTGCTTTTTGCCCTGGTGACGGCTTGCTCCCCCACGAAATTTGCCACGGAGATGGCGATAGACGCCTTAACCGGAGCAGGAAGTTCGACGGCATTTACCGGCGAAAGCGATCCTGAATTGGCAGCACAATCGCTGCCCTTTGCCTTGAAAATGTACGAGGCTCTATTGGTCGATCATCCGGACCATCCGGCTCTTCTTTCTGCCGCCGGTGAGGGGTTTGTCTCTTATGCTAATGCCTTTTGTCAGCTTCCCGCCAGCATGGAATCCTCGTGGGAAAAGCAGCGCCATATGCTACAGCGTGCCGCCTCTCTCTACCTTCGGGGACGCGATTACGCATTAAGGGCCCTTGAAACGCGGCACGACGGATGCATTCGTCTGTTGAATGAAAAACGATACGACGAGGCACTGGAAAACTGTTCGAAGGAAGATGTTTCGGATCTCTACTGGGCCGCCGCCGGATGGTTCGGGGCAATTTCGGCCGAAGGCTTCAATATGAGGCGAATGGCAGAGGCCCCCACCGCATATGCCCTTCTTGTGCGGGCACTCAGCCTTGACGAGGGCTTTAATTACGGGGCCCTTCATGAACTTGCCATTGCTGTGCTTCCCGCTCTGCCCGAAGCGATGCGTTATCGGCCGAATGTGGCTCCTGCCGACGACCCCGTTCGGACATGGGAGGCCGATTATTACCACGGTCTCGGGATTGATCCGATCAGCGATCCCTACCGTGCCGCATATCACCATTTTGAACGCTCGCTCAAGCTGGGGGAAGAGGGACTTGTGAGCCCCTTTGTCGCCTATGCCGAGGCTGTCTGTGTGCCACAGCAGGATTACGAGGGATTTCGGGCTATGCTTGAAAAGGGACTCGCCGTCGATATGGAAACGAGGCCTGACTCCCGGCTGGTAAATACCCTCCAAGCGGAGAAGGCTCGGTGGCTTCTTGCTCATGCCGAGGATTTTTTTGTCGTTATTCCCGATGAACAATCGGAGGAGTAAAATGAAAAGAAAAACCACGTTCGTTGTTGCCGTTCTGTACTGTCTGGTTGCCGTGATGAATCTACCCGCTCTGACCGTAAAAATCGGAAGTATAGCACCGGCCGGAAGTCCATGGGACCAGACCCTGAAAGAGATTGCCGCAGACTGGGAAGAACTTTCGGATGGCCGCCTTAGCATAAAAATCTATGCCGGAGGAATTGCGGGTGACGAAGAGGCCATGATCAGAAAGATGAGGGTAGGGCAGCTCGACGGTGTGGTGCTCACCTCCATCGGACTTGATATCATCAGCCCCGATCTTTTCATTATGAGCCTCCCCCGTATTATCCGCAGTGCCGATGAGTATGATTATCTTGTTCCCAAGATGGAACCGACCTTCGACAAGATCGTCAGCGAGAAGGGGTACAAACTGATTACCTGGACCATGGCCGGTTGGGTCAAATTTTTCTCCACAAAACCTGTCGTTATCCCCGATGATCTAAAGCGTTTGCGACTGGGGATCATTCCGGGACAAGAGGGAATGGAACGGATATGGAAAAATATGGGATACAGGGTTCTGCCCGTCGACACTATTGACTGGCTCAGCTCTCTTCAGGGGGGAATGATTGAGGCGACCTTCACAAGCCCTCTTGCGGCAGCGGCCTACCAGGTCTTCGGCGTTGCAAACCATATGCTTGAATATCCCATCTCCCCGCTACTTGGTGCCCTCGTGTTCAGTGACCGCAGCTGGAAGCGGATACCGGAATCGCTCAGAATACGGCTCCTGGAATCGGCCCAGGAGCATATCAAGCCCCTGTACGAGCGCTCTACCCAGCTCGAGGAGGAGGCAATGTCGATCATGAAGGAAAATGGTTTGGTGGTCCATACCTTAAGCGATCAGCAATGGGAGCTATGGGAAGAGGAAATCGCCCGTGCCTATTCCTCTGGACTGGATAAGGATTACTCCGGAGCTGTTCTGCAGGAGATTCAGGCGTATCTTGAAGAGTACAGGAAAAAATGAGACGGATAGAACGCGTCGTTTCCTATATCTCCGGTCTGTCGATCCTCCTGCTCGTCGCTCTTCCTGTTTCTGAAATCCTCCTGCGCCTGTTTTTCAGCAGGGGGATTACCGCTTCATCCGACTATATTACCCATCTTGTGCTCATTCTTACCTTTCTCGGAGGGGTCGCCGGTGCGATCAATGGCGACCATCTAAGCATTTCGGCCGTTGCCCATTTTCTTAAGGGAAGAAAGGCCTTTGCTATTTCCCTTGCGGCAACCTTTATTTCCGTTGCCGTTTCCATTGCTTTTGCCTGGACCAGCCTTTCGATGTTATTTATAGCCTTCGGCCCCGAGGCCATGGTAGGGTGTATCCCAACACGGCTGATCATCCTTATTATGCCGCTGGGCTATCTTTTCATGGCCTTCGGCTTTATCTTTCGTCTTATCGAGACTGAGCGATCGCCCCGCCTTGTGCCTGTGTTCGGCCTGATCGCAATCGTTTGTGGAACGCTTCTTGCCCTGCCTGCGGTGGCAAACCTCCTTACTTTTATTCCTGCGGCTCCTTTGGATTTTATCGATGCTGCTGTTCAGATGTATTACAATGCGGCGGAAAGAGTGGTACCGCTGCTGCTGATACTTTTTATCTTCGCTGCTTTTCTGGGTGTGCCGCTTTTTGTCGTGCTTGGCGGTGGGGCCCTGCTTCTTTTCGCCCAATCCTTCGGCAGTCTTGAGGTCGTACCGATCGAATCCTATTCGATGTTGACCGCCCAGACCATTGCGGCAATTCCCTTATTTACCGTGGCCGGTTTTGTCCTTTCCGAAAGTGGGGCGGGTGAACGCCTCATTGCCCTTTTTCGTCTCCTGTTTCGAGGACTTCCCGGCGGGATGGCCGCGGTAGCTGTTATTGTTTGCGCCTTTTTCACCACCTTTACCGGTGCTTCCGGGGTGACCATTTTGGCCCTTGGAGGGCTCTTATCGGTTATTCTCAGGAAAAACGGCTTTGATGAACGCTTTGTCGACGGTTTACTTACCAGCAGCGGGAGTATCGGCCTCCTTTTTCCCCCGAGTCTGCCGATTATCCTTTATGGGGTTGTCGCCCAAATCAGTATCCGTGACATGTTTCTGGCGGGCATTATTCCCGGCACGATTATGGTAGTCATGGTCTCGTTTATGGGCTTTCGAGCATCATCCAAAGGGGTGCAGGTAGAGGAGTCCGGCCATGAGCCAGTCCTGCGTATCATAGGTAATGCTCTTTGGGAAGGGCTCTTACCGCTTGTCGTACTTGTTCCCTATTTGACGGGAATAGCCACCATAGTGGAAACCGGGGCTGTCACCTTACTCTATGCGCTCATCGTCGAGATGTGCATCCATCGTGATATTTCGCTTCGCAGATTGCCGTCGGTCCTGATAAAAAGTGTTCCCATTATCGGAGGAGTTCTGATTATTCTTGCATCGAGTCGGGGCCTCGCTTATTACATTGTCGATGCGGAAGTCCCGATGAAGCTCGCCGCTTGGATGGAAGCCCACATCTCCTCCCGGCTGCTTTTTTTACTTTTACTTAATATCGGCCTTTTGATAACCGGCTGTCTCATGGATATCTTTTCGGCGATCATGGTGGTTGTCCCCCTCATCCTTCCTTTGGGAGAGCTGTTCGGAGTACATCCCGTACATCTTGGAATTATTTTCCTCGCAAATCTGGAACTTGGTTATCTCACGCCGCCTGTGGGTTTGAATCTTTTCCTTGCCAGCTATCGTTTCGGGAAGCCCCTCCCTGCTATGTATCGGTCGGTGCTTCCCTTTTTCCTTGTGATGCTGGTTGCCGTCTTACTGATAACCTATATACCGGCACTCAGCCTTATCTTTGTCGGCAACTAAAAGGCGGCGTTGCCGACCGTTCTGGGAAACGGGATAACATCTCTGATGTTCTGCATTCCCGTGACATATTGAATAAGCCGTTCAAAGCCGAGCCCAAAACCGGAGTGGGGAACCGTGCCGAAACGACGAAGATCAAGATACCACCAGTACTCTTCAGGATTCAATCCCGTATCGTGAATCCGCTGTTCAAGCACCGAAAGGCGACTCTCCCTCTCGCTTCCTCCTATGATCTCCCCAAGTCTGGGGACAAGCACATCCATGGCCGCGACGCTCTTTCCATCATCGTTAAGCTTCATGTAGAAGGCCTTTATCTCTTTGGGATAGTCGGTTACTATCACCGGCCCCTTACAGACCGTTTCGGTCAAAAAGCGTTCATGCTCCGACTGCAGGTCGGATCCCCATTCAACGGGAAATTCGAAGTTCGTTTTGCCTGTTTTGAGGGCCTGAACAGCCTCGGTATAGCTCATATGGGTAAAGGGCGTATCGATGACCTTTTCAAGGCTGTCAATAATACCCTTTTCGACCCATTGATTAAAGAATTTCATATCCTCGCTGCAATGCTCAAGGACCGATGATAGAATATTTTTCAGAAAGGCCTCGGCAAGCTCCATATTACCGGCAAGATCGCAGAAGGCCATTTCAGGTTCGATCATCCAAAATTCCGCAAGATGACGAGTTGTATTGGAGTTTTCCGCACGGAATGTGGGGCCGAAGGTGTAGACGTCTGAGAAGGCGGAGGCGTAGATTTCGGCCTCAAGCTGCCCGCTTACCGTGAGGCTGGCTCTTTTGCCGAAAAAATCCTGAGAATAATCGATCTTGCCTTCTTTCAGCGGAACCTTCTCCAAGGGAAGAGTCGTAACCTGAAACATCTCACCTGCACCCTCGCAGTCGCTGGTGGAAATGAGGGGAGTATGAACATAGATAAACCCCTGTTCCTGAAAAAAACGATGGACAGCCCAGGATAACTGATTCCTCACCCGTGTGACGGCTCCAAAGGTGTTCGTTCGCGGTCTGAGGTGGGCGATCTCCCGCAGAAATTCAAAGGAGTGACGTTTTTTCTGAAGCGGATAGCTTTCAGCAGGGGCTTCTCCGATGAGTTTCAGACTATCGGCCTGAAGCTCTATACTCTGATTCTTCCCCGGGGAGGCGGCAAGGGTACCGGTAACTTCCACACTCGCACCGGTGGTGATGCTATCGATGACCGGGCTTTTTTCTTCCTCTGCCTTATCGACGATAACCTGAAGATTTCGAAAGGAGGAACCGTCGGACAGCTCGAGAAAACAGACATTCTTCGAGTCCCTTTTGGTTCGGACCCATCCATATACCGTTACACGCTCTCCGGGAGCCATAGAAAGAATGGTGACGATTCGATGTGTTCTTCTCATATGAATATTGTGTACCACGTTCCCGGCTATTGGTCAAATGTTCGCTATCACCTTTTTGCACTCTTCCCTTGCAAATTCTTCTTTCGGAGTATAAAGTTTAGCGATCATGATTCAGATAATCGGCAGTAAGAAATGTCGTGCCACAAAAAAGGCTAAACGTTTTTTTAGTGAGCGTGGTATCGGCTTCCAGGATTTTGATCTGAAAACGCACAGGCTTTCTCCCGGAGAACTTTCGAATATAGCTAAATCGGTTCCTCCCGAGGAACTTATCGATAGTGACGGTGATTTTTACCGCAAGGCGGGGTATCAGTGGAGGGAGTATGACCCCCTCGAAGAGATCCTTGAGCATCCCGAGCTTTTAAAGACGCCGGTAGTGCGTGCCGCCGGTAGTGCTGTCTGCGGGGATGCTCCCAATGTATGGAGTGAGTTTGCCCGTCGGGAAAAGGGGTAGCGATGCGTTATTCGATTCTCGGAAGCGGATCGAATGCGAACGCCTATCTGTTCGAGCATGATGGAGAAGCTTTTCTGTTCGATAACGGTTTTTCTCTTAAAGAGTTGACCAGACGTGCGGAATCTTCGGGGTTCGATCTATCGCGATTAAAATTTATATTTCTTACCCATATTCATGACGACCATCTTAGAGGTGTAGCACCACTGTCCCGCCGTTATCATCTGCCGGTGGTAGCTCACGGTGAACTTGATCTCGGCCGCTATATCAAGGGGGATATTGAACAGAAGCTCGATATCAGGACCGGTCGGGAATATGAAACCGGAGCCTTACGCTTTGAAGCCTTTTCCACCAGTCACGATGCCCCGTATTCGATGGGCTACCATTTTAGCCTTGCCGGAACAACGTTTACGATTCTGACCGATACGGGGCTTACCTCGGAAATCATGACCAAGTATGCAGAATCTTCGGATGTGCTGTTTCTTGAAGCAAACTACGATGAGACATTGCTTGAAAGCTGTTCTTATCCACGCTTCCTTAAAAAACGTATTGCATCAGATAAAGGACATTTATCGAATAGTGCTGCCGTTCAGTTTCTGAACAACCTTTCTCCCGAGTCTATGCTTTCATCGGTCTATTTTTGCCATCTTTCCGGGAATAGCAATAGTCCGGAACTCCTTGCACATCATGTGAAAGAGAGTCTCGAGTGGAAGGGGCGTTACCGAATTCTAAAAAAAGGTGAACGTTTTGTGCCCGCCGCCGCGGAGAATTGGGAGGAACGAAACCTATGACATTCGATACACTCACGCTTCGGGAATTCATTACGCAATCTGCACGACGATACGATACACGTCCGGCCCTCTCCTTTATCAAGGGAGGGACGATTAGCTACCGTGACCTCGACGAAAAAAGTCTACAATTGGCGGCGGCGCTGAAAGGGCTTGGCATTAGGCCCGGTGATCGAGTTGCCATCGTTTCGGCAAATATGCCAAATTGGGGGCTTGCCTATTTTGCCGTCTCCAGGATGAAGGCCGTCACCGTTCCGATACTTCCGGATTTTCCTCCTGCCGACATGGTCAATATTCTCATCCATGCTGGAGTCTCTGCCGTTTTTGTTTCCCGAAAGCTCTATCCGAAACTGAAACGTGTATCAGAAAAAGGGATTGTGATTATCTTTATCGAAGATTTTTCTCTTCTGAAAGAGGACGAGACCTCCGTTCCCATCGACTTGAAGCAGTTTTTGGGTAAAAGCGAGAAGGATCTGGAGATAGATATCCCAAAAGAAGATGATGTGGCGTCGATCATTTATACATCAGGCACGACGGGCCAGTCGAAGGGAGTGATGCTTAGCCATAGAAACCTGGTTTTCGATGCCCTTGCGACCAGTCCCATTCCGGGTATCAAGCCCGGAGATACCCTTATCTCCATTCTTCCATTAAGCCATACCTATGAATGCACCATTGGAATGATTATTCCCTTGATGTTGGGTGCCCATATCCATTATCTCGATAGGCCGCCGGCTCCGAGCGTTCTGCTGCCGGCCCTGAAAGAGATTAGGCCCTCTCTGATGCTTTCGGTACCTCTTCTGATAGAAAAGCTATATCGTCAAAGCATTCTGCCTCTTCTGAATAAAAAGACGGCCGTAAAACTTCTCTATCGAATTCCTCCCTTTCGAAAGATGCTCAATCGTTTTGCCGGAAAAAAGCTTATGAGAATTTTCGGCGGGCGGCTCTATTTTTTCGGTATCGGTGGTGCCGGCCTTGCGCCCGATGTTGAAAAATTCCTTCGTGAAGCACAATTCCCCTACGCGATCGGTTACGGTCTCACCGAAACAAGTCCCCTTATAGCCGGTTGTTCCCCCTCAGAAACGAGATATACCTCGACCGGGACAATCATTCCCGGGGTTGTCGTCAAACTTGGGGATCCGGATCCTGTGACAGGGGAAGGAGAGATCCTTGTAAAAGGGCCGAATGTCATGATTGGCTACTACCATGACGAAAAAAAGAGCGCTGAGGCCTTTACCGAAGATGGATGGTTCCGTACCGGGGATCTCGGAGTCTTTGACAAAGACGGCTTTCTCTACATCAGGGGCAGAAGCAAGAACATGATTCTTGGTCCAAGCGGTGAAAATATTTATCCGGAATCGATTGAGGCCGTTATCAATCAATTCAATTTTGTGACGGATTCCCTGGTCTTTGAAGAAGAAGGGAAGATTTTCGCACGAGTCCATGTCGATTATGATCAAATCAAAGAGGCCTTCAGCCATCTTGCAGACTCTGCCGGAGACATCTCCCATCACGTCGGTGAATACCTTAACGAGTTGAAGATTATGGCGAATAAGCGCCTGAGTTCCTTTTCCAAGTTACACGATCTGTTGGAACAACATGAGCCCTTTGAAAAAACTCCGACCCAAAAGATCAAGCGCTATCTTTACAGTGGTAAGACAAAGCGGCACAATAAAGGGAACGAAATGGAAGACGGAGAAAAACATTGAACGAGAACGATCAGAGAATCAATGACCTCCACATTCGCTCTACGGTTCCTCTCATAAGCCCAAAAGAACTGAAGCGGGAGTATCCCTTGACACCTGCGATTGCGAATACGGTCATCGAAAGCCGGCGAATCATTAAAAATATCATAACCGGCAAGGATAAACGACTTTTGGCGATAGTTGGCCCCTGTTCCATACACGACCGCAATGTCGCCATCGATTATGCAAAACGGCTTAAAGAGTTGGCCGATGAGGTTTCCGACTCTATCTATGTAGTGATGCGTGTCTATTTTGAAAAACCCCGAACCACAATAGGGTGGCGTGGTTTGATTGTCGATCCCTATCTCGACGGAAGCTATGACATTGCCTACGGTTTGAAGCTTGCACGGCAGATTCTGCTCGATATTGTCTCGATGGGCCTGCCGGCCGGAAGTGAAATGCTCGATCCCATTGTTCCCCAATACATTGATGATCTGGTCAGCTGGGCGGCCATTGGTGCACGGACCACCGAGAGCCAGACACATAGGAATCTTGCAAGCGGACTATCGATGCCCGTGGGCTTTAAAAATGGTACCAGCGGTAGTCTCGAGCTTGCGGTCAATGCCATGCAATCGGCAGAACACCCTGCAAGCTTCATCGGGATTGATCAGGATGGTAATACCTGTATTCTCCATACGACGGGACACGACGTCTGCCATCTCATCCTGCGGGGTGGAAGGAGCGGCCCTAACTACCATGAAGAGGATGTCGAACATGCCCAGCGTCTTTTAGAGGAGGCAGGACTCCTTCAAGCGGTTTTTGTCGATTGCAGCCACGCAAATTCCGGCAAACGGCAGGTACGGCAGCGGCGGGTACTCCGTTCTGTTATCGATCAGATTGTCAGAGGCCAGGATGTTATCCGCGGAGTTATGATCGAAAGCAATATCGATGAGGGGTGTCAGGATATTTCCGACTCCCCCGATGAACTAAAATATGGGATTTCCATCACCGACGAGTGTGTCGGCTGGGAAGAGACCGAAGATATGCTAAGAACGGCCAGAAAGAGGCTGAAGGAGGCACATTGATGAACAAAAAGGCGGTGATACTACTTGCCGACGGATTTGAAGAGGTTGAAGCGACTACTCCTATCGATTTCCTTCGCCGGGCAGGAATTGATGTCTGTGTGGCTGGTGTAGCAGGAGTGCAGGTAACCAGTTCCCACGACCTTACTATGGGCTGCGATTGTTTGCTGAGCGAGGTGAAGAGTTCCGATTATGATGCTGTCATTATTCCCGGGGGTATGCCCGGAGCCGCGAATGTTGCAAAAAGCGATGAAGCCCGACGACTTGTGACCGATCTCATGGAAGCGGGGAAACTTGTTTCGGCGATTTGTGCGGCACCTGCAGTGGCCCTTGAATCTTTTGGGGTCTTGAAAGGAAAGAAAGCCACCTGTTATCCCGGCTTCGAAAAGCATTTTTCAGATGCAACGTTTTGTGCCGATCGCGTGGTTCTCGACGGCAATCTCATAACCAGTCGGGGCCCAGGTACGGCCGCGGAATTTGCTTTGGCCTTGATCTCCTACCTTGCCGGAAGCACGGTAGCAACTCAGATTGCTAAGGATACCTTACAAAAATAGTTGTATGTTTTCTCCTTCAAACGCCGTTAGGCATTGAAAAAGCGTTTGAAGGAGATTCTTCCCCCAAAACGATAATGAACATAGAAAAAGAGAGCCCCGAGAGGAAAGAGGGCGGAGCCGGTTATTACCGACCAGCCGTGAATCTTTTGGGGCGTTCCCCGATTGATTGAGATAATTGCATCTAAGATAAGACAAAAGAGAGCTACCGCCCATAACGATACCCCCGCTATGTTGAATCCCCTTGATTTTGCCTTTGCACCGTAAATAATAGCCACTACCGTTACTGCTGTGGCTACCAGGGTGATCGGCAGGGACCAACGAAGGAAACTTCCGAGGGTTCCCGTTATCATGTGAAAGAGAAGGGCGATAACAACGACAATAAGCAGATAAGAACTAAGCAGTTTCCAGACATTTCTGACAAATAGCGAACAGGCACATATCGCAAAGGCTCCCAGAAGAGAGATAATTGGAAAAATCGACCAGGTTATTTCTCCATGTAACAAAAGGTCGGTGGAAAGCGTTACGGTAAAGGGGATAAGCAATACGAAGAGGATAAAGTGTAAGGCGGAGAACCGTTCCCTGTTTGTAAATTTTCTCCGTTGATAATGCAGCTTATGTTCCCGATCAGGATATTCGCCGAAACCGATGGGCTTGGTATCGATAGAAGGTAGCGGAGTTTTGCAAAGCGGACAGGTTTGGGTATCGGGATCGACCTCAACTCCGCAGTGGGGACAGTAAGGCATTCGTTTCTCCTTTCCAATTACCTCTAAGGTATGGTCGTACCCCAGCTTTCCGGAGAAAGCTGAGGAAGTGATATTCCAAAAGCCGCTCTTCCACAAGCGATCCGAAGGTTACCGAGAGAGTGTCCCCGTAACTGATGACTCCACACTTGATGCCAAGTACGGGACTTGGCGGCGGAACAAAGCTAACGCTTTTGACAAGATCGTTTAGCGGTTTAGGGAGCGAAAAAACCCCTAGATTCGAGAGATTTCCGGAAAAGGCCTTCTCTCCCTGATCCCTGTAGACCATCCTAATAACACTATTTTTTACAAAGAGCGGTGCAATACGAAGCAAGGGATGAACAACTCCCCGCATGTTCTTTCTAATATCCTGCTTTACATTGCGGTAGTCGAGTTGACTCCTGAGAAAATGGTGTACCTTTGGGCAAATTTCATCAAAGTGATAGTAGCCGAGACGAGTATCCAAATGGGGGGAGAGGGCAAGAAAAAAGTTACGCATGGTTCTGCTTGGGAGCATAGGACGAAGATTAATGGGAACCATAATGGAAAGGGGAGACCAGTGTTTTCTCGGTCGTCTCTTCATACAGCATATCTGAATCTCCTGAAGGGCAAAAAAGTAGACCGATACAAGATATTCCGTCAGGCTGAGCCCTCTCATCTTTGCCTGGTTGCGGAGCTGAGCGACAGACATATCTGCCGTGAGAACACCGTACTGATCGGTACTTTTGCGCTTTCCCGGAAGACGAAAGGCTTTGAGGTAGCCTTCCGAGTCCGGAATATCGGAATCAAAGTAGCGCCTGAAGGCATCTTCGGCCTCTTCCTCAACATATGGAGAGGTGCCAAGACGTATCTGTTCGTCGGCCTCAAACAGGCGTCGATCCATCTCAGATAAACCTCCCACAAGTTCCTTGTAATAGTCTGCAAGAAGGGTCTTCAGAAATATCATTGCCCCGGTACCGTCGGTGAGGGCATGGCTGAATTCAACTGCGATAGTATTCCCCCATGCACGTACGCGAAAGGGAAAGACTCCTCGTTGTTTGAACGGCATAAAGGTACAAGGATATTTGCTGTCGATGACGATGTGGGGAGTCCTTTGGTTCTTGACGAAGGTATACCAGAAGGCTCCGGGACGCAGATGGACCTTATAGTACGGGAATTTATCTATAGTCACGGCAAGGGCCCTATTGAGGGCATCGACCTGAACAGCCTCGAAAAGGCTTACGGAAAGACGAAATATGGTGGTATATGATTTAGAGAGTACTGCCGGGTAGAGATTTCCGTTGTTATCCAGCCTGGCCCAGTTGCTTTGCATGCGCTTATTCTATATCAGAGTCGGGCCTGTTGACAGTAGCATCGATATCCTTTTTTCGGGATTACTCAAGAGTGATATCATCAATGCCGATAAGGTAGGTGGAGCTATGAAACACAATCGACTGTTTTTTTTAACAATTGCCATCTTTGCTTCCTCGTTTTGGGCTCAAGCCCAAAACCAGAGCTATACGGTGAGACCAGGGGATACGCTTTACAGCATTGCCCGTAGTTTTTCTTTATCCCCCGATGCCTTAATGATGGAAAACGGTATCAAAGACCCTACCACTCTTCAAATTGGTCAGAAGCTTATGCTTCCTCAGATAGAAAAAGAGTATACGATCCATGAAGTGGCACGGGGTGATACGCTTTACGGAATTGCACGAGAGTATGAGGTTGATATTGATCGTCTTTGTTCGATAAACGGCATCTCAAAGGATTCGCTCCTCAAGATCGGAATGGAACTCAAAGTACCGATTGTTTCCAAGCTTCCTGTCCTCGAAGCGGGAAAAGAGGATGATAATGGGCACAACGATTCCGTCCCCCCTTCTTCGGGAGATGTTACCCCTCCATCTGACTATACAGGAGTTCCTCTCTGGCCCCATGCAGGAAGCCGAAAGGACCTTTCGGGAAAGTTGAAGGGAATTGAAATTCAGGGTAATGCGGGAGACGACGTTGTGGCGGTTAATAGCGGTAATGTGGTCTGGGTTGCTCCCTACAGAGGGTACGGACGTCTTGTCATGGTCGAAGGGGCGGACGATACCATTTACGCCTATGGCGGAAACGGGGAGACCTTCGTGCATGTCGGAGACAGGGTTAGCCCCGGAACCGTTCTTGGAAAATTGGGAACTCACCTCATAGAAAAAGATGCAAAAGTCTTCTTTTTTGTCTATAAAGACGGAAAACCGCTTGATCCGGCAAAGGCTCCCCGTGGATAATGGGCTACCATTAATAAACGGGAGCGGATGTGGAAGATATACGAGTCATTGCAATCGGGGGCGGTTCGGGTTCCGGTAAAACAACCATTGTCCGAAAGATATCGGAAATCGTTCCCGACTTTAACTTCATCCCGCAGGACAACTACTATAAGTCTGCAGAGTATATCAACAATAGTAATATTACGGCTTTTAACTTTGATCATCCCGAGGCCTTTGATAACGATCTCTTATACGAGCACCTGCTTGCCCTCAAATCGGGAAAGAGTATCGAAATGCCTCAGTATGATTTTGTCCATCATCGAAGGAAGGAAGAAACGGTCCCGCTTGAACCCAAGCATTTAATTATTTTCGAGGGGATTATGGTTTTTTCCGATGCAAAAATTCGTTCGCTTTTTGATCTCAAACTTTTTGTCGATACTCCCGACGATATCAGATTTATCCGCAGATTGGAGCGGGATGTGAAGGAGCGAGGGAGGACCGTCGACTCTGTTATCAATCAATATCTTGAAGTAGTCAGGCCTGGACACTATGAGTTTATTGAACCAACGAAATTGTATGCCGATTTGATTATTCCTGAAGGGGGCTTTAACGATAATGCCCTGAGAGTTTTGATTCCGTTTATGAAAGAGATTAGTCGAACTGAGGAGGAGAAGAGATGAAACGACTGACTATCGGGGGAATGCTTTTTTTTGTCACGGCGATCCTGTTTGCTCAGGAAAGCTTTACCGTTACCTTTAGTAACCAAACGGGCTATGACATCAATGAGCTTTATATTTCACCCTCGAGTTCTGATGATTGGCAGGACGATCTGCTTAATGGCAACAGTGTTCGCGATGGCGAATCAAGTGAGGTGCAGGTACCGTTGTCCGATCCCGATGCGGCCATCTTCGATGTTCTTGCCGTAGATATCGACGGCGACCGATACACCCGTTACGAGGTCGATCTTTCCGATGCAGCCGATCGTACCATAACATTTACCTTTGACGATTACTCGGAAGGAAGCGACGGTGGCGGATCGGATAGTAGCGACAGTTACAATCAGGGATACCTTGACGGTTATCGGGAGGCTTGGAGAGAGGCCTATAAAGAGGCCTACAGCGAGGGCTATCGAAGCGGTCTTGAGGATGCCGGTGCCCTATCCGAGCATAACAGATAGGCACCCACCCTTTAGGGCCTTTTCCTGCGGTGGAAGCGGCGATATCCTTCCCCGATCTCTTTGAAAGAGAAGTGGTCGGGGACAGGGTCGTCACCACCGGTAAAGAAGGCTCCTGTACAGCGTCCTATACGGGAAATGGCCAGAAGTGTACCTTTCAGGATCCCATGTTTAAGTATGGCTTTTTTGCCATACGATGAGCAGCTTGGGGTATAAATGCAGGTGTCGGGTAGTGCTGGAGAGATAACGATTCTGTAGAATTCTATGGGAAGAATCCATATTTTTCGGACAATTTTCGCGAGATTCATCGAAGGAAAATATACGATTTTCTGCATGTTATGACAAGGTAAGGTAAAGGATTAAGAGGCTATGGTGGGTTTGACGAAACTTTGCTTTTATTGTATAGTTTATATGAATACAGGGTCTTATTAGGCCCTATGAAGGGAGATTGTTATGGCAGGTAGCGTATCAAAGAACGCTCGTCGTGGCGGAGCGCAGCAGCTCGTCAGTCGCTGGGGCGGAAATATTAAGATGAAATCTGTCTTTAAGAATGGCAAACTGAAGCATATGGCCGTGTGTGAAGCAAGCGGCAACACCGCTCGTAAGCCAAAGGATTTGATGTAGAAGAGGTTTTTTCTTCTATAAAAAAGGGACTGTCGTTTGAAGCGATCAGTCCCTTTTTTGTTTTGGTTCCGAAATGCTATTGGCTTAAGACTTCATCAAGAATCGATATAGCCTTGTCGATCTCCTCCTTCGTGACAATCAGGGGAGGTACAAAACGGATGACCTCACTCCCGGCCCTCACGAGCAGTAATCCTTTATCTATGCAGGCCGATATGACGTCTGCTGATCCCGATGAAAGTTCTATTCCACGCATCAGTCCCAGTCCCCGTGCATCTACTATGTGTGGGTGTTTTCCTTTCAGCTCTTCAAGTTTTTCTCCCAGATATGCTCCAACCTCTTCAGCATGGGTAAGCAGTCCCTTGTTTGTCAGCTCATCAAGCACGACCGAGGCTGCCGCACAAGCGAGGGGATTACCTCCGAAGGTAGCGGCATGATCTCCTGGCTTAAAGGCTGCTGCCCTCTTGTCGACAAGGATACCACCCATTGGAAAGCCTCCGGCGATTGCCTTTGCCATGCAAAGAATGTCCGGCCTGATACCGAAATGCTCCCAGGCGAAGAGCTTTCCCGACCGACCAAAGCCGCACTGTACCTCATCGAAGATCAGGAGGAGATCATACTTTTTCCGTAGTTCATCGGCCTTTTCTACAAAGGCCTTCGACAAGAGCTTGATCCCTCCCTCACCCTGGATGGGCTCCATGATGATTGCACAAACGGAGTCGTCGACAGCCTCTTCCAATGCCTTTGGATCATTTGCCTCGGCGAATCTGACACCCGGCAAAAGAGGGGCGAAGGGAGCCTGATATTTTTTCTGTCCGGTAACCGAGAGCGCTCCGAAGCTTCTCCCGTGGAAGCTTCCGTTTAAAGCTATAATATCGCGCCCCGCTTTTCCTGTGACCCCGGCCCACTTTCTGGCAAGCTTGAGGGCTGCCTCGATCGATTCGGTTCCACTATTGCAGAAAAAGGCCTTGTCAAAGCCACTGTAGGCAAGAAGTGTATCCATATAATCGACCGTTACGGGATTAAGATAGAGATTTGAACAGTGCATCAGCCGTTCCGCCTGCTGTCCAATGGCCTTTGCCAGGCGGATATTGCCGTGTCCTAGTATATTGACTGCAACCCCGGCAACAAAATCAAGATATTCCTTGCCGTCGACATCGGTAACAGTACATCCCTTTCCATGATCGAGAACGATGGGGAAAGACGCATAGGTTTCAAGCGCGTTTTCGCTGTTTTTTTGAAGATATGTTTTACTTACCATAAGACGGTTCCTACTCCTTTGTCGGTAAAAATTTCAAGAAGCAACGCATGTTTGCTTTTTCCGTCGAGAATGTGAACGGATTCCACTCCTTTCTGTACCGCTTCGGCCGCACAGGTGATTTTGGGAATCATTCCCCCGGTAATAACCGAATCGGCGACCATTTCTGGAACCTCGTCGATCTTTATGGTGGAGATAAGTGAGGTGGGATTGCCTATCTCACGCAGCACACCGGGCACATCCGAAAGGAAAATAAGCTTTGTTGCGTGTAGGGCCGCTGCAACCTTTACCGCAGCAATATCGGCATTAATGTTAAGACTATCCCCTTCGTCTCCGGCACTAACCGGGCTTATGACGGGAAGAAAGCCATTTTGCATGAGGGCTGTTACAACCTCGGTGTTACAGGCCACGATCTCTCCCACCGAGCCGATATCCTTACCGTCGGGACGATGGAGTTTTGCCTCAAAGAGGCCCCCGTCTTTGCCGGAAAGGCCGACGGAGCGGATCGAACGGTCAGAGAGCATCTGTACGATTTTCTTATTAACGCTCCCGGAAAGTACCATCTCCGTGATTTCCATGGTTTGCGGATCGGTGATCCTGAGGCCGTTTTCAAAGGAGGGCTCGATGGATAAACGTTTCAGCATTGCATTAATTGCGGGCCCTCCGCCGTGAACAATGACCGGTTTCACCCCTAAAACCGAAAGGAGGGCGATATCGTCCATCACCATCTGCTCGAGAAGCGGGTCCGTCATTGCCGCCCCGCCGTATTTAATTACCACGGTTTTTCCTGAAAATTTCCTGATATAGGGAGCCGCTTCGATAAGCGTTTCGGCTTTGTTGATGTAGGCTTGCATTAGGTTCTATAATCTCCGTTGATTTTCACATAGTCGTAGGTAAGATCACATCCCCAGGCGGTGGCAGAAGCGCTTCCCTCTTCCAGTCCGATGAATATTTCGATCTCCTGCTGGCTAAGAATTTTCTTTGCCTCTTCTTCGCTGAAAACGACCGGGGTTCCTCGCTTCATTAGGGTAATCGCTCGTGATTCATCGAAATTCCGAAAGCTGATACTTACCGCTTTCTGATTGAAATCGGCGCCGCTGTAGCCCATGGCCGCAATGATCCTTCCCCAGTTTGCATCTTCACCGAAAAAAGCACACTTTACGAGGCTGCTTCCAATAACACCCTTTGCAAGGGTCCTCGCATTCTGAAGAGAGGAGGCACCCTCCACACGGCAGCGTAAAAGTTTCGTTGCGCCCTCTCCGTCCCGCGCAATTTCTACGGCAAGATAGCGACAGATATCGTAGAGCGCCGAGTGAAAACTGGAGAGAAAATCCATCCGTTCCTGTTCGCAGCTAAAACGGCCCCTGTCCCCCGGAGGGCAGAGAAGCAAAACCATATCGTTGGTACTGGTATCTCCGTCGACCGAAATCATATTGAAGGTTTCATCCACAACCAATTTGAGCGAACTCTGGAGAGAAGGGGCGGAGATAGGAGCATCGGTCACGATAAAACCGAGCATCGTGCCCATGTTTGGATGAATCATTCCTGATCCCTTTGCCATTCCGGTAATGGTGAAAGAGGAGCCTCCGGCAATGAAACGACAGCTTACACACTTGCGTCTGGTATCGGTCGTCATGATGGCATCTACTGCGGCCAGAAAATGTTCGCCGGAACTTCCGGTTTCGATGCTGCCGGAAGCATGTTCCATCTCCGCTATGGGAAGCTGAACGCCTATAACGCCTGTGGAAGCGGTAAGTATCTGTTCGCTCTTGCAACCGATGCGCTGTGCAGCGGCGGCGGCAAAGCGCTCGTTATTGCCCTCTCCCTCTTCCCCCGTACAAGCGTTGGCATTTCCGCTGTTTACGATGATTCCTTTTACGGTCTCTCCACGATCAACGAGTTTTTCGTTTCGAACAACACAGTGTGCCCTCACCTTGTTACGAGTAAAAACCGCCGCACAATTGCTTGACTCCTGTGAAACAATCACAGCGGTATCTAATTTGTCTTTTTTTATTCCTCCCCGGTATCCGGCAAAGGAAAAACCTGACGGGAGCTGGATATCTGCTCCCGTCCTCAATTCGTTATGAAATTCCTGCATAACATAAGACTCCTCAGGGAAACATGGCGTAGTTTGTCAGTCCCATCGTCTCTGGAAGGGAACTGATGATATTCATATTTTGGACAGCCTGACCTGCGGCTCCCTTTACAAGATTATCGATGACTCCGATGACCATCAGCAAACCAGTTCTTTCGTCATAATAAAAACCGATGTCACAACGATTACTCCCTCTGACCCATCGGGTTTCCGGTAATCCTTCGGCCTTACCGAGGATTTTGACAAATGGCTCATCGGCATAAAAAGTCCGGTACAACTCCTCTATACGAAGCGCCTCGGCCTTGCCGTTCGGCCTGCAATAGGCAGTGACCAGAATCCCCCGATTCATGGGGACAAGGTGCGGGGTGAATTGCACGGTCACCTGTGTGCCTGCAAGTAGAGAAAGTTCCTGTTCGATCTCCGGGGTATGGCGATGCGTTCCTACTTTGTATGCTTTCAGGCTCTCGTTGCATTCTGGAAAGTGAAAGGCCTCTCCCGGACTTCTTCCCGCCCCGGATACCCCCGATTTTGCATCGACAACAATAGGCATGCTGAGGTCTATTTCCCCTTCGGCAAGGAGGGGAGCCAATGAAAGTATCGAACAGGTTGTGTAACAACCGGGATTTGCTACCAAACGGGCAGGGGCGATGGCCTTCCGATGCAATTCACACAGTCCGTAAACGGCACTGTCGAATACCGATCCTCCCGGATGGTCGAGATGATACCATAAACGATATGCATCCAGAGATCGAAGTCGGAAGTCGGCACCAAGATCAATGACCTTTGCCTTCTGCAAGATTTCCTTATCTACTGCGCCTGCTGCGATGCCGTGAGGAAGGGCAAGAAAAATGATGTTTGCTTCCTCGGCAGCATCACGAAGATTACTTGCACGAAATCGATAACGATCGGAATCGGCCATGGAGCGGAAAGAATCCGAAAGGGGGTTTCCTTCCAGAGAACGGGAACCAAGATAAACAATTTCCGCTTCCGGATGGTGGTAGAGGAGCCTTACCAGTTCCTGACCGGCATACCCGGAAGCTCCAATTACTGCGGCTTTTACCATTGGATGTGCTCCTTAGATGCGAAATGATGAATAAAGATACAGTAATTTCGCATATTATTGCAATACCATAGGTAAAAAGCATCGTTGACATCGTTTAACAAAGCATTATACACTATCATATAATCGAAAAAGCGAAAAGGAAACGTGGTGTCAACCCTTAAAGATATTGCGAAAAACGCCGGGGTCAGTGTCTGCACCGTCTCACGTTATATAAATCGAAAGATTAAGGTAAAGGCCGATACGGCGAAAAAGATCGACCACGCCATTGAGCATTTACATTATATTCCAAACAACGCTGCAAAGACTCTGAAAACAAATTTCTCTTCCAATGTCGCACTCTTGATCCCCACGCTTGCAAACCTGCTTTTTGCGGAAAGTGCTCATGAAATCGAAACGGTCTTTCGTCAGAACAATTTTTCGGTTTTTATTTATGGCTTTGAAAACGACATCAGGCGTGAAAAGGCGGTCATACCCCGTCTGATCGAAAATCGTGTTGCAGGAGTACTTTTTAATACCCTTCCTTCAAACTACGAAGACTTTCTCCATCTTCGGTCCCTGGACAGAAACGGTATTCCGTATGTTTTCCTCAATCGAATGTTTTCTCCCATACCGATTCCTTCGGTCTATGTCGATTATTACAAGGCAGCTTACGATGCAACCAGCTACCTTATAGAAAGCGGCAGGAAGCAGGTTGCCATTATGCTTGGCCGTTTGCGGCAGCCTCAATCCCACATCAATTACCTTGGCTACACATCGGCCTTGCGTGAAAGACGGCGTGATCTTTCTCCCGATACCATTTTCGAGTGTGATTACGATTCCAATCAGATCCCCGCTCTTGTGGAAAGGGCCCTTTCAGAAAAGATCGATGCATTTTATTGTCTTACGGATTTGATAGCTATCCATGTCATACATGCCCTGCGCGCCTTGGGGCGAAGGGTTCCGGATGACGTTGCGGTTATAGGGGCGGGAAATACCACATTTGCAACGTTGATGGATCCGCAACTGACCACGGTTGACCTAAAGAACCGCTTATTGGGACGTTCCGGTGCCCAGCTGCTGCTTGACATCATAAAAAAGTGCGAGCATCAGCAAACGATTATTCTTGAACCCAATCTTATCTTTCGGGGCACTGCTTAGGAGATTTTCCTCGGCAAGGTCACAATAAACTTTGCTCCCCTTGTATATCTCTTATCGAGAAGTATTGTTCCCTTATGGCGTTCCACAATACTTCTGACAATCGATAGGCCAAGTCCTGTTCCCTCCTCACGGGTGGAAAAGGCCTTGTCGAAAATTTGGTCCGCATAGCGTTCAGGAACCCCGGGGCCGTCATCGCAGACGCTTATCGTTATGGTGTCCTCATCACCGGATAACTCGATGAGGAGCTCACCCATGTTGTTCATTGCCTGTCGGGCATTTATAAAGAGATTCATGAAAAGCTGAAAGAGGAGGTCGGGATAGCCGGCAAGAAATGGATCGAAACCGGAAGGGGCCTTTGTTGTCCGTTTGACCGTTGATGCACGAAAGGCAAGTTGATCGGCGGCCTCCAGTACATCACGGATGTTGATCTTAGTCTGCATGTCTTCTTTTACTCTCGTATGCTGTAGAACTGTTCGAACAAGCCGTTTCCCTTTTTCGTATGCATACAATGCCGCATCCAAGGCTTCTTTCACTTCCTCCTCATCATTGGGAAGCGTGTGACGAGCAATATCCAAATTCCCTTCTATTGCAGTGAAGATGTTGTTTAGATCATGGGCGACGCTCCCTGCAAGAAAGCCGAGGGATTCCATACGCTGCATTTTCATTACCTGCCGCTCTAAGTTGATCCTGGAGGATATATCATCAACGCAGAACAGAATAAGTTCTCGATCTCCAATGGCCATTTTTTCCGCGGAAAATTTACTCTCGACGGGAAAGCCGTCGTGATGGAGCAGGGCAACCATCATGTTCCGAACGGTTTTTCCCTGATTTAGAATCTTAAAAACAGCCCGACGATCACTATCATGGGCCCATACGGGAAAGTCGGTAATCTTCTTTGCTTCCGTAACGCTTCGGTCATAACCGAAATTCGCCAAAAGGGCATCGTTGACCTCGATGATGCGATAATCTTCGTTATCAACAATAATCATTCCGATCGGGCTTAAGTAGAAGGCCTTGGTAAAAAGAATTTCCGAATAATGAAGCTGCTCTGCCGTCTCCTTTCTCAGTTTGATTTCCTGCAAAAGCCGTTCGTCTATCTGCTTATCCTTAAAGACAACGATTCTTCCAATTTCGTCTTTCCTTTCTGTATAGATACTGGTGCTGGTTGCCTCAACGGGAACGGCATTTCCCTCTTTGCGAAACAACAGAAGGGGAGCAGTACCACTGCAAATCGGCTCAGATAAAAAGGTATCGATCGAGACATTGGAGAGTTGAGACGGAGAGTAACCGGTAAGTTTTGAGAAGGCGGGATTTGCAAAAACGATATGCGAGTTTTTATCCAAGAGGAGAACACTTTCATGAATGGTTTCGATAAGGCTGACAGCGCTGTTTTGCGGAGTAGGAATCATCATCTTAAACTTTGTGACGCCTATCGCTATGCCGATAACCCAGATGGTCATAAAAATAGGGGCAAGGGGTGGGAGCTCAAAGATACCCAATATGGGAAGAATCGTTCCCGTCACTGTAGAGAGGAGAACCGCAGGGAGAAAGGTAAAGAGTGTGATACCGGCCTGATGACACTTTTCCGTACTTTCACAGCCTTTGAACCAGCGCAATAGAATAATGAGAGATATAAGCATGGCCAGAGAGTAATGGCAGATGTTATAGATATACCAGAAGGAGGTGTGATTGTAGATGATAAACCATCCCAAGGGACCCCTTACAAAATTCTTTATGATTAACGTTGTGTGCTGCGTGGCAAAAAGAAGAATGAAACCCGGCAGGTAGAGGAGTATATGTCGAAAACGAAAGGAGAAATTCTTCTGGGTCAGGGAGAGGAAGAAATGCACCAGGACCGGAGGAAACAGGAACCAGGTAAATGAAAAACTGTTGTACCAGAAAAAAACTTTGGCCTCGGAAGGGGCAGCGATGGCAAAAGATGCGGCAAAGGCCCACATCGAAAGAAAAAGCGACAGTAATAAAAAATGTTGAGTAACTCCTCCTTCCTTGTTCTTTGCAAAGGTATACACACCCGCTCCGAGATAGATTAAAGCAGAAACAAAGGTAAGAACGGATATGTACTCCATGCTACTCTTTGTTCAGCTCCATCTTCATAATCTTTTGATGAATACCTCCCGGAATGCGTTCAAGCGCAAACGGTTCCCCGGCCGGTCCGGGATGGTCTGCGATAAAGCGGTTTATTTTCTGCAGATCATCAGATGTCAGCCGAAGTTCCGCACTCTTCCGATTGGAGGCAACATGGGTGTCGTTTCGTGTTCCGACAATTGCGGCCTTCACCCCTTTTCGACTAAGAACCCATGAGGTGGCAATATTAGCAATAGAAACCTGCTCGGCATCGGCTATTGCATGCAGAAGGGAGAGCAGTTCCTGAAAAGCATCCCATCCTCCGAATTCGTCGATAATAAGGCGGTATTTTATAAGAGATCTATTCTCGAGGTTTTCCCCATAACCGGGGTCCCGCTTTCCGAGCCACTTGTTGGTGAGAAAGCCTCCTGCCAGGGTTCCATAGCAGAGCAATGCGATATTCTGTTCAAGACAGTAAGATACCATGCCGTGTTCCGGCCGTCTGTCGAGAAGTGAATACTGTGTCTGATTGCTAACGATGGCTATCCCGTTATCACACAAATTACGAAGATGTTCCGTATCGAAATTTGTGGTACCGACCTGTCTGATCTTTCCTTCATGCACAAGGTTCATAAGATAGCGGGCAGCCTCGACATAGCCAGGGACTTCCCAATCCCACCAGTGAAATTGTACAAGATCAAGGTAATCGGTCCCAATTCGTGAAAGGCTCCGTTCAATGATTGAACGGGTATAGCTCTCATCCACCTGAGGGAGTAGAGATTTGTCGGGAACAAACTTGGTGTGAAAACGCAAATCCTCCCTGCGATGCTGCGGCGAGGCAGATAGATACATGGAAAGAAGTTTTCCAAAAAGTTCCTCGACCCCGGTATAAATATCGGCGCCGTCAAAACTTGTAAATCCGGCATCAATGAGTTTGAGGAAGGCCCCAAGTGCCTTGTTATTCTTTTCCGCATAATCGGGACTATGGCCAGCAGAAAGCTGCCATGCACCATTTATCAGGACAGGAAGTTTTTCCAGAGAATGCTTATTCATGTTTGTCCTCCATCGGTACAACGGTACATTGATCGTGGGTAAAGGTTCGTTTTCCCGTGCGTACGATGTGAAAACGCGCTCCGCAATTCGGGTCGGGACAGGCAATGTCGTCATCTGTCGTCATCCAGTCTGCGGCGTGGGTATAACGCTGTTTTGCCGGCAATAAGGGTAAAAGCGCAGCCAAAGCGTAAAGACTGAAACGGCCTCCCTCGGGAAAGACAAGATCCTCACCTTCGACAAGAAACGCCGTGCCCAGTCGATGCTTACAAACCATTGGTTGGTTTCCCTCTACCACGTCGACACGAAGATCATATAAAGTAAATTGATCAGAATCGTCTTTCATAAAAAGAAGAGTACGATGGAGAAATATGGTTGTCAAGATCATGGTACCATGTGCTACGGTTCCAGTAGTGTTCGAATCGCCGAAAGAAGAACGGTATTACTCACCGGCTTTTCGAATGTCTCATCGGCACCGAAGGCCTTTGCCAGCTTCAAATAGTTATCGGGACCGATTTTTCCCCCGCCGGAGATTGCAATAACAGGAAGACGGGGATACTCTTTGCGTAACTGGATGAGCGTTTCAATGCCCTCCTGATCCGGCATGACGATGTCAAGGATGACAAGGTTAGGCTTCTGGTTGTGCAAGAGCTTCCATCCGCTTTTTCCGTTATCGGCCTGAATAACCATAAACTCTTTTTCTGTCAGAAACATGGTGAGCATTGCACGATATGAGTCGTTGTCGTCAATAACTAAGATGGTGCTCATCTTTTCCTCCTATGACATAAAACCTCTCAGGGTTTGCAAGAGATCTCCCGAAGAGACGGGTTTAGATAAAATAATGCCTTGCCCAAGATCGCGGATAACCGACTCAGGAATGCTTTCTTCGTTTCCGGTGATAAAGATAAATGATATAGCGGGATCGTATTTACGTAAGCGATAGGCGAGCTCTGTCCCCGTCATTGTCGGCATTGACTGATCGGTAATGACTGTTGCATAGGTTTGCGGCGGTACAGATAAGAATCGCTTTAGGGCCTCTATCGATTTTGTCTCTGAATCGACAGAGATTCCCGAACTTGAAAGTAATTCCTGCAGATAATTGACGATGGAGGGTTCATCATCAACAATCAAAATCTTCTGATCCGTTCGGATATTACTTAAGGTGTTATTAGGTTCCTCATCGGTGATATTGTTCTCATCGTCGCCGTGTGATAAGGGAAGAAGAATCGTGAAACATGTCCCCTCGCCGGGTTTACTGGCGACATCGATACTGCCCTTATATTTTTCTACGATACCGTGAACGACCGATAGGCCCAAGCCTGTTCCCTCATTTACATCTTTTGTCGTAAAGTAGGGCAAAAAGATTCTTTTCATTGTTTCGGGAGTGATACCGACCCCCGTATCTTGTACCTGCAATCTACAGAAATTCTCTATGCTGTCGAGACTGATGCGAAGGGTTCCAGGTTTCTTTTTCATTGCATATGCCGCATTGGTACAAAGATTGAGAATGATCTGGTGAATATGAGATATGTTGGCGAGAATATGATGTCCTGACTCGATATGTGCCTTCAGTTCGACGGTCGATGGTATGGTTGCTCTGATCATCTTTAATGCTTCTTTCACGATTGGGGCCGGATCAATTATATCCCTCTTTCCCTCTTCCATGCGGCTGAAGGTAAGAATTTGCTTAATGAGCTCCTTTGCACGGTCGGAGGAACGAATGATTTCCGAAAAATAGCGATGAAAACGGGGCTTGCCCTCACTATTGCTCAGCCCCATTTCGGCATAGCCATAGATGACCGCAAGGATATTGTTAAAATCGTGTGCTATACCTCCGGCAAGGGTACCGATGGCATGAATCCGTTCGGTTTGCTGTAGCTTCCCCTCAAGTTGCTTCAACTCGGTAAGATCACGGCCGTTCCAGAGAAGCAGCTCTTCATCATTTACTTGTATGGATTTCAGGCTCCAATGGATGGTGCGCTCTTTCCCCTCGGCATCTGTCATGTTGCATTCCGTAGAGGGGCTATGCGCTCCCAAATGCATCTTCAGCAAATAGTGAATAAAATTCTCATGTTTCTCCCACATTGCCAGCGTATCGATTTTCCGTCCTACCACCTCATCAATCATCAGGCCGAACATAGCCAGATATGAGTAGTTTATTTCGCGGATAATAAGTTTGTCGTCGGTAATCACTACGGGGTCAGGACTAAAACGGAAAACCTGACTGAATTTTGCCTCACTCTCCTTTAATTTCCGTTCAAAATACTCATTTTCCCGCCTGGCCCTGTACTCTTCCAGTTCTCTTCGTATAACGGGGGCAAGGCGGGAAAGTTGATCCTTCATGACGTAGTCACGGGCTCCCTTTCTCATCAACCGTACGGCATTTTCTTCTCCTACCCTTCCCGAGACCGTGATAAAGGGGATATCGAGGTGCCGTGTGTTGAAAATTTCAAGGATTTTAAATCCGTTGGTATCGATCAGCTGAAAATCACTGACAACAATGTCATATTTTTTTTGATCGATGAAAGCTGAAAACTCTTTTGCATTCACGGCTCGAGTGATTTCCAGCTCAAACCCTTCTCGCTGTAAGACCCTTTGAAAGAGTTCTGCGTCTTCATCGGAGTCTTCTACCAGCAAGACGCGAAGCAGTTCGCTCATACCATATCCCTTTCAGCTTTTTCGAGAGGAATGGAAAGAAAGAAGGTACTACCTTCACCGGGATGTGAATTGGCCCAGATAATGCCATTGTGTCGTAATAGTATTCTTCGTACGGTGGCAAGCCCAATACCCGTGCCGGGATAATCGCTATCGCTATGTAAACGAGAGAATGGTTGGAAAAGACGATCACTTTTATCCATATCAAAACCGATACCATTATCCGTAATCTTTAAAAGGTAGGAGTTTTCGTTCTGCTGTCCCGTTATCATGATTTTCGGATTTTGCGTTTTACTTGTATACTTGAGGGCGTTGGAGATCAGGTTTTTAAGCGCGATTCTGAACATCTCTTCATCAAGCCGTAGCGTATTGCTTTCTTCGACATCTATTTTTATTTCCACGTCGGCATGTGCCATCTCTTGTTCCTCTGCAGCGACCGATCGGATAAGTGTATTCATCGAAACAGAGGCTATGCTAAGATTCTGATCGGAAATACGAGATAGCACACTCAACTCGTCAATAATGGTCTGCATTCTTGCTACACTTGCCTTTATTTTATTGAGATACTGCTTCCCCTTTGGAGGAAGGTAATCTCCATAATCCTCTTCAAGCGCATTGGAAAAACCTGCAATATGGCGAAGAGGCGCTTTCAAATCATGCGAAACCGTATAACCGAAAGCACGTAGTTCCCTATTTGCTTCATCCAGGAGCCTGGTCCTTTCCGTTACCGCTCTCTCCAACTCCAGCTCAAAATTTTTCCTGATAGTCTCTAACTGCTTTTCCTTTGTGACGTCTTTTATATGCTCTACGATGTATTGGACATTATTATGTTCGTCGAAGACGGGAAGGGCCGTTATCTCCTCTATTTTCCTCTGATCGGTATTGCTGCGTATCTTCTTAAACTCTTTTCCGTCCTTGAAGATTTCATGAATATCACAATCCGCACATGCCGTTTCATTTCCAAAGAGAGCGGCATGACAGGTCGTTTCGATTCCGTTTGGCAAATGGTCGAGGTCCAAGTTTGAAAAGATAATTTGATGATCCTTATCCATTACCAACATGATATCGTTGATTGTATTATACGAAGATTCAAGAAGCTTTCTCAAAGAAAGTAGGGCCTTCTCTTTCTTTTCAAGTTCAGCTTGCTTTTCTGTAATATCTTGAAAGAGCACGATCCCATAGGGTATGGTTTCATCAATCTTTATCGGTTCGATGTGGATCTCGTAGGTATGTTCATGGTGGCTGACTTGTAGATGTGAAGGCTGATCATCGAAAGCGGCCTTGAATGGCGGTTCTATTTTTCTCATCAGATCGATATCGAAAATTTCGCTTACCGTTTTCCCTATGAAATCCTCAATCGAGTTCACATCCGTGGCAACAGGCGATCCGCCGGCAATGCAGTATCGTAAGGAGCTATCGAACAGACCCATACTACCGTTCGGATAATGCGACACTAGAAGCTCAAGCAATAAGGCCTTGTCTCCCGATTGAGAAAAAGAATTGCACTTTCTCAATCTATGCATTAATATCTCCAAATAAAACAATTTCTTTATTTAACTCTAAATAATAATGACGTATAATGAAAGATACAGGGGTATAAAAATGAGAGTAAAGCATCAATTTTTAAGAAGAAATTTGAAAAATATATACTATTGTATAGTTACTTTTTGTTGAAAAAAAGATGAGAATTTAAATTATGTCAATTAATCGAATGTACACGGCTCATAGTATAGATGGCCAGCAGGATCTTTTTATTTACAGAAATCAGCAGGAATATCTTCGATTTCTGGAGCAGCTCTTTTACGAGGCTATTTTCCAAAAAGATGCAAAAATTATCTACTACGGTCCAGAGAAGGCCTGTAATGTCATGCAGAGCATTCTCTCATTCTGGAATTTTCATGAAAAGAAACAACATATAGCGGTTAGGATGGTGCCCCAGGAAGAGTTTCTCGATGAAAATTATCTCTTCGATAGAGAATCCTTCTTATCATCCTTAAGCGAGAGCCTGCAAAATCATCCATCGCAGATGATGTACAGCTGTATCGATTTAAATTTTCCGATCTTGACACTTGGGAGTGAAACCGAGATAGAGGATTTTATCCTTACCCTTGATGCACAGTACGAAGAGCTTTCAACCGTTGCCTTCCGAACCATCTTCTTTGAATTCTGTGGTAATGAGATAAAACGGAAGCGGCTCATACAGCATCATCGGAAGGTCTTCTTTTCCAATGAAAGCGATCCCTTTATTGCTATTTGTAAGAAATGGAACGAAGAAATTGAAAAGGCTAAAAGCGGCATGATCGAATTATTGGCTTCGGAACAGTTCTATGCAGAGACATATCTCATAGATCTCTTGGAGCGTTCAGAGAAGACACTTGTCGAAAAAGAGCATATCGATAATGTTAGCATGGCCTCACTTTTTCAGGAATGTGTATGGATCATCAATGAAGCGGGAATTATACGATTCTTATCAGCGAGTATCGAAGATATTACCGGCAGAAAAGCCTCTTGTTACGTTGGAAAAAACATTCTTCATGTAACCCTGGAGATAAACAAAAAGTCCATGGAAGAACTCTTTCGGCACATACAAACGAAGTTTAGGCAGACTAATGCCGAGATTCTTCAAGTGAGTGGTCGATTTTTCGTAAAAGGGGGAGAGCGTCGCCTCTTAGATTTCGCTGTTGTTCCAATCAGATTGGCTAAAAGAAATCTTGGTTATCTTGGTGTTGTGCGTGTGGACAATGAAGTAAGCTTTGACGAGCAGAGCACCTTTGAGGAAATGGGGAAACTAAACGATAGACAAAAAGAAATCCTTGATTACCTGGTTGAGGGGTTTCCGACCCGGGCAATCAGTTCCAAGTTGAATTTAGCCGAGATTACGATTAAAAAACACCTCAGCGGGATTTATAAAAAATTCGGTGTCAGCAATAGAAACGAGCTTATGGCCGAACTGCTGACACGTACAAAGGGAGGATACGATCCCGAAAATGCGAGGAGGGCCGAGCTGTAGCGCCTCCCTGGAATAACGGCATCGTCTATCCTGTAATGGCTTTTGTTTCCTCTTCTCTGGTTTCAAACGCTCCAGCCGATACCAGGATTTGATCGACAGCAGCGACATTCCCGTTGCTTAGGTTTTCGATTTCATTTACCGAAATGTTGATTTGGTTCATCCCAACGCTTATTTCTTCAACGGCACTGCTGGTTACCGAACTGATTTCTTTAAGATGATGAACCGCGTCGATAATCTGCTGATTTCCACCGCGCATTTCAGTAGCACCCTGGTTTACTTCGATCGAAATCTCCTTCATCCGTTCCAATCCCTCAAGGATCTGAGAACTTCCTGCATTAACTTCTTCGATGGAACTTTCAATTACATTAAAAATCGTACTGACCGTTTCCACAGCATCGTTTATTCCTATAAACTCTTGATTTGTTTCCTTTGCCGCAGACATAACCGCTTCGATTGAATTTTTGATACTCATGAGATTTTTCCCTACGATCTTGGACTGATCGGAAGACTGTTCTGCCAATTTTCGAATTTCGTCGGCTACGACGGAAAACCCCTTGCCGGCTTCACCCGCATGTGCGGCTTCTATGGCGGCATTCATTGAGAGCAGATTGGTTTGCGAGGCCATATTCGATATCACTTCATTCGCCGTCATAAGCTGATCGGACTGCTTGACAATTTCATCCATGAGGAGAAGCACATTATCCAGTTTTACATTTCCCTGGGCGGAGGCCGTGTTCATATGCTCTATTTCTTCCTTCGCATTCACAACCGTCTTGGAAATCGAACCGATGTTTGCAGTCATCTCCTCAATTGCCGCCGAGGATTCCGTAACGCTTGAGGTTTGATCGGTGATTGAATCATTCAGTGAATCGATATTCCTCGTAAGTTCTTCAACGGCCGCGGCAGTCTGATCGGTACTCACGGCCTGACGCTCTATCTGCTGTTTTACACTTTCGATGTTGCTGTTTATCTCATTTATGGCTGCAGCAACTTCGCTTATATTGGCATTCATATCCGAACCTGAAATCTGCACGTTCGCTATTCCGTTTCTTACCTTGTTAAGAAAGGCAGAGAAGCTGCCAAGCATTCCATTAAAGTGAGTTACCATAGAAGTGATTTCATCATTATGCTTTGGCACAAGTCTATGCGTCAGATCTCCTCCCGAAGCCTCCACCAACTCTTTTTCCATCGTCTGTAGGCGATTAACAATCCGTTTATTCAGGAAGAGTGAAACCGCTATATAAATAACAAGAATGCTGATAAGGCTTATGAACATAATAAGCTTCCGAAGAAATACCGATGTACTCAAAAGGTCTGATTCATAGATGGTTGAGGCCACATACCACGGCATCATGCCCATCTTCATGTACGCCGAATATTTATATTTTCCTTTAAATACATAGCGAAAGAAACCTTTTGTCTCCGATGCCGCCAACACCTTTTTGGCAACCCCGTCATTTGATGCGTCCTGATAAATCCGCTCCTGCGATGGATGGGTAACCATGATGCCATCTTGACTGAAAATGAAGGGATAGCCTCCGTTGCTATAGCTTCGATTGATGATGTGATTGCCTGAAAAAAATCCGAAATTGTAGTTGTAGATAAGTATTCCGATTTTTTTATTTTGAGCGACAAGTGGAACCGCAAAGCTAAGAATGTGATTTCCGGATACGGGATCCTGCAACGGAAGCGAGCTGATCAAAATCGATTCGGCTGATGTACCCAGTTTTGCAATACTACCCGCTTTGTAATAAAGAGAGATATCCGCGCTTGCCGAAAGAGTACTTGCAAAGAGCGTACCGTCGGAAGCAAGGACAACCAAACTATCAATTGCGTGATCGTCGTTTTCAACCCCCTGCAGGAATTCGGTTGCCTTACGCTTGTCACGTTCGCCCAAGGAAGATAATAACGGGTAACTATAGGCCAGATAACGTACTTGCTGCTTTCTGTTGGATATCTCGGCGTCAACCAATTGTGTCAGCTCTTCGACACGGCGTTCGAGCTCCTGGGCTTTATCGTGGTAAACCCTATCTCGTACGGCATTAATGCTAAAATAAACGAGTACGAGAAACACAATAACCAACAGAATTGCAATGAAAAGTCCAATTGCAAGCCGCAATCCTATCCCTTTGCCGTTTTTCAAGAGGAGCCCCCTGTTTCGTTTTATAGAAAAATGTAGCGATTAGCGATCAATATCTAATAATCTGCAAATATAGTTAATTTCAGAGTTTAGTAAATTAATCCCAAAATGTCCATAACGCTTTTAAAAAAAATCAAGCCACAACCTTGTTTTGCAGTAGGAAAGTACCGTTTTACCTTAGCACATTGTCCCATGCCTGCTGCGCGAAGTCGTCCAGCTCGCCATGGTGAACGTAGCTAAAACGGCCGTCGTAGGGGGTGGGGTCACGATTTACCAGAATAGATGGAATTCGCGGTGCATAATCCAAGGCAAAACTTGAAACAGGTTGTACCGTAAGTGATGTGCCCAAAACCAGTAGAAGATCCACTTTGGGGCGACGATAAAAGAGGCTCATAAAGGATTCCGGCAGACTTTCTCCGAAAAACACCACATCGGGTTTGATAATCCCTCCGCACTTACAATATGGGATTTCACCTTTCAGAAGCGGCCCCGAGAAATCTTTATATTCAAATCGTTTTCCGCAGGAAAGACAACGTCCTGTACGATACGATCCATGGCATTCAATGACATGCTTCGATCCTGCCTTTTCATGGAGCATATCAATATTCTGCGTTACCAATATGCCAATCTTACCCTTCGCCTCCAAGTCCACCAGAAAATGATGGCACGGGGTTGGTTTTATATCTGCAAGTAAAAGCTCGGCGGAAAGCCGAAAAAAGGGAGCAGGATTCTTATGAAAATAAGCTATATCGAATATAGCCTCAGGATAAGGAAGATTATACCTTTCTACTGCAACAGAATAGAGCCCTCCGGGACTTCGGAAGTCAATAATACCGGCGCTTGTACTGATACCCGCTCCGGTGACTACCAGAATATTTCCCGACTCTTTCAATAGTTTTAGAAGGTCGGGATTAAGTGTCTTGTTTTGTGACATCTGTACGACCTTTTTTTAAAGATACAATTATTATATTCCATGGGCATAAGGTGCACAATAGGTGTAATATCGAAGTCGTATCAGACTTATTGGAGTGCATGAAGACTGCAACCAAAAGCGTGATGAAATCTTTACTATGGGAATTCAAGTGTTATGCATCGGGGAAACCATGTGTAGGTGATATAAACTCAGGAACTAAGGCCTTCTCCTTTTTATCTTTTTCGTCTATGCGGTTTGTAGCTTTTCTGAGCACCCTCTCCATGTTTAGATACACGGGGAATCCCGGTAAACTGTTTTGCGCATAGTTAAGAGGTCTAAAATTAGCTATATACACGATGTTTTCCGAAATTTTTTGATTCGCCTTGTTTGCATAAACAGAAAGTTCTTTCAACAGCCATTCAGAGGAAATAATGAAAGCCGGAAGAGATGATATTGATTCAAAAAATTCCGGTGAAATAACATTGTTAATAGGTGAGAATTGAATAATGTTAATGGAATTTGTCATCTTTGCTTTTTCAAGTGCGTCGATATATCCTGCCGAAAATAACGTATTGTTTTCGGTGTCCTTGGTCGGCCCAACAATACATGCGACGTTATTAAATCCCTTGCTGATTAAATAGTCCGTTGCCATATAGCCGGCCTTTCTCAGATCAGGTTGAATGGAATTGGGCAGGAACGAATCATTGACGAGTCCAAGAGGAACTACAGGTATCTTCACATCAGCTACAAGTTGTATGAAACGTTTAGATGTATCCTTGGACAGTAGTGAAGGATCAAACACAATGCCGTCTATGTGATATTTTGTAAAACGTTTTATATATTCAGCTTCGTTTTCTAAACAAGTATACATTGAGGCAAAGAGAGAAAAATATCCAATTTTCCTGCAGCAGGCTTCGATCCTGGGATATATCTCTGGTGTATAAAGAGAAGTATATGAAGAAACTACAAAACCAATCGTATAGTATTTTGTAGGTTTTTCTAAATAATTTGCTTTCCTTGAGTTTGAACCAGAATAATTCAGTTCTGCAGCCACGTCTGTAATCAAACGAGTTGTTTTTTCCGAAATACGATTCTCCTTAGCTTTATTGTTTAGAACTAGAGATACTGTAGTAATTGACAATCCGCTTCTTTTCGCTACGTCTTTTATCGTTACGCCCATTTTTGGTGTTTATCTCCAATATTTATGCATTTTCTTGAAACATTATCATTAATTACAATCCTGAAATATCCATCTCAAGGCATCGGGAAATCTTCTCCCAAAATAATAGTTAGTGTGCTTGTCCTCGGGAAAAACATGATAGGCAATCTGACTATCATTATACCCGAGTTTTGAAAGTTCTTGAGCTATCATAGTATTTCCTTCCACAAATTCTTTTGGTTTAGTGATACGTCCCTGATCTTTTGTCCCAACATCCAGATAAATATATTCAATCTCGGGCACGACAGTTTCAAAGCAAGGCTTTAGAAGATCATACCAATAGTAAAAAGCCCCGCTTATTGAAATCATTCGACTAAAAACAAATGGATATTTTAATAAAGCGTAGAGACTTATGACTGAACCAGTGCTGTTGCCACAAATACCTGTATATTTAGCTTCAGGGATGGTCCGATAGCGATTATCAATCCAGGGCTTCAAATCATTTACAATCCAATCAAGATATTCCTTTCCTCTTCCGTGAACATCAGAAGGAAAGGTGCTGCCTTTTTTTACCTCGAAATGTTTAGAGAATGGCGTATATAACGTCGTTCGTTTGTTATTAGTTTGGGGAGAATCAATAGCAACAATAATCACCTTCGGAAGAAACTTCTCATGTGTTTTGCAATATTCCTCGAATTTCCAGCTATAACCATCTACGGAGGTTTCATCCTGAAATATATTTTGGCCATCATGGGCATAAAGCACGGGATATTGAGTATTACAAGTTTCATAATTTCTCGGAGTCATCACACGAAAGGTCATTACATTGTTAAGAGAGACAGCCTGTGTATTATAGACTTCCAGCATTACTAACCGGGCCTCCTCATAATTGCTTAAAGGGTTTCCTGTACGCTTGGTAAAATGTCTGACAGGAGGGCAACATTATGATGTTATTCAGCTAACAAGAAAGGAATGGCATGTTCTGATACATAGATACTACTAACCATACCAATCTCTTTAATGTAAATATGATAGATCTGTTTTTTTTAGCTGTCAAGTTTTTACTAAAATACTTTTAGCATGATAAAAAGAGTTACGCAAATAAAGGCTATTACAATGGCATATAGGCGTAAAAATATACATTTCAACATTTTATTTAGTACTCATTTTAAAAAATTATCTTTATATGTATATAGTCGATTGTATCTATTTCGTTATTATAAAAATAATTATAAAAATATTTTCATTATAACAAGAAAATTTTCATGAAAATAACTTGACGATAAGAAAAAGTGCTCATAAAATAATTCAAGATTTCACAAAGGAGAAGTGCGTATGAAGAAAGCTCTTTTAGTTTTGCTCATGACGATTGGTATGTTCTGGGTAAGTATCAATTCTTTATTTGCAAATGGACAAAACGAAAGCCCCTCTGACGACAATGATGTCACTGTTGAAACTTCTGTACCGATGACAGGAGGAAGTCTAAGGCTCGTATGGCAGCCGATGAATACTCTTGATGTACATTGGACTGGCTCAGATCCTGTATGGCAGCTTGGTTATCATATTTTTGAGACCGTCCTTGCTTTAGACGAAAAAAGCCAACCAATTCCGAACCTTTGCTCCTGGGAATACCAGGATGGGCAGACGACTTTGATTCTCCACGTACGCCAAGGTGTCCTTTTTCAGGACGGCACGGAGATGAAAGCTGAAGATGTGAATGCATCCTTGAAACGTTGGTTAAGTAAATCGTCGTTTGCAAAGTTGGCTTTCAAAAACTTGAAAGATCTTGAGGTGCTAGACGAATATACTATTAAAATGACCTTATCTCAGCCCTCTCCTACGGCCCTGACTGCATTGGCTTTCCAAGATCAAGGACCGTATGTGATGCCGAAGTATGTTTTGGATGAAGCCGGCAATGCTTCGGTCAAGAAATATATCGGGACAGGTCCCTATAAATTGGCGGAATGGAGCCCTGATAGATATATCAAGCTTGAAAGATTTGAAGACTACTGTGGTCTCGATGGGGAGCCAAAAGGCTACGGCGGTGCCAAGAAACAGTATCTTGATTCCATGTACTGGATAGTTGTAAAAGATGCGATGACCCAGATTCAGGCATTAACCAGTGGCGACTGTAAAGTCGGCGTCTACAGTGCTACACAGTTGGATCAGTTCAAGGGATACGATAATCTCGTAATCGAGCCTACTGGCGAGAGGGCCAGTATGTCTATTACCTTTAATCTCAAGCAGGGAATCATGACCAACATCAATATGAGAAGGGCTGTGTTATCGGCCTTAGACATGAATCAGGTTATGTATGCCGCTTGCGGTGGCAAGGAAGAATTTTATGATTGTAATCCTGGTTGGGGTCCTGAGAAAACCATATGGGAAAACAATATTGGATCCGATGTTTACAATAAGCAGGATTTGCAGAAGGTTAAGCAATATCTTAATGCGGCAGGATATAAAGGAGAACCAATCGTATTCTATGGAAATAATTCAACCGATTCCGACAAGAATGCAGCAATGGTTGTCGCCGAACAGCTAAAGCAGGCCGGTATGAATATTGATCTTAGAATTGTCGACTGGGCAACCTTGACACAAGTTAGGACAGACCCTACCGCATACAACATGTGGTGTAACGGTTATACAATAAAGCCCGATCCTGCCCTTATAGCATTTGTAGGAAATAGCTGGCCAGGTTGGTGGAATACCGATACCAAGAATGCCCTACTGAATAATCTGATGACAGAGGCAAATCAGGAGAAGAGGGTCGAGGCATGGCATGCATTCTGTAACCTTATTTGGGAGGAACTTCCAGTTGTAAAAATTGGTGATTTCAATACTGCCATTGTTTATGACAAGCATGTTAAGGGAATTCCTGTTTCTGCTCCATGGAGACGATTCTACTGGAATACGTGGTTGACTAAATAACATTCAAGAATACATACCGGTTTGGATATGTTCTCGACCGGTACGTATTCTTAAAATAAGGGAGTCTATATTGATTACATATATCGCAAGAAGGATAAAGATATCATGAGAAGAATACTAGGTCTTCTCATGGTGCTACTAATCGTAGGGGTACTTGTCTTTACAATTGTCAGATTGATTCCCGGGGATCCTGCAAGTGTTATGCTGGGACCTGAAGCCACTCCTGAAAGCATAGAAGAATTGCGAACAACAATGGGGTTGGATAAACCATTTCTAATACAAATGCTCAATTGGTTTGCAAAGGCTATACATGGAGATTTTGGTAATTCCTATTTCTATGATATGTCGGTGACCAAGCTTATCATCAGCAGAATGGAGCCGACTTTATTACTAATGTCCATGGGGTTGCTCGTTTCAATTCTTTTGGGAATCCCAATGGGAATACTCTCAGCCATCAATCACAACACTTTTTTAGATAGACTTTTCATTTTATTGGCAATGGTCGGTATTTCTGTTCCCAATTTTTGGTTAGGCCTGATGCTTATTTTGGTTTTTGCACAAAACCTACATATTTTCCCAGTGTTAGGTTATAAGCTGATTAGCGAATCCGGGTTCTGGACTTCTATATATTATTTGATACTTCCGGCCTTTGCGCTCGGATTGCAATTAGCTTCCGAAACCGCAAGATTGACAAGATCAAGCATGCTGGAGGTCCTGAGATCTGACTATATCAGGACAGCCAAGTCCAAGGGGGTTAGCAAATTTTTGTTGGTTATGAAACATGCCTTCAAGAATGCCATGATTCCAACAGTGACAGGTATAGGTCTGAATGTAGCGAGGCTGGCAGGAGGCGCGGTCGTCACCGAAGCCGTTTTTAATATTCCAGGAGCTGGAAATCTTATTGTCACAGCCATCTCCCGAAGGGATTACAGTCTAATACAAGGCCATATCATGTATGTGGCATTAATGTTCGTTCTTGTGAATTTGATCATAGATATTCTATATAAATTGTTGGATCCACGAGTTACTTATTCTTAAATCGAAAGGGCAGCATGATGAGAAAAATCAAGAAGCGATATTATCAGATAATCATAGGCAGTGTAATATCTGCGCTTATTTTAGTGATAGCTGTTTTCGGTCCCATATTTGTCAAAACTGACCCCTTAAAAATGGATGTGATGAATAGGTTGACCAAGCCCTGTGTGATTCATTGGTTTGGTACCGACTCTTTTGGAAGAGATTTATTTTCCAGGATAGTTTTTGGTGCAAGAATCTCCTTGGAAATAGGGATAACAACCATGGGTGTCAGTTGTATTCTCGGAGTTGCCCTCGGTCTACTGGCCGGATACTATAAACGGTTGGATTCGATTCTCATGCGAATCATGGATGCTACGCTGGCTTTCCCTTCAATTCTTCTTGCAATGGTTTTGATTGCAACATTGGGTTCTGGCATTCCCAATATTATTGCTGCATTGGCAATTACAAATATTCCGAAGGTGGCACGAATGACTCGTGGTGTTACTTTAAGTGTGAAAGAGATGGATCACGTTGAGGCAGCCTATGCGATTGGGGTTGGTGATTTACGAATCATGGTTCGACACATTTTACCATTGTGTCTTTCCTCAATTATTGTTGTATTGACTTCGATTTTAGCTAGTACGGTTCTTGCAGAAGCTAGCTTAACGTTCCTTGGTGTCGGTTTGCAGCCAGACATTCCCAGCTGGGGGAATATTATTAATGAAGGTCGAATGTTTCTTTCCCAGGCTCCTTGGCTAACCATAATTCCCGGCTTCTGTATCATGATTACGGTCTTGTCATTCAATATGGTGGGCGATGCGCTTAGGGATTTGCTTGATCCTCGATTAAGAGAAAATTAAGGAATTTGGAATGGATAAGGTTCTAGAAATACAAGACTTGCAAGTTGATTTTGTTTCCGAAACCCGACGTCTTCATGCCTTGCGGGGGATAACTTTTCATATTGAGAAGGGAGAAACGCTTGGGCTAGTAGGGGAGTCTGGTTGTGGAAAAAGTCTTACGGCTCTCAGTGTTATGCAGCTCATTCCAACGCCACCGGGAGAAATTTGTGGCGGTAGTATTATGTTTCGAGGTAGAAATTTACTGGAATTCTCGGAAAAAGAAATGCGTGCTGTCCGAGGAAATAGAATCTCAATGATTTTCCAGGAACCCATGACCAGTTTGAATCCCGTATTTACCGTCGGGAACCAGTTGATTGAAGTAATACATCTTCATATGAACAAAACACGATCGGAAGCTGAAGAGCTTGCTGCGGACATGCTTGCTACAGTCGGTATGTCCGATGTACGGAAGCGCTTGAAGGAATATCCACATGAACTTTCTGGGGGATTGAGACAACGAGTTATGATAGCCATGGCCCTTTTATGTCAACCAGAAATCCTTATTGCTGATGAACCTACAACGGCTCTTGATGTCACTATACAGGCCCAGATCATAGACCTTATAGAGAATCTCAAAATGCAGTTTGGTACTTCCGTCTTAATGATTACTCACGATCTTGGTGTTATTGCGGAAAGTTGCTCACGAGTAGCCGTTATGTATGCCGGAGTTATTATTGAGATGGCCAATGTAGATGAGTTATTCAGAAATCCGTTACATCCCTACACGAGGGGACTCTTAAGCTCCATCCCTTCACTAGGAAAGCGAGCCAGACTTACTACCATCAAAGGGATGGTTCCTGATTTGTCGGATATGCCTAAGGGGTGTGCTTTTTTCCCCCGATGTGAATACGGATGTGACAGATGTCTTGAGGAGAGACCCTATTTGAAGAAATCAAACAATCACTATGTAGCCTGTTGGAGGCCTATGGATGAATGATACCATTTTGGAACTTAAGGACATTTCCAAATTTTTCGCCGTAAAAGGAGGACTTTTCAAATGTTCGTCCGAATACCTCAAGGCTGTTAATGGAGTAAATTTAAGCATCCGACGCGGTGAATCCCTTGGTCTTGTGGGAGAATCTGGTTGTGGAAAGACTACTTTAGCGAAAATTATTCTGAATCTCTATAAGCCGACATCAGGAAAAATCTTTTATAACGGAGAGGATATCACAGCTCTTTCCAAGAAAGAGCAGATGCATCTTAGAACTAAGATCCAAATAGTTTTTCAGGATCCGTTCTCTTCTCTCAATCCAAGAATGAATATCGGGGATATCATAGGAGAACCCCTGCTTATTCATTCCCACATGGATAGAAAAGAACGGATGTGTGCAGTTCATGAAGTAATGGACAGAGTCGGACTGAATACAAAACACTGCAAGCGATATCCTCACGAGTTTTCTGGAGGACAACGACAGCGCATAATGATTGCTAAGGCTTTGATTTTGAAACCAGAAATTCTGGTCTGTGATGAAGCCGTTTCCGCTTTAGATGTTTCGATTCAATCACAAATTCTTAATTTACTTATAGATCTGAAAAAGGAATTAAATTTAACACTAGTGTTTATTTCTCATAATCTAACGGTTGTCGATTATATTTGTGATCGGATAGTTGTCATGTATCTGGGGAAAATTGTCGAGATAGCCATACGTGATGAATTGTATGCCAATCCGATGCATCCCTATGTAACAGCTTTGCTTTCTGCTATTCCCATTGCAGACCCTACACATACAAGTAAGCGAATTATTCTTCAGGGAGAAGTGCCTAGTCCCGTAAATCCTCCTCGTGGTTGTGCCTTCAGAAATCGTTGCTGGAATGGAGATGAATCATGTCTGGAAATGCCTAAATTAACTGAAGTGCGACCAGACCATTTTGTTGCATGCAAAAAAATTAGGTAGAGGGAATTTATATGAAAGAATATAAGATGATGAACAATGTCATGATTCCGATGAAGGATGATGTCAAATTAGCGATGGATATCTATTTCCCAGAGGGAGATTCTGAATCCTATCCGGTTATTCTCGAGAGAACTCCATATGGAAAAAGGGAAGCAAACGACTATGATATAGATAACCCCAAAGGGCAAGCATCTTCTCGGCAAAAGATAGCTTCATTCTATAATAAGCATGGATATGTAGTAATCTTTCAGGACTGCAGAGGCAGATACGATTCTGAAGGTGTATTTATCAAATACTTCAATGAAGCTTCTGATGGCCAAGATACTATTCAGTGGATCAGAAGACAGCCTTGGTGTAACGGAAAGGTTGGTATTATGGGATTCTCTTACACTTCCCATGCTGCAATGGCTCTTGGGTGCTTGCTTTCCGAAGGAATAGATTGCATGTTTATCGATTCTGGAGGCTTCTCTAATGCCTATTTTAGCGGGATCCGTCAAGGTGGGGCATTTGAACTGAAACAGTTGATCTGGGCTTTTCTTCAGGCTCAGGTTAGTCCTGCTGCGGTACAGGATCCTATAATTACAGAATCGTTGAAAAGCGAAGATATCTTTGCCTGGATGGATAGAATGCCTCTTAAGCGGAGCCATTCCTTGCTTCGAAACTTTCCAGAATATGAAGATATTGCTTTTTCCTTCTGGGAAAAAGGAACGTATGGAGCGTATTGGAAACAATTAGGAATTAATACCAGTGAATACTATGATCGATTTATTGATACGCCCATTTTTCTGATTAGCGGTTGGTATGACCCTTACGTTAAGACCATCCTTGAAAACTATGAGGCTTTTAGTAAAAGGCACCAAAATCCCGTCTATCTTATGATGGGCCCTTGGACTCATAATAATAGAGCCATGACTATAGCAGGCGACGTTGATTTTTCTGCAGAAGCACTAATACATACCGGTTATGCAAATTCTTATCAGGAACTCAAGTTGGCCTGGTTTGATAAATTTCTAAAAGGCAAGGATGTTCTCCCTGAAGATGGGAAAAAAGTAAAGATTTTTATTATGGGAGGTGGTTCAGGAAAAAAAAATGACAACGGCACAATTAGCCATGGAGGACATTGGTTTTCTGCCGACAGTTGGCCCTTGCCAAATACTATTTTTGTTTCTTACTATTTCCATGCAAATGGATCTTTGTCGGACAAAAAGAGCACTCTTTCTGAATCATTTATTGAATATACCTTCGATCCCAAAAATCCGGTACCGTCTATTGGAGGGACTATTACTTCTGGTGAGCCTATCATGCGCGGTGGCGCCTATGACCAAAAGGAAAGTGATCGTTTTTTTGGTTCTAGAAAACCCTATTTACCGCTTGAGGCGAGGGATGACATCGTGGTATTTCAAACATCGATTCTTGATGAGGATAAAGTTATAGCAGGACCAATCAAGGCAAGGCTATGGATTTCTTCGGACTGTAAGGATACCGATTTCACTATTAAACTTATAGATGTCTATCCTATAAGTGAAAGCTATCCGCAAGGATTTGCCATGAATATCACCGACGGTATCATGAGAGTACGATATCGGAATTCTTTTGAGAAACCCGAACTTATGGTTCCTGGAGAAATTTATGAGGTTGTCGTAGAAGCTTTTTCGACCGCAAATCTGTTTAAAAAAGGACATCGGATTCGAATTGATATATCGAGTAGTAATTATCCTCATTTTGATGTGAATCATAATACTGGAGATCCCGAAGGAAAGGGGCAGGTTATGTTAAAAGCTAAGAATAGGCTTTATGTTGATAAAGAGCATGCTTCCTATGTAGATTTGCCAATTGTGAACAGTTTATAATTGGTTGTTACAGAAAATGGGGTAAGGATGGATAGGAAGAAAAGGCTTGCGGATGTCGCTCGGATGGTCGGATGCTCAATTACGACGGTCTCAAGAGTTATCAATAATAATTCTAGTGTGAATGATAGAACCAGACAAGCAGTCGAGAAGGCTTTGCAAGAAATCGGTTACTTCGAACACAAAAAACTGCCAGAACGGGAAAGCAAGAAACAGCTGATTGGCTTGATTATTCCTAATATGCTTGCAATAGGTATCTACCCATTCGTGAAGGGTGTGATGGAGGTTGCCGATTTGCATAATTTCAATGTGATTACCAGTGAATCAAACCATTCTGTTGCCAAAGAGACGAAATTATGCAAAAGCATGATCGAATGCGGCGCACAAGGGATTGTTTTTTTTCCTTGTGCGCCACATTCCGGCGAGTGTTTATTACAAATCCCCAAGTCGTATCCTATCGTTGTCTTAGATAGACTGACAAAGAATATTCCTGAAAACACTGTGAGTGTATTGGTTGACCATGAATACAATGGTTATCTTGGAACCAAGTATCTAATGAACCTTGGACATAAAAACATCGCTGTGTTGATGGGTACGTATAACGGAGAAAGGAGCCCATCACAACTTGAATTGTTGAAAGGATATAGAAAAGCAATTGAAGAGGCAGGACTCCAATTTCGAGAAGAACTGACTATTTATGGGACTACCAATATTGATGTCACAACAAGGGCCATTGATGAATTTCTTTCGCGGAAGATTCCTTTTTCCGCAATCTTCGGGTTCAATGATTTGCTTGCGTTTGGTGCCTATAATGCTTTAAAGAAGAGAGACATAAAAATACCTGAGGATATTTCATTATTGGGACATGATTCGACTATTTTTTCTGAAGTTTTGGGTATGACGACTATTGATAATCGGGCTATTGAAATTGCCAGATTTGCCACAGAGGCATTATTCTCTCTGATCGATAAAAAAGATTTGCTTGAGATTACTACTGTCAGCAAGTCAAGTTTAATGATCCGTAATAGTTGCAGCAGATTCCATGGTGACAAAGTCTATTAATAATGATGTACCTTCCCCTATAGATCGTTTCTAAGAACGATTCTATCAGGAACTATCGAAGAAAGGAGCGAAACATCGGATATTAAATGTAAGAATACGCGATCTAATTTTGTATTTCATGACCTACATATCAATGAAATTATAAAATACGGAGGAAGATTTCGGTGAAGATAGTTGAAAAGAAATATTCTGAGGGCTTGGTGGATGACCATCGTATGGTTCGGGTCTTCTTACCTGATGGATATAATGATAATAATGGGAGATATCCCGTGGTCTATATGAACGATGGACAGGACGTTTTTTATGACTCTCATACATTTGGAGGTGTGGAAAGCCTTCGATTTGTCCAATACTATCAAGATTATGGAAAATTTCTACCACAGATAATCATCGTTGCTATTGAAGCTCCCGCTGTGGCAAGTGAACGAACAGCTTTATATTCTCCTTATACAAAAAATTTTGTTGTACCAGAGGAAAAAAATTTTGAATCCTGTATCAAAGGTAGAGGCAAAGAGTATATACAGTGGATAATTGAAATACTTAAACCTGATATTGACAGGACCTATCGGACATATCCCGATCCTGATTTCACTGCACTATGCGGCTACAGCACAGGCGGTTTGAATAGTGTGTATGCTTCGATAGCTTTTCAGGAATATTTTCATAGAATCATTGCCATTAGTCCGGCAATAGCAATTTGGTTGGATAAGTTACAGGAAACAATGAATCACTGTTCTGGCTGCGACAGTCTCAAATATGTATACCTTGATGTCGGAACAAATGAAAATGGAAGGATGACAACGGCTTCAGAATTTCTTGAGGGAAGCAGTACCATTGTACGTTTTTATGAATCTCAAGGGCTTAATCAAGATAGTTTGAAATACAATGTTTATCAGAATGCTGTCCATAGCCAATCTGAATGGAGAAAACGGTTTCCTGATGCACTTAGGTGGATTTTTCAAGATATATAGGAGCGTCATATGACTATTGTAAAAAAAGCTGTTGCGGGCACCATGGAATCGAGTGACATTATGATTGTGGTGGATAAACCCGAAGGGAAAGGGATTCATGTCACCCTTGAAAGCCCTGTTAAGAAACAATTCGGTGATCGGATTAAAGAGGTTATCCTCGACAGTGCCAAAAAAGTTGGGGTTAAAGATGCAGACATCAAGGCAATCGATAAAGGGGCACTGGATTGTGTCATCATGGCGAGAGCGACAACGGCCCTGTATCGTGCCTGTGAATCAATAGATTATCAATGGGAGAAGTAGATATGGCCGATAGATTGAGAAGAACCATGATGTTCGTCCCGGGAAATAATCCAGGAATGGTAAAAGATGCATATATCTATAAATGTGATAGCATCATGTTCGACCTTGAGGATTCAGTTTCTCTCGCCGAGAAAGATGCTGCGAGGGCTTTGCTCTTCTATGCATTGACTTCTGTGGATTATGGTAATAAGGAACTTGTTGTACGAATCAATGATCCGAGGACATCTATGGGTGTCACGGACCTTGAAGCAATGGTTCGTGCCGGTATTGATGTTATTCGTCTGCCAAAGACGGAAACAGCGGATGATGTCCGACTCTGTGAAAAAGAAATTTCCCGAATAGAAAAGGAATGTGGCCGTAGTAAAGGTACACGAATGATGGCCGCAATAGAAAGTGCCGTAGGAGTACTGAATGCAAGGGAAATTGCCCTTTCCAGTAAACGATTAATAGGAATAGCATTTGGGGCAGAGGATTATGTTACCGATATGAGGACAAGCCGAAGCCCCGACGGCAGTGAACTGTTTTTTGCTCGAAGTATGATCTTACATGCCGCCCGAGCCGCCTGCATTGCTGCGCTGGATACCGTTTATTCCGATGTCAATAATGAAGAAGGACTTATCAAGGAGACCATGTTGATCAAGCAGCTTGGTTTCGATGGGAAGTCGGTAATCAATCCTCGCCAGATAGAGCCTATCATCAAGGTTTTTACACCGACACAAGAAGAAATTCGTAAAGCGCAGGATATCATGGAAGCAATACAGCTGGCCCACGAGAAGGGATCGGGAGTTATTGCCCTTAATGGGAAAATGATCGACAAACCTGTTGTTCTGCGCGCCGAGCGTGTTTTAGCGCTTGCAAGGGCTGCCAAGGTTTTATTATAGGAGAAACATCATGAATACGAATATTAGGCTGGAAGCTATTCCCAATATCGAAAAGCTGAAAGGAATCAACGGCATATACACCGATGATCATGCTCACAAGGATGTATTGTCCTTCCTGGAAAAGGAGCAATTTGAGAGTAAGATCCTGAGGAGTCTTGAAGAGGCAATTGAAAAGAGTGGCCTTCAAAACGGCATGACTATTTCTTTCCATCATCATTTTCGGGATGGGGATTACGTGTTGAATAAAGTAATGGACGTCATAGCCGGTATGGGATTTAAAGACCTGACACTTGCCGCCAGCTCCTTGATGAATGTTCATGAACAATTGATAAAACATATCAAAAGCGGAGTAATCAAACGCATCGAAACCAGTGGAATGCGTGGAAAATTGGCGGAAGCCGTTTCCAACGGCCTCATGGATATCCCTGTCGTTTTTCGTTCCCACGGCGGGCGTGCCTATGCCATCGAAACCGGTGCCTTGAAAATCGACATTGCCTTCATAGGTGCTCCCTCCTGCGATCCTTTCGGCAATGCCAATGGGTATTCCCGTGACAATGATACAGGGATTGTCTGCGGCTCTCTGGGCTATGCAAAGACTGATGCTCAATATGCTGATAAAGTAGTAGTGATTACCGACAATATTGTTCCCTTTCCCAATGTGCCCTCAGGTATTCCCCAGTCCGATGTGGATTACGTTGTTAAGATCGACGCCATAGGAGATCCTGAAGGAATCATGAGTGGAGCAACCCGGTATACGAAAGATCCAAAGGAACTGATGATTGCCGAAACTGCGGCCAATGTCATTACCGGTAGCGGCCGTTTGAGGGAAAGCTTTTCCATCCAGATGGGATCGGGAGGAGCCTCCCTTGCAACGGTCAGATTTCTGCGGGAAGAGATGGTGAAAAGGGATATCCATGCCAGTTTTGCACTTGGCGGCATCACTGGTCAGATTGTTAAACTCCATGAAGAGGGGCTCATAAAAAAGATTCTTGATGTCCAGTCCTTTGATTTAGACGCTGCACGATCTTTAAAGAATAATCGCTTTCACCAACAAATATCCGCATCATATTATGCAAGCCCGGGTAATGTTGGCTCTGCAGTCAATCAACTCGATGTCGTTATTCTATCCGCCCTGGAAGTAGATGTTGACTTCAATGTGAATGTGCTCACAGGTTCCGACGGCGTTATCCGAGGAGCAATCGGTGGACATAGTGATACCGCTGCCGGAGCCGCTTTGTCGATCATCGTCTGCCCTCTTACACGGGGAAGAATTGCAACCATCGTCGATCATGTAAACACAATTGTTACGCCGGGTAAAACCATCGATGTCGTTGTTACCGATCAGGGAGTGGCGGTAAATCCCCGCAGGAACGATTTGATCGAAGCATTGACAAAGGCCAATGTGGAACTGACCACAATTGAAAATCTCCGACGCAAGGCAATACAATTGGTGGGAAAATCGAGGCCAATCGAATATACCGACAAGGTTGTCGGGGTTGTTACCTATCGTGACGGTTCGGTAATTGACTTGATTCACCAGGTCAAGGATCCGATCGATGTCTCATGAGAAGGTTTTTGATAATTGGGGCGTTCCCTCCTTAGAGGCGGTTCTTGATGCCCGGGAGAGACGGGTTGCCAGGAAACAAAGGTTGGTCGAAACATACAACGCAAACGTAATTGCGTTTACGATGAATATTCCGGGGCCGGTAAAAAATACACCATGTATTAGCGCTTGTTTTTTTTCCGGGATAGAAGCCTTGCTGATCTATATGAAGGAACATGATCTTACGGAAGTCGAGGAGTATCTGCTTTCCACCGGTCCTGAGGGCTATTTCATTTTTCCCGTAACCGCTTCTCAATGGGCGGTAAAAAGGAAGCTGGTGACCTTTGAAGAAGATCATCCAATCGGCAGATGGTTCGACTTTGACGTCATGGATAGTACCCAGCGTGCCATCACACGTGAAGAGATAGGCGCAAAGCCGCGGCGCTGCTTTCTTTGTCATGATTCGGCAAGAAACTGTGGAAGAAATCGAAGCCACAGCGTCGAAGAGCTTGTCGCCTATACAGAGGAAACATTGAATAACTATCTGCAGATGGAGGGGAAGGGAGTCTTTAATGAGACAAGCAGAGACTTTAGCGCCGGTAGCAAGTAAATCACACATCATCTCATATATTGGGTATAGCGCGCATGCAGCTCTTATAGAAGAAGTATCGACAACCCCGAAACCAGGATTGGTTGATCAACACAATTCAGGCTCGCATTCCGACATGGATTATGCATGCTTTGTGCGCAGTGCAAATGCCCTTAGTCCCTATTTCACGGAAATGGTAAGCATCGGGTATCATTGGTGCAGGAACCTGGAAGATTTGTTTCTGGCGATTCGTCCTATCGGTATGGAGGCAGAAAAAGCCATGCTCTCGGTCACGAATTCGGTCAATACGCATCGGGGGGCAATCTTTTCTTTGGGCCTCATGTGTGCGGCCTCTGCATATGTCCATGCACAATGGAGGCACTTCGATATCGCACGCATCTTTTCAACATGTATCGATATGACGCAACATATACTTCAATCGGAATTACTTGAACTCGAAACGATGCGCCCCCGAACCCATGGTGAAAATGTATATAGAAAGGACGGCTCGAAAGGTGTACGAGGGGAAGCAATGACAGGCTTTCCCTCGGTAAGGGATGTTGCACTTCCTCTTATGGTATCCTACATGGCAGGAGGATATCAGCAAAATCTCTGCAATGTCCAAGTACTTTTGCATCTTATGACGGTGGTTGACGATTCCAATGTTCTTGCGAGACACGATCGAAATACTTTGGAATCGATACATGCAATGGCAAAGGATATTCTTGAGATAGGAGGCTGTTTTACTCAGGCGGGCATGGAATCGGTGCAAAGCCTTGACGCATATTGCATTGCCCGACACATCAGCTGTGGCGGGTGTGCCGATCTGCTGGCCTTGACGATTTTCCTGGCAAAACTGCTTCTTTATGATGAACCATGAAGGGGGGGGGATGGATACGAATAATATAGCCGATATGACGGAATTCTCCGGATACCTTGCTTCTCCTCATTGGGAAAGCAGAGTATCGGATTTCTTAAATGAACGCGGCCTTCATTATGAGGGGCCAGCGGAATTCATGATCTGCCTGTTGTCGCACGGTCGGATTATCGGGACAGGAGCGGCTGATGGGAATGTCATCAAATATCTTGCAGTGCATCCTTCGTATCGACAATACGGTATTGCATCGCATATCGTGAGCGAACTGGTCACATATGCATATACCAATGGGCAAGAACATCTGTTTTTGTTTACAAACCCGAAAAATAGGGCTGTATTTGTCGATATCGGATTTTATCCCATACTTCAAACGGATGATGTTCTGTTTATGGAAAACAGGAAACAGGGATTACAGGGCTATGTCGACTTTCTACGGAGTGAAACCGAACGGTTTATAAAAGAGCGTGCAATAGGTGAGGGGGCAGTTGGTTCAATAGTGGCGAATTGCAACCCCTTTACCAATGGGCATCGATACCTCATCGAACGCGCAAGTAAGGAGTGCTCGTTGGTACATCTCTTTGTCGTATCCAGTGAGAAGTCCTTATTCAGTGCTAAAGACCGATATGAAATGGTGAAAGAAGGTGTTTCATCCTTACGTAATGTCATGGTTCATAAGACGGAAGATTACTTGGTTTCTCCCGCAACCTTCCCCAGTTATTTTCTCGACGATATAGACAGAGCCGAACAGATTAATTGCAACCTTGACATTGCACTCTTCATGCGTTTTTTTGTACCAGAACTTGGAATTTCAAAACGATATCTCGGAACAGAACCCTACTCGCATGTAACAAATGCCTACAATGCAGCATTACAACGAACTTTGAAAAAGGCCGGAGTAGAAGTAATAGAGATCGAACGGAAGAATTGCAACGGGAAACCTATAAGTGCCTCATTAGTCAGGGAATACATACATGCCGGAAACATGCAGGCTATTCTTCCTTTAGTTCCTGCAAGCACCTACGAATTCATCGTACACCACTCCATTCTAAATCAATAAATGTTTCTCTTTAAAATATCAAAATGCCACTAATAGCGAGAAATAATAAAAAAAGATTGTGACCTGAGACTTATAAGAGTAAAATCTCATTGGAATATGTACATCAAAGCTTGAGTGGATTTTATTCAACGTGTCGGCATTAAACTACATTAGATAAGGAGTAAGTTATGTCAAAGTATTATGTAAATGACAATGCTCAACCCACAGGCGAACATGAAGTTCATACACAGAACTGTATGTATTTACCGGAAAATCGGACGTATATTGGAGAATATTCGAACTGTCATGATGCGCTAAATAAGGCACGGACTATATATACCAATGTTGATGGTTGTTTCTACTGCTCTCCTGCCTGTCATACCAAATAAAATAGTGTTGCCTATACGAGAAGCCCGATGAATTTAAACTTGAGACCTTGAAGGAGGGAAGGAAAGTACAAAATATTTTATCATCTTGAGCAGAATGAGACTCTGTTTGAAGTTCTTTCTCAAAGTACATAAAACTGATATAGTTTGTCAGTCTGAGAATTGAAAATTCGGAGCTTGATTATGAAGAAATGGTATGATGAGGAGTATGAATGGGAAATCGAGGTAACAGGCTTTCTTCGAAGTGACCACACAGAGAGGTATTGCCGAAACGGTGAGGAAATCGGAGATACGTATACATGTACTTATGGCTGTCCTGTAAATAAGGAGGGGCAGGGTATTTGCTCCAAAGTAATGATGATGATGTTTCCAATTATGGAGGCGGTTAGAAGTGGTGGAGATTTAGAGAACATCGGTGGGAATAGTAAATATAGCAAGGAAATTGTATGCCCGGACGGTTGCGTTATGTTTAGGATGAGTGCAAAGAAACTCGGAAATGAGAATTTTTATAAGGGCAAATTTTTTGAGTAGATTTGATTCTATATTCTGACTATTTTATGATATTCCGCTATACCTAATTTGCTGAGCCTGTAAATTTTTCTGTGTAAAGCTCTTTTCCAAATTTAAAATCGCCCTTCATATTCGATGGCGAATCTATTCATTGCAGGCTTCCAATTCCGAAGGGGCATACTCCATTTCCTGGAAGCCTGCTCAATAGCCAGATAGACTATCTTAACCGCTGAACCTTCATTTGGGAATATCTTTCGATTTTTTATCGTTTTTCGAATGACACTATTCAGGGATTCAATTGCATTTGTTGTATAAATAATTTTTCGTATTTCATCGGGGTAATCGAATAATGTGATAAGATTTTCCCAATTTCTATACCATCCTTTACTGATTGATGGGTATTGAGAATCCCATTTTTCTGAGAAACGATTCAGTTCAAGTTTTGCTTCCTGTTCAGAAACGGAACTGTAAATTTTCTTCAAATCAGCAGCTACAGCTTTCCGATCTTTGTATGAAACATATTTCACTGAATTTCGAACTTGATGGACAATGCAAAGCTGTATTTTGGTTTGTGGAAAAACTGTATTGATTGCATCCGGGAATCCGGTTAAACCATCCACACAGGCTATAAAAATATCCTTTACTCCACGGTTCTGAAGTTCTGTAAGGACATTCATCCAGAACTTGGCACCTTCATTGTCCGCAATCCATATGCCAAGAAGCTCTTTTATACCCTCAGAGTTAATTGCGAGGGCAAGAAAGATACTTTTGTTAATAACTCTCTTGTTTTCACGGACTTTAACGACTATACAATCCAGATATAAGACAGGATAAACAGAATCTAATGGGCGATTCTGCCAGGCGACGACTTCCTCCATGACGCCTTCTGTTATCTTGGAAATCAAAGCATGAGATACATCGACATCATACATTTCCTTGAATGTTGCCGCGATATCCCGAGTCGTCATTCCCTTTGCATAGAGTGTTAAAATCTTACTGTCTAAATCTTCACTCCGGCGCTGGTTTTTCTTTACCAGCTGAGGTTCAAATGTCGCATCCCTGTCGCGGGGAATATCCAACTCTATTTCTGAGGTATCAGTTTTCAGTGTTTTCTGCGTGTAGCCATTCCGAGTGTTATCGGACGGTCGTTGTCCATTCGTTTTCTCACCAAGATGCTCCTCCATCTCAATTTCCAGGGCTCGTTCCATAGCCACCTTGGCAAGCATCTTGGTCATTGCTGATACATCTTTCGGACTCTTCAGGCTCCTGGCCAGTTTGTCCGCCAATTCATCAAATTCTTTACTGTGCAAAATAGAAGCTCCTCTCTTGTTATATCAAAGATTTGAAGCTTTACACAGATTTATTTACAGGCTCAATTTGCTTTGTGGGTAAAATAATTCCATACAAGCTTTGTGATATCAGCTATAATCTTTTCATTCGTTTCATAACTCTCTTTCGAGTTAGCTACAAAGACACTCATCACAAAATGGTTATTGTTAGGCAATGTTACAATTCCTATATCATTAATTGCTACAGTTACCCCGGATTCATCTGGCGGTGCAGAAGTTCCAGTCTTATGCGCTACTAAAGTTCCAGATGGCAATTTGCCCTTAATCCTACCTCCACCTGTTTCCGTTCCTGCCATAACTTTCCATAAAAAATCAGTTGATTGTTTTGACAAGACCTTTCCATCATAAAATAATGTAAGTAATTCTGTGGCGGCTTCTGGCGTTGTCCAATTCTCAAATTGAAGATCAGATTCTTTGTGCATATTCTCTTCATCGGTTGTAATCTGAACATCAATGATGCCAAGACCATGAATATACTCGTTTACTTTTTCAGTACCACCTATTAAGCGTAATAAAATATCAGAACCATTATTGTCGCTTAATGCAACAGTGTAATTAATTAATTCAGCTAAGGTAATTTCTTTTTTTCCTGCAAGGTATGTTTCACGCAAAGGGCTCCACGTATTCGGTAATAAATCACTCTCTTTTAGCATTATACTGTCTTCCAAAGAAAGGTTACCAGTATCAACTTCATGTAAAGCTGATAATGCAATGTGGAATTTATAAACACTTTGCATAGAAAAGTGTTTATCATTGTTGATGCTTAATGATTCATTATCTTCAATGCCAAGAACAGAAACTCCCACAAGTGCTTTCTTTTCAACGAGAAATTGCTCAATATCCTGCCTGAGATTATTTATTGTTTTGGGTGCATTGGTTTCACCAAAAGAAAAAGAAACGAAAACAAGCAACATATAACTTAAGGAGAACATTCTCTTCATAGTTGATACCTTTCATGTAGTATAATAAAATCAAATATTCGAGGAAAAATATCCATTATTACTCATGCTTTGTCAACACGAAGTTGTAGAATTATTGTAAAGCCCTCTTGGATGAATCGAGTCTTCCATTTGTAACCGTTTTTTGTTGAGATTCCATACTTGCGACACTCATGTAAACCGTTCATACGGAAGAACAGCCATGAATGGTCAGCTCAGCCGATTTTGTTATGAGAATCTTACGTTTGCCGGTACTTGTACCCATCCAACATTTTCTTATTTTACTTCCATCAACACCGTTGGTACAATGGCTACGTAATTACATTTCTTTGCGCAATTTTCTCAATCGTCACAAACACTGTTTCTAGAAACAGGCACCAAGTGCAATGCTAATAAAGGAGGTTTTGCATGATAAAACGCTATGCCGTTCGGGGTGCCTCTTTGATGAATGTCTTCGACGGCACATACAACAAACGGGACATCATGGTAGAAAACTATGCTGAGCCCAGATTTCCGAACAGTTTTTAACAAGGAGTAAGGTGGAATCTCCGATGTATGATACCATATACAAGGAGAAGAACGTGAGACGAAAGTTTGATGAAGAGTTCAAGGCCAAGGTAGCTCTTGAAGCGCTGAAGGAAGAAAAAACACTGCAGGAGCTGGCAGAGGAGTATGAAGACCATCCCAACCAGATCAGTGCCTGGAAGAAACAACTTCTACAGAATGCGAGTTCCCTTTTTGAGCGTAAGAACAAAAAGAACCAGGAACTTGACCAGGTGAAAAAGCGTGAACAGGAACTCTATAAACAACTTGGCCAAGCAAAATACGAGAATGAATGGTTAAAAAAAAAGTACAAGCAACTGTACGGAAAGGATTACGAATGATTGATCCTTCTGACCGTCATCTCTCTATTGCTCGGCAAAGCGAACTGGTTGGTGTAAGTCGTTCTCACCACTACTACAAAAAACGTGCCCCACAACGGGCTGATATAGAAGAAATGATCAAGCTGAAAGAGTTGTTTATAAAGTATCCGTTTATGGTTACCGTAAACAGATGCTTGAACTGGGCAATGAATCTATTGTCTCTACGGTAAAACGGGTCCGCCGTTTCATGAAAGAATTGGGCCTTAAAGCGCTGTCACCGAAGAAATTGACATCCATCCCGAAGAAGGAGCATCCGGTTTATCCATATCTGCTGAAAGGAAAGAGGATCAGATATCCCAATCAGGTCTGGGCGACCGATATTACCTATCTGAAGCTTGAAACAGGATATGTTTATCTGGTTGCCATTATGGATCTCTATAGCCGTAAAGTTTTAAGCTGGAGGATTTCACTCACTATGGATGCAGAGTTCTGCTGTGAAGCGTTAAAGGACGCCCTGAGAAACTATGGCACGCCTGCGATCTTCAATACAGACCAGGGAAGTCAGTTTACCTCCTATGGCTTTCTTCAAATCCTGAAAGATGAAGGTGTAGAAATCAGTATGGATGGTCAGGGCCGTTGGCGGGATAATATCTATGTTGAACGGTTCTGGCGAACTCTCAAGTATGAAGATATTTACTTGAAGTCCTATGAACCAGTGCGAGAACTGAAAACCGGACTTACCCGGTACTTCAGGTTCTACAACAGCCGAAGATTTCATCAGGGCCTGGATTATAGGACTCCGGAAGAGATGTATATATCATTCCAGGAAAAGGAGCTTAAAGCTGCTGCATAGTCAGATTATACCGGTAGGTTCCACCTTAAATAGTTTGCAAAACTGTTTGACAAACGGGCTCAGCATAGAATCTGCCCTGATGCTGGTCTCGGCCCGGCTACGTCATATCTCAGGTTCTACATGGAGTGAACGGAAGTATCTGAATATGGACCCGCTGATTGATTACGATCGGGAGGATCAGGTCTCATAAGTAAATTCTTCAGATTGATGGACAAGCAATTTGCGCAAGATTATTGACACCCACCGGTCCCGAAGTACAGTAACACCATCTATTCGGTTATTTTTAAACATAATATCATGATTTTTGAGCCCTGTCCCGGCACCTTTTTGACATCTTTATTCCGGTTTCTATTCTTGTTTCTTCCTCAAAGATAACAGAACTTTATACTCTTACTATCGGTAGTATATACTACTCTGGTCATTCATAATGAGTCCACATTCTTAACACTTTCACAATTTTTTCATCTTCTAAGACCTGATAAACTATTCGATATTGGATATTGATTCTACGCGAAAATGAACCTGTTAAATCACCAAGCAATTTCTCATAAGGTGGGTAATCACAAAATGGGTCAGCTTTAAGGATCTCTAATACTTGTTCTGCTTTCGCCTTTAAATTTGATGATTTTAATTTCTTTGCATCTTTTTGAGCCTGTTTTGTAAATAGTAATGTATACATTACCAATCCAATTCATCTGATAAATCATCGACAGACGTATTCATACCTTCAATTATGGATTCTCGCATACCAGGAATTGATGATAGAAAAAGTGTTTCTTGAATACTCCGCCAATCTTCTTCTCCTATCAAAATAGCATTTGATTCTTTTCCAGTTATTTCTACAGGTTCATGAGTCGAATTAACTCTTTGTACTAAATTATACAGGTCTTTTCTTGCATTTGTAACATTAATACTACTCATAGCATACCTCCGTACGTATTGACGTACGTTATGAATATATATCTATTATCAGGAGAAGTCCAGAGTAATTTTCACATATTGTCAAGCGAATATGCGAAGTTGGCCGAAGGAGAATTTTAATAAATGATACTGGTTGATATCAAGATTTTTCAGAGAGTTTCCTTACTGAATAATGTTCTTTCTCCATCGCTTCTAATAGAAATTCTGACAACAGAAATTGATTATATTCTTCATTGAACTTCTTCATTTGCTCTTCATCTTTCATGAATTTGCTAAAAGTCGTCTCTAACATGGTTTACATTACACTATAATGATGATGGAACCGCATATCAGCGCGTCCATTTTTCTCATTTTGCATAATGATCTGTATAGGTATCTAAAACCTTACGAATCATTTGTTGATATGGAGTATTTGTTTCCTCCGAGATTTGCTTGAAGAAGTCAATGCTCTTTTTAGAAAGTGTGATCGTAATTTTTTTTGTCTCTTCTCTTGGTATTAACAACTCTGGAGGGGGGAGTACATCTTCCACCTCTTTAGCCGCTAACAATCCTTGTCGTATGTCTTCCGGAGCCTTTTCGTATGTAACCTCGTTCTTCATACCGCCGCTTTCCTCTATTCTCGAAAATCAAAAATGCCTCTTAGTCCCATTTAAGTTCCATTTTCTTGTTATTTCTAGCGCAATCATCTAAATATAAATCTATAAGGGTTTGATATGGTAAGCCCGATTCTTCCGCTAAGCCCTTAAAATAATCTATAGTCTCTACTGCAAGCCTTATAGTAATTTGCTTCTTGAGCTTTTTCGCATATGGATTCTTACGAGATTTCATTTTAGAAAAATCATATTCGTCTCTCATAATATCACCCTCCATAGTATTTTGATTCGTTAGTAGTAGCTTTACGAGCTGAGATAATTCGGATTACGGATTTTTTCTTTCGTATACAGTGGCAAACAACTAATAAGCGTAAGTGGCTACTAAATCCCAGCATGATGAATCTATCTTCTAAATCAGAGTGCGATTCATCATAAAACACGGATTGTGCTTCTTCAAATGAAACGCCATGCTTTTGAATATTGATCGCATTTTTTGCCTTATCCCATTTAAAGGGTATCATAATTATATTATAATTATGATATAAGTATAAATTAAGCCATTTTGAATTTCAACAAAGCTTTACAAATAGCTAAAGTTGGTCGTAGGTAAAGGGGAGTGCCTCAACAGAACTTTCGCTATAAAGAACTTCAGGATCTAAGTCTGCCCCGTTTGGCCATTCGATAGTATCAAATTTAACCGATAGCGCATTGAATTTTGCGATATCCCGCAACTCCGAAAAGATTCCTAAATCAAGATAGGGATACATATCAAAATAACGTACTTCATCATTCTCGAAAGTGAGTAACAATTTGTAATCTTGAAGAGGTTTTACGTCTTTAACACCCAAATACATAAACTCCTCGGCATTATGACGTCGGGATAAAATCTATTTTTATATTATATCCAACTGCACGCGCATAATCTTCTATCGTAGAAAGACGCGGCGAGTTCTTTGTATTCACATTCTCTATCCTGGAAATATTGCTTTTCTGAGTATGTAATCTCTTCGCTAATTCTTCCTGGGTTAAGCCTGCCTGAAGTCGTAATTCAATTAATCTCTTCCGGAGTTCATAGTCTGGCTTGAGTGTCTCATATTCTTTTCGAACTTCAGGATCATTTAACGCCTCTTTCTTGAAATCATTAAAAGAAACTGTTTCCATCATTGAACCTCCTTCAGTCGTTTCCGAGCAATTTCTAAATCTTGCTTTGGCGTTTTATTCGTTTTCTTTACAAACGAATGCAAAATTATCACTTTTTGATCCTTAACAGTACAAAATAAGGACCGTCCGATGCCTTCTTTCCCTTTGGTTCGGATTTCAAATAGCCCCCCTCCCATGGCTCTTGTATATGGCATCCCAAGAGACGAACCAAAGCTTTCAATCATTTCAGCTATATGTAAGAAGTCTGCCAATATTCCTTTGGGAAATTTCATTGTCTCTTTTGAGACCTTTTCACTAAAAAATACAATTTCCCATTTCATAGACTTAAAGTTATCATTTATGATAACTTTAAGCAAGACCTCAACAAAAATAATTTGCTTTCTTTTTAGCTACAACAGCCTAAAAACGTTGCCTTCAAATTTGATATTCCATCAAACGTTCCGTAAATACACCGACCTGTCATCGGGAGCTTGCGGCCAAAGGCTATTTAGATGAAGCCGCAGGCGAAAACGCATATTCGCTGTTAAGCAGTCTTGGGTACTCGACAGACAAAGCTTATATTTACTACCTCGTTTTCTTTCCGAGAATGATTAAGACAATGTTGGCAAAAACTACTCAAGCCGCCTCATAGAAAGCACCGAAGTGCTTCCTATACTTATCATCTGATCCTTCAAGCAGTGAGATTTCTCTTCAACAGAAACCAGTAGCCTGATAATTACTCGCCATCATAGTCGTAGCCGGAATACTCTGATGAATATGGTACGGCTTCTTTCTTAAGAAGTTCCCAACTCAAACGGGCGATCTGGCGAATATGAGAATGATCGTGGGCAAGCCATGAAACGAGAATATCTCCGGCTCTCATTGGCTCTCGGCGAAACCCCTTTCCAGAATGTGTTGCCCGTAAATCAAATCCTCCCAAGCCGGAGAGCCAGTCAACCGATTTGTTTCTCTCTTCATGGAGCTTTTCTACTGAGATCCTTAGATTTCTCTCATTGTATTTTCGATCTACTACCCAATCTTCAATGCTAAATGAAGGCCATGATTGCTCCGGATGAAAAAGCGTAATTTCTAAATCATAACGAAAATCTTCTATCTCAATATCAATGAGATGGCAAACTGTTTCTAAAATAGACCAACGTTCCGGTGAGGGTTTCCAGATTGCTTGCTGCTGAGTGAAGCCAACTAAAAGTTCCTGATAGACTCTGCCGTTTCGTTCAAGCTGTTTGATAATGCTGTTCTGGTCCAACGCATCCTCCGTAAAAAGCTACCCTATAAGTATTATAATCCGGATAGGAAGAAGGGTACAACTTTTTTACATTCCTAAACCGATCAAAACACAGCTTGCAGCACATTCACAATGATAGAGGCGGCCAGGACAGAGCCCCCGGCTTTAAGGGCCGTTTGCTGCTGCCGGTTCTGCCTCTCTAAGCCTTCGTATCTGATCAAGAGCTCTTGATAGTCCCTCCTCAGCCCGTCCTTCTCACCGAATGCCCAGCACAGGGCCGTGATATCGGTTGTCATCGATAGATCAAGCCCGCCACGGGCCCCTCGTCCGACAAGCTCTTCTTCAATGACCAGAGCGCTTCCCCGCATCCACACCGAGTGATCCATCCACCGGGTGGGAGAGGAAAGCCATATGTTGAAGTTCTTCGTCAAAACATCGCTGGCTTTCCGGGGCGAGCCCTTGGCCTCTGCAATACGCTTTTCAAGATAGTCGCGGTAAAAGCTCACTCCCATATTAGGGTTGCTTTTGATCCACACCGCAGGATCTTCCCACCTGTCCCCCTCATCAAGGGTGTAGATGATCCCCCAGATGTGTTCCGGAACCGGCTCGATGCTTCCCTCAAGGATCTTGGTAACGAGCGTGCGCTCTTCCTGATAGGCAGGCCCGTTGATGTTCGTCCCGGCCGTGGTGATGATGATCGTTAAGGGCTGCTTCCGTGCTCCCATGCCCGACTCATACACGTTGATCAGCTCATTGGTCGCGTGGGCATGGTACTCATCCACTAAGATCGCATGCGGGTTCCAGGAGTCCTGACTCTTGTGATCTCTTGAGACCGGGGTCATGAAGGCCGCAGGGTCATTGACCTTTACAAGGCGTTTTGAGGATCGGTACTCCTTGGTAAGCCGCGATAATGTAGGGTTACGAAGGTTCTGGCGTACCGCCTCGTCATAGCCTTTCTTCGCCTGGTTCCGGTCCACCGCCAGAAAGAACTCTTCGGCCCCGATCTCTTTATCGAGGTGAAAGCAGGCGTTCATCATTGCTGCCCCTTCGACCGTCTTCCCGTTCTTCCTTGCAACCTCCCGGTATGCCTTTCGAAACCGCCTCAGGCCCGTGGCCGTACTTTTCCACCCGAAGATATTCGCCCAGGCAAACTGCTGCCAGGGTTCAAGCACGATCTTCCCGCTGAAGCCTTGCGTGTGCTCAAGCTGCTGAGCAAAGCTGATATACCTGTTGGCGCATTTCTCATCAAAGTAGTAGGGGAAATCCGGAGTATTCTGCCGTAAGAGGTCATTTTCCCACCTGGCTACAGCAAGCTTCACCCACCTGCAGGTGACAACCTTCCCGCTTGCAACATCCTGGGCATACTGGCGGTAGGTAAACAGGCTACTCATCAAAAGCCCCACAAGTACGAGTCGCTTCCACATCATCCGGCCCCTTCTAAAAGCGCTTCCATAGGGTCCTTTGCTTCAGGTGTGTCGATTGCACTCACGCGGGAGCGGGTTGCAGGCGAGAGCCCGAACTCTGCGGATATGGTTTTGACCATGGACAACGCCTGCCGCATGGCCGTGTACTCAGGCATGGTTTGAGAGTTTTTCCCACTCATGTACTGGGCAAGGTTTCGTTTCCTCTTCTTCCCGTCATCATCTGTGTAGTGGTAGACCGCATACTGCGCTTCCCGGTACTGTCCGTATGCCTCGCACAAGGCTTCCAGCATGGTGAGATCAGTCGCAGAGAGTACACGGGTCTGTGCAAGCACCGGGGCAAGTTCCTTCCACTTGTTCTTTGCAAAAGTGTTGAGGTGGCTCGGTGCCTTGGGCGCCTCATCAAGTGCCTTGACTTCCGGCTCCTTCTCATTGGCCCGGTCCTCTCTGAAGGTGCCATGGGTAAGCTTTAAAATAGTCGGCTTTTTGTTGTGTCCGCCGCGACTCATGGCCTATACCCCCTTTGCCTTTGCTGACAGAGTGTTTGTTTGTATAGGCGCGTGGTTTGGGCATTTTTCCCCCAGAGATTTACATCCCCCCTCCGTAAGGCGGGCTGTGCCCTGATTGATGATAGGGGAAACGGGACGAGGTTCCTTCCTCTTCTGGTTACCAAAGCCGTTGTCAAACTTCGCAGTTTTTCTGCTGTGATCTGCATGGAGCCTCGGGATGCCCCAGGCCTGGAGGACCTCGATGCGTATCTTCCGCCAGGCTGCTCCATACCCGCGCTGTGTCGAACTCTTTCGTCTATCCTGCCTTCCCATAGTCTCTCGTCCTCTCCTCTGTCAAAGCCAAAGGGCACAAAAAAAGGCGGCGAAGTAGCTCACGAAAGACACCTGTTACAGTGTTTAACGTAAGGTACTTCGCCGCCTGATTGCTTCTTGCACCATTAGAGCGACCGGAATCCGTCCGGAACGGCCAGGGTAAGTATGCTTACCTTGGGTTATCTAACAAGAAAAATTCTATCACGGAAGAATTTTTGCATCAAGGGGGAAACCATAAAAAAACGGGCATAGAGGAATCTATGCCCGTCATGTGTTTTAGTTCATGGTGATAACAACAATATGCTACTGCTTTGTCACCGTCAGGCTGTAGGTCCCTACCGAGTCTGAATCATACGGACGGGCAATGATATAGATGATTGTTCCACTAGCGGTTATAGTCTCAGGGTGAGTATATCCATTATCTTTGTCAAAAAAATAAGCGGTTGCTCTATCTGCCGCATATGCAATAACCTTTATGTCTCCACTATAGTGGTGACTACCGTCAAAAGAGTCATCCCAGGTAATATCATAGTTTGCCCCATCTTCTACCGCCACAGTAAACACATCGAAATCAGCTCCATCGGTAAAGTTCCCGTCATAGGCGGTTCCTAAACTCAGAGAGGCAGCAGGTCCATCCAATGCAAACCCATCAGGCTCGTAGCCTTTGCGGTAGTAGCTATATCCATCCCATGTAAACTCATTCCCACTGATAATTGTTATTGTAGCTGAGTCGCCATCAAGGGTCAAAGTATCACCAGATAATGACCAGGTACTTGCAGCATCTTCGGTTGTCATTGCATAGTCTGCATAAAGAATAACAGTCCCATCTGAGGCAAATAGATAGACATTAGTATTAGGGAAAGAGCAACGGTCGATAACCCAGGAGCCAATAGGCAATGTTTCATCAACATGCCCACCAGGCTCGTAGCCCTTACGATAATAGGTGGTAGTGCTGTCGTTCACGGTAAACTCATTCTCACTGATAATTGTTATTGTAGCTGAGTAGTCGTCATCAAGGCTCCAAGTATCACCAGATAATGACCAGGTTGTTTTATACGGTACGCCTGTCATTGCATAGTTGTCATAAATATTACAAGATCCGTCTGAGGCAAATTCATAGACATGAGTAGTAGGGTAAGAGGGCGACTCCTTAACCCAGGAACCAACAATAGTAAAGGGAGCAGCGGTATCATCGTCGTCGTCATCCCCGTCGTTTCCAAACATACTACAACCAGCGAGGCCTATCGACAGGAGCAACACCGGAATAATCCAGATTTTTTTCATTCTTCCATCCTTCCTTTTGGTTTGTTTTATAGTTTACACTATACACATTATACTTGTTATGTATACATCGTAAACCAATAAAAACAATATACAGGTAGCTCTTTTTCAGGATTCTCACACAACATATTCCGTGTATGTCCTACGCTGGCTTAATACTCTTATCCCTGACCACTTTCTCCACACCCCGAACCTTCCCGCCCTTCACGAAGACAAAAAAAATGGGCATAGAGAAATCTATGCCCGATATCTACTCTTTGTCACAGAGCCTTAGGAAATATGCCTACTATGGTGTCACCTTTGTTACGGTTAGGCTGTAGGTACCAAGGGAGTCACTAAAATAAAACTCAAGGTAAGGAACCACAACGATATACATGACAGTGCCATTAGCGGAAAGACTCTGGGGAACAGAATATCCACGATCTTCTTCTGCAAAATACTTGCTTGCCTTATCCGCTTTATATGCGGAGACTGATATATCTCCAGTATAGGAACCGCTACCCTCATCAGAATCATCCCAGGAAATCTCATAGCTTGCCCCATCCTCTACCGTTACACAAAAAAGTTTAGCACTTAGATCAGTAAATTCACCTGTATACGCTGTATCGACAGCCAGCGTTGTAGCAGAACCGGACAAGACATTCCCACAGGGTTCAGATCCTTTCCGATATAAGTACTCAGCACCATACTGGATTTTATTACCACTGAGAAACTTAACTTGAGAGTCTTGAGAACCATTGGCGTAGCGTGTGAAGACTATTGTAAGGACTGTATGATCAGAGTTCCACGTCCAGGTACCTTCACGATAGATCTTCTGCATCGCGTAATCACTATAGTATGTGAAGGTTCCATCAGCTTTATACTGATGTACTTCGGTATCAGGTATAGAGTAAAAAGATGGAACCCACGTACCTATTAGATCATTATGTCCATCAGGCTCGGTGCCTTTGCGATAGAAGGTCCATCCATTCCATGTAAATTCATTTTCACTAACAACCGTTATTGTTTCTGTTGCGTTAGTTAAAGAAGCGTCGACGGTTAAACTGTCATCTGATAATGACCAGGTCCCTTTTTCACTTACATTTGCCACTGCATAGTCTTTATAAAGAGTATAAGTCCCATCTGAGGCAAATAGAGTGACTTCACTATCGGAATAAGAGGGAGACGCCATAACCCAGAAACCAACAGGCAATGATTCAGAATGTCCATCAGGCTCGAACCCCTTACGATAATAGGTAGAAGAACCCATGATAAACTCATTTTCACTGATATTTGTCATTTGCAAGGGTGTGTCACCATCAAAGGCTAATGTATCGCCAGATAATGCCCAGGTCCATACTGAAGCTACGGTTGTCATTGCATAATCGCTATAGAGAGTCATCGTACCATCTGAGGCAAATAGATAGACATCAGTATCGGAATAAGAGGGCGACTCCCTAACCCAGGAACCAACAATAGTAAAGGGAGCGGAGGTATTGTTATCATCGTCGTCATCCCCGTCGTTTCCAAACATACTACAACCGGCGAGGCCTATCGACAGGAGCAACACCGGAATAATCCAGATTTTCTTCATCCTTCCATCCTTTCTTTTAGTTTGGTTTTTTAAAAACAATTTATACACGTTATACCACCATAATGTATATACCGTAAACTTATAAAAACAATATACAGCCAGTTTTTTTTCCAATTCTCACACAACATGTTCCGTGTATGTCCTATGTCGGCTTAATACTCTTATCCCTGACCACTTTCTCCACTCCCCGAACCTTCCCGCCCTTCACATAGAACGACACCACCACCTCGCCGTCTTTTGCCTTCTCAAGCTCATACAAAAGCCAGCGGATAGAGTCAGCCACCCGCTGATCCTTACAGTCCGCCGATATCATCGTGCTCATTGCCCCTCCCAACACCAGCACCTTTATTCCCCGGACAGCGGTACCGGCTTCATCATCGGCTCAAAGTCTCCACACGCAGGCATCTGCCGCGTCTCCTCCTTATCAGCCGCAAGACAACCGGAGGAAAAGATTCCGATAAGCTCCTCTGATTCGGCAAAGCACTTTTCGAAGGATCTACAATTCCCACAAACTTTTCTTACACCATACTCGCTCATGCATTTACCTCTTGCCGCACCTGTATCGATGTAACGGCTCGCTCAAGATCAACATGCCGGAACCGGTAGTACTCATTACCAGCTTTCATTTCAATGATCCCTCGGTCATAGTCCGTTATCTCAAGTACCATTTCCTTTTCAATAGGATCATCGCCTTTGAAAACGGTCTTTAACGCCGGAATCCTTTCTTTCAGGTACTTATCTGTGAATGTCATTCCGCACTCTCCTCGGCTTCTTCACTGGCTTCACCCGCCGCTTTTTCTTCACAAGGTTCTCGATCAGGTTATGCATAAACTGTGCCGCCTCTTCCCGCTCGGCCACCCGCTCCTCAATCATCTTCCCGTCCCCCTCAAGCAGGTTCGCCGGTGGAAAGTAATGCGGGTACAGCCGCTCGTCAGCTTCCTTCACGATCGCAAGATCACAGGGACGGCCGAACTTCGTTGAGTAGCTCTCGGTTATCTCCTGGTACAGCCTCTTGAGATACTCCCCCGAAAACTGCTTGCTATCGAGCCAGTCGACAAGCGCTCCCGCGTGGATCGGCGAAAGCTTGCCGTAGTACTGCTGCAACATCGCCATGAACGTTTTCGTGTTCCAGTTGCTGTTCCACTGCATACCTGTTAGCCTCCCACCGCCTGCTTTGCCTTACCTCTCACCCCGTAGGGGTCAAGCGCTTCCCACATCCTCGCACCTTCCAGCTCGTCCGCCGTGATCTTCAGCTGCTCCGCCACCCGGTCCCAGATTCCCGAAGCGTTGAGGGTGGAGGGGAGAAAGGGCTGATCTCGGTAGAACCGATCTCGGGAATTTTTTAGCCGCCATAACTCCCCGATCATCCGCTCGGCACACCCGGCAGGGTCTTCCGGTGAGGCGCGTGAGCATTTCTCGATGATCCCGTGGATCGCCTTGCCTTCCTTGCCCCAGTTCGTGAAGTCTCCGGCCACAGCGAGGAAGGAATCCTTGATCGAGTGGTACAGCGGGTCTGCCGGTTCTTTCCCGGCGGTAGGTGCTTTCCCCTTGCTGGCTTTGCGCTTCTTCGGTGCCTGGCATTCAAGCTCAAGAACCGGTTCGATGTCAGGTTCTGGATCGGGTTGCGAATCGGGTGGGGGAAGTGGAGAGCTTTCCGGCTCCGGCTCTTCTGCCGGTTTAGTCGCTTCTCCCTGCTCAGGCTGAGGCTCTGCCGATGCTACCGAAGGTATCTTAGTATTATCTTTACTTAACTTCTCTTTACTTAACTTAGGCGGTACGAAATGAGAGTGGTCGTTTACCGGTATTGTATCGGTATCATATTCATGTGGTACCGTACCGATATCATTACGATATTCCTCTATGCGGTAGATTCTTTCGCCATCTTTCGGGTATTTGCTTCCTGAAGGCTTCTGTATGGTCTGGTACAGTGTCCAATGAGGATGTTTCACATAGACCTCATCACCCGACTTGTAGGCTTCCACCAGCCCCGCGGCAAGAATCTCATTGAGGTCATTTACCAGCTGTTCTTTCGTGTAGCTCCTGTCAACCGGGTTAATCAATGAGGGCCACATGACGAGGGATACCTTCAGGTACCCCTCATCATCGGACTGTGAAATGAGAAACACATACACCTTGAACGCCGATGTTGATAAACACTGCGCTTGTTCATTGCTCCAAATTGACGGGTCGATCATTCTGCGTCGTGCCATGGTAATTCGTCCTTAAAACGGTATGTCGTCGTCGAAGTTCATTTCCTGTTCCGGGCCCTGATTATTAGGTCCGGGGTTTATGGGGTGTCCCCACTGGTCATAGCCGCTTGTCGGCTTCTGGTAGCCGCTGTTAGGCGGAGGCCCCTGCTGGTAGCCTTGCTGCCGGTTCTGCGGCGGACCCTGGTAAGGGGCCTCTCCATACTGCCCGTTACTCTGACCGGCGGGCTTTCCCCCGATCAGCTGTACATCCTGGGCGAAGAACGCAACCCTGCTTCGCTTCTCCCCATTGTCCTCCCACCGGTCTTGTCTGAGCTGTCCTGAAACCACCACCTGCTGACCTTTGGTGAGATACTGAGCAAGTGCTTCTGCCCGTTTCCCGAATAGGGTGAAATCGAAATAGCTGACTTCATCCTGCCAGTTATCCCGTACCTTCCTGCTGTAATTCGACGCAATGCTGAACTTGCACAGTTGTGTTCCACCGTTCGTGTATCGGAATTCCGCATCACGGGTCACTCGTCCTACTGCCGTGAAACTGGTAATATCGTTTGCCATAGTCCCTCCCTAAATAACATTGAAAAAGTCGCGCTGCTTCTGTGTAAGCCGTTCAAACCGGCTCTTGTAGTAAGCAGCGATATCCTCGATCTCGTCTGTTCTGAACTTGGCCCCTGAGCGGGCCTTTTCATACAGCTTCCGGTAGGCTTCCTCTCCATGCACATCGAGAAAGTAACTGGTCAAAGGTCCTGCATCCCGGTTGTGGTAAAGGTTCTCTCCTGCCGTCTGGCAATAGGCATTCATCTCATCCCAGCGGGTAGCGTAGAATCTTCGTGAGAACAGGTGTGAACAGGTCAGGTTCCTTATACAGTTACTTGTCACTGAACGGTTCCCATCCCGTTGTCGTATGTAGAGACTGAACCACCGGTCTGCCGCATCTACGGCCTTTTGCCGTCGTGTCTTCTGTCTTCGTACCGGTTTTGCTCTCTGCTTTGTTGTTTTTCCCATGGTGCTTCCTTAGTCCTCGATGAGGTTGATTCCCATTTCCGCCGCTAACTGGTGGATCGCTTCAATCAGGATCGCGGCATCTTCCGTACTGCAATCAGACTCACTGATCCCTTGCGGTTTTCCCCATAGGTCGTGTATAGGCTCGCCGTTCTCGTCCTCAAGGATGGGGTAGCCCATGGTGAGCGCGAATTGTTTCGCGTACTTCTTCACGTCCTCAAATGGCTGGCCGGTATCAACGGCTATCTGTTGACAGTGACCGTTGATATGATGGTTCTGGCTGTTCTCTCCTGTTGTCCTCGGCCGCTTTGGAGTGTCGATCTTGAGTGAGTAATAGGGTGATGGTGACTTGCGTTCTATCTCCTGGTACCTGAAAAGGTGTACAAGGTACTCATGGAATACCTCACCGACGCGGAAGGAAACGACTCCCGGCTCTCCGGTCTTCATCCGTTCGGCCGCTGGAATGACAATTGCTCTCTGGCTCATACAGTCTCCGGTTTTATCTTTGCGTACCGCTGTTTGATCAGCCGAGCGGTCGCGATCGCAATCCACTGCTGTTCCCAGACCGGAAGGTCAAAGGAACCGATCTTCTTGTCCTCCCCACAAATTGAGTACTTCCCGGTTTTCTTCAGGTGCACCACCCGACGCTTTGCAATCGGCAGTCCGAAGGTCTCTTCAAGGGCTATCTTGTAGGCGGCCAGCTGGTGACCGTGCCATAGCTCATGTGCTCCGCTCTTGATATCAAGAAGCCAATACTCCCCGTTGATCACTGCAACCCGGTCCGGGATTCCCCCGTATTCCATAACCTTGCTGCCGATCGGAAGCTCGATGATCACAAACTCGCTCACCCCGATATCAGCCTTGAAGGCCTGCCAGGCTTTGAGGTAGGGAATAATTTCCGATGGTGGGAACTGTGCAATGGTAAGGTGGCCCCGGTCGATTGCCTCCGTTCCCTGGTGGACCATTTCCCCGCGAGAAGTACCCGATGGCTTGTACCACCGGGTATCAATGAACCCTTCACTTTTGAGGATGCTTGTCACACTGGAAACTTTCCTGCCGTCAACGCGGTAGGTGTGTTCCTCAGGGGCAAAGTCAATGTTTATTCGTGCCTCAATTGTCATGGTCTCATGTCCTGGCACTGACGGTCTTTTCCGCGTAGACCTTGATACCGGGAATATTGGTATCAGCCTTTAACGCCTTCACCACCTGGCGGATTTTCTTCTCATCCGGGATCATGTATTCCCTCGGGATTTTGTCGGTCTCTTCAATGATGAAGGTCCAGTTATCCGAAAAGGAAACCCCGTCAATCTTCACCGGCTCTTCTTTCTTCTCAGGGGGAAGGGGAATAGAAGGTGCAGAATTTCCCTTTTCCTTTGGCTGCTCCCGTTCCTTCTCCGCTTCTTTACGCTGTTTCTCTGCTGCCTCGATGCGTCGCTGTTCCTGTTCCGCCTGGTATGCTCCCATCTTCTTTTTGACGGTTCTTTCAGCCTTGGTCAGGATGTCGGTGTACTTCTTGATCTGATCGGTCACAGCCTTGTAGGCCGCATAGGTCTCTTTGCGTTCAGGCTCGAAGTGGTCCTTGACGATCTTCTGTGTCTGCTTGTTCTTCACAAGCCACTGACCTGCTTCTGCAAGCTGTTCGTCACTCTGGATGGAAAGCTCTTCCATCCGACTGATCACTTCATCAATATCGCCTTTGAGCTTCTCAAGTCCCGTTTCTTCTGCCGTCTCCTGTTCCTCGATGATATCCTCAACGGTTATGTCCGTAATATTCATGTCCTTCTCCTGTCCTACCAGATTTCGAGCTCTGCTTGTCCGGCCTCTTCTGCCGCATACTCTTCGTCGTCCTGCGGCTGTTCTTCCAAAACCTCTTCCGGTTTCTCTGCCTGCTGATTTTTCCGCTCAGGTGCAACGGTGCTGTTTGCGCTTTCTGCCTTCTGCTGGAGATTGAAGAGTTCATCGCTGATCCTCTTGATGTAGGCCTCAAGCACCTGGCCCTTGTACTTCTTGCTGTTTGCAAGCACCTCATCCCGCTCGGCCTTGGTAACCAGCTCCCCGACAATGGCACCGTCAAGCTGGTACTTGAGTTGTGTTCGCGCTTCCTCGTCCGGGTCTTTTGGTGTGGTTTCCGTATGCTTCTCGTCCTGCGGCCCCTGGGATGTGGTAGGTGTTGCCTCCGGTACCGGCATCTTGTTTTCAGGGATGTTCTGCTGCCCGATCTCCATAGCCTTGAGCAGGTCGTTAAAGCCATCATGTTCGCTGACCTGTACAGTCAAGGGAATCCGGCCGGTTCGATCCTTTGAGTCAAACTGGTCTCCCTGCCGGGGTGTGTAGAGGATGCGAACAGGTTTGTCGTCGACCATCTTCACTCCCATGTAGCTGATAACATCCACGATGTTCGGTATCTCTTCCCTGAGCTTTGTTGCAACCTGTATGCGGTTGGTGATCATCTCCCCGTCTTTCTCTTCCGAAACGTGAGCGACGATGATCACGTTCTTTCCGGAATCCCGGAGCCACTTAATGAAGCTTCGCATCTGTGCCTTAGCTTCGCCCCATCCTGCCATGGTCAACGATCCGTCTGCCTGTCGGAACTTCCGGCCATTCAACGCCGGTGAATTGAGGAGCTTCTCCATCGCTTCCCCAAGGGGATCAAGAGCGATGGTGTGGTAGGGTGCAACCAAGGCCGCAAGCTTCTGTTTCTCAGCGTTTGCCGGCCAGCTCTTGAGCCTGATCACATCTACATTGAAGCCGCGGGCTCCCAGGTATTTGGTTCCGTTCTCAAAGTCGAGAAGGATCACGTTCGGAGCTGAGGCGGTGAAGCTTGTCTTTCCCACACCGCCTTTGCCGTAGATCACCATCACAAGGTTATCACCTGCCTTGATCTGGCTTGTCTTTTCGATCGTCACATCAGCCTCCCTTCGTTCAACTGATCTCTGATTCTCCGTACCTCACCAGATAGCTTCATGGCGAAGATGTCCCGGTTATGGGCGGTTCCGAAACGGAAAAGCTCCTGTATCTTGTGGTCCATCTCCTCAAGGCTTTCCTCGATCTCGTGAAGTTCTTGCTGCCTGAATCCAATCATGGTAGTATTGGTGTGGTTGTTTTCTGTGGCCGTATCCTTGCCTGGAGCGGCCTTTTCTTTTGTTTCAATACTCATTTCTGTTCTCCCTGCTCGATAATCTCCCAGTCCTCCGCTAAGATGTCGGTCTGCGATGCAACCCATGGCACGAAGTCGTTTTGTGCTGTCTTCATCATGAGATACGGCCGGAATTTGCAGACGGTTCCTTCCGGCAATCTTGTTGCCTCTGCGGTATTTTTGTTGATCGGTATTCCTTCCGGGTAGCCCTTCTGGTAGAAGACAAACATGCCCTTTCCATTCCAGCCTTTTCGGGCAATCTTCTCTCCGGCCTTTGCCGCTTCGATTGCAAAGCCAAACGTAAGGGCATCACATGGCCGATATGCACGATTGAAAACATCGATAGGTGACCAGCTGATATAGCCCTCATGTGCGGGATGATTGGATTTACCGCCATCGACATACTCGACAAGCATCCCTTCATCATCTCCATTTTCATCCGCAGGAAGTTGCCAGCCACGATAGCCGTTGTATCCACGCCTGGTCATCGGTCGTGCTTTGATCCTTTTCACTCCTATGAAACCTTGCAAGCTTTCTTTTTCTTCCAATTCCATTACCATGTCCTCCTTGAAAAAGGTTGAAAGTTGTTGGACCGGTAGGAAAATTGGTGTTTACCGATCCAACCTGTTTGAATCCCGGCATACAGCCGCGAAAATATAGATGCTATTATTTCTCCGGCATCACGGATTGTTTTTCTCCCCCATACGAGGGAGTTAAGAAACCGGACGACCGTTACGCCTTGGGGAGGTGCTGTTTACCGCCATATCGAAAAGGTATATGGTTGGTCATCCGGTCACTTAAAGCGCCACGATTCCCCGGCGCTCGGTAGTTGATAGTGCGATATAAATCACCATTGCTGGTACTTGGTGGCCAACACATCTATACCGTAAGATCAACAATAACCAGTGTCCGGCGCGACCCGGAGCTTAGGCTATCGACATAACACGCTTTTCAATCAGGTTGCCATCCTGATCATTCACTCGGCTTTCGCCTCAATTATGCCCGTCTACTTGCGGTCTCACTGGTTGCCCCCGGTCAGCCCTATCTAATTTTCCCGGGCGCCAACGCAGTTAACGATTGCGTCTCGTTTGCCTGTTTTTAGCCGTTATCTCATCTGAAATTTTTAACCGTTTCCGCCGGTTCCATTGCTTGCCCGCTTGGGTGGAATCCACTCAATGCCGAAGACCTGAGATGCAATGATGACTATTACGTTCATGATTGTTCCCCAGTCCGGCAGGTCCCAGCCAAACAGCTCGGCAAACGCCAAAACTGCGGCGGCTATCGCAGTCAGCGCATAGGCTATAATGCGCTTCGTTTTGTCTGTCACGCTTTCCTCCTTTCCCGCTTTTCACGGAGTAGATTGCCGGTCTACTGACCGGTAGCAGATTATGATTTGCTGCCCTCGGGGATTCGAACCCCACAAGTGGTAATGGCCTGGTCAGAGGCTGCTTTCTCAGCATTCCAAATGGTTTCCCTATACAGGACAGCACTAAATCCTTATCTCTTAATCCCTTCTCTTATCTGTCAAAGATCACCGATCTGAGGTTCCGGCCGGGTAGGCCCGTTACTCATCCCCCGTAGTTGAAGGCTCTTCTCCTAAAACCGTGTCGCTCAGGCGGCTTTTCTTCGGGTCTATCCCGACGCTTCGTAATGAATCTTCAAGTATCCACCGGTCGAGAAGCTCTTTTGTGTAGATCACTTTCCCGCCGATCCGCTTGTGAGGTATCATTTTTTGTCTGGTCAGGTTGCTCACATAGCTGGGCGATACGTGAAGGTACTTCGCCGCTTCGGTCTGGTTCATGTACGTCATTTCATCTCCTTGTTTTGATTAAATGGTTTTGAGTCGAGTTGTGTGTTGCCGGACTGGATGGATTCGTAACGGTCAAGTTCCTTGGTAATGAGGTTACGAACCCAAGTTGCACGACCTCTCCCTGAAGTTGCTTTTAAGGGACCCTTATCAATTCTTTTAATTTCATCCTCAGTTAGATTAACTTTCACAGCTGGCGGACTCTTATGTTCCATTTTTGCTCTATTCATACATTCATAATCGAGCAATAAAGGAACATTGTCAAGTGTTTTTTGTGACAATTTGCTCTATTTATAGCCGATAATGAAGTATGGATTTCTGGGAAAGGCTAAAGACCTTAATTAAAGAGCAAAAGACAACTCAAGAATGGGTCGCCAATAAAACCGGCGTGAGTTTTGGAACTTTTCGGAAGTGGATGTCAAGAAAAACAATGCCTAATGCGGATCAAGCCGTAGAAATAGCTGAGGTGCTTGATACTACCGTAGAATATCTGGTAACTGGCAAGAATCCGGACAACTGGCAAGTACCGAAACGCTATGCAGATATCGTAGAGGACTTGGAAGCATTGGATGAGAAGGATCTGGAAACAGTTAGGGCACTGACTTCCAGCCTGGCTGATCGTTCTGCTCAAAGAGCTAAGCGAGAGGCGTAAAGGCTATCGAATGCAAGATTATAAAGTTCTCACGATAGCAAGCTGTTAGAGAAAGTTGAGTTTTTTTGTTGCTCTATGAAGACAGTGGGGTTACAATTATTCATATAAAGATTTAGATATAAGTATGAATTGTGATTGGTCTTATGCCCCAAAACTACCCGTTCATGCTTTTATCAAATACAAGGAGATTATTAACTTTTTATTGGGTCTATATACAGAAAAGACTGTGGATCCTTTTCTACTCAAAAAACTTAATCTATGCGCTGGTAAGTTTACTTGGGGGATTATTAAAATGCCTACGATAGATGACATTAGATCAAGAGTATTAGCAATAAAATCCAAAAGAGATAAGATCTATCCAAAACTGCAGGAATTTGGGGTTGTAATAAAAGAGACATTGCAGGATGTCTCTATCTCTGGTCATTCAAAAGAAAAACATCTGGGGATGATTGGTCCAGACGATTGGGTATACGGGTACTTATTTTGTAATTCTGAAAAACTTGCCATTGCCTATAGATCTACTTATATGGATATAGAAGATTCACTCGAACATATCCCGGTTGATTGGCGTACTTATAGTATACAGGAACTATCTTCCGCGCCTATCGAATGGCTTGAATCATTATCAAGCGAAGAGTCATTAAATTCGTTGCTGGAAGATCTCGCATCCCAGTTGGATGATATGGAGCTGCCAGCTAATAATTATACCGTTATAGATAAGATGCTTAATAGTGAATCTAATCTGATATTTAAACATACAACGAAGGTACTTCAAGAGACTGATGATCACAATTTGTATGGAAGTTGGTTGAAAGCACGAAACTGCATTCAAACTGATCCCGCCGATTCCATCACAAGAACATGTAGTTATCTTGAAGCAGTTTGTAAAAAGATACTATCAGATTTAGAGCAGCCACAACCTGTTAGGAGAGATATTTCTAGTTTAATTGCGGAAACAATGAAAGTATTAAATCTTTCACCAGATGAGCAAGTAAATGATGATCTAAAAAGACTATTGGGGAATGTAAAGGGCATTTTCAGTGCTATTGGCAGCCTAAGAACACATTTTGGTTCCGCCCATGGTGCTGCTCCAGGAAGTTACGAATTAAATGGCGATCATGCTAGGCTGCTTAATGATATTGGAGGTGCCTTGAGCGGTTTTCTATTTACATTATCAAAGGGAAAAACTTAACAATAACATTGAGCAGATTGGGTGCATATCGCTACGTTGCTGTTTTGTGTTGTGTGGGTAACGTTATGACACTTCATCAAACAGTTCATGTGATCAGTATACAGAAATTGATTTAATACCATACTTTAATATCATGGTAAATGAAGTCCTTTATAAGGAGCGAGAATGAAAATTATACGAAATACAATGAATATAGCTGATCTATATAAATACTATACAGACGAGGAATTAATAATTAACAAAGAGTATCAAAGGGAACGAGGTTTATGGCCTAATAATTCAAGATCCTTCTTTATTGATACTATCATAAAAGGATTTCCTTTTCCTAAAATTACTTTATTACAGAAGATAGATTTGAAAACTAAAAGGTCTATACGGGAAATTATTGATGGACAACAAAGATGTACTTCTATTATAGATTTTATAGATAACAAATTTAAACTATCAAAAATAAGTTCTGAATATCCCAATATAATATTTTCAGAATTGTCAGATGATGATAAATCAAATTTCTTATCTTATGAGATTTCAGTAGACACAGCTGTAGGTGCTTCAAGAGATGAGGTTATTGAAATTTTCAGAAGAATAAATTCTTATACTTTGCCATTGAATAAACCGGAACAAAGACATGCTACCTATCAAGGATATTTTAAATGGTTTATTAAAGATGTTATTGAACGATACACACCAATACTTGAAGATTATAAAATATTATCTCAAAGAGATATTTCTAGGATGATAGATGCAGATCTTTTCACAGAATTATGTCAATTGATTATAGAAGGCATTGTCACAAGGAGCGTCTCAAAGCTTGATAATCTTTACAAAATCAATGATAAAGATTTCATATATGGAGATGAGATAAAAAGTAAATTATTTCTAACATTAGATTTCATCAAAACAGAGTTAAAAGATCTTTTAGAAAAAGAACTTTTAAGTGGTTTTAATTTTTATAGTTTATTTGCAGCATTATTGTATAATAATTGGGGCATAAAAAATATTAATTCAGAAATAATCGATGGATTATTACCTATAGGGAAATTCTGTAATAATACTAATGAATCAATTAGTGAAATAATAAATATGCTAAGTGAGGTAGATGAAAAAGTTGAAGATGGTGAATATTCAGAATTTGTAAAATCAAGCTTAAAGACAACTCATAGTGTAAGCAATAGAATAAATCGTACAAAATTTTTTATTAAAGCTTTACAGAAAGTATGAATTTAAGAAAGAACTATCTATCCTTATATAATTCTTTTGAAAAGTGTACCTTTTTATTAAACAAGAATGAATCATGTAATAATCGCTTTGAAATAGATGGAATAATTAATTACTTCTGGCAGGCATGGAATTCGTATTGGAGATCATATTGGATATCAAAATACACAGGTTATTTCGATGTTAATAATAGCTATCAACATCGAAATAGTATATTAAATACAAAAAATGAAAAAGAGATAGTCTATAATATTTTATATAAAATAAATAAGAGAAAAAATCCTTATGGAGCTATAAGTGCTTCGTTCCAAGAGCCTACTTGGGGATCCTTTGATTCAATTTTAAATATTGCAATTGCATTACATGAAGTAAAGATTAGTTCCCTTGTAGGATCATATAGTAATAGTATTAAACATTTGCAGATTACAAGAAATTGTACAATACATTTAAATAGAGCGACAATGAATGATATGTACAAAAAAGTTATACCTTACTATTCTATAGCTAAAATAAAATGGCCAACGGATATCTTATTCTCAACACCCTTGTATAGTAGAGTAAAAACTTACAATAAGTGGAGTAATGATTTGCTTGGCTTCCTGGAGAATATCATGTAAAAATAATTCTATAGAACAACTAGTTAAAGTTGGCTTGTCCATTGTCACGTTTTCTGCGGAGACGTTACAACGGCAGTAAAATCGTTGTTCTCCTACACTTTGGCATCAGGTCAATATCTTGAATATTTGAGGTGAACGGAAGATCAAATCTTTATTACACAGAAAAGGTAGTTTATGGAAATTATTGATATCCTTAACAAGACCGTAAGTGCGATTGATGCCATCAAGAATACATTGCCAATTTCTGCTACTTTGTATGAACAATTACATAATAACCTTTTGATTGAATATAACAGATTCTTAGAAACTAAATGTGAGAAAATATCTGATAAAGAGAAAGGTGAAGGATATAGAATTCCAGAATCCCAATTCACAAGATTTATACGTATAAAAGAAAAAATAAGTAAATTAGAAATATCTTTAAATATAGCACCACGGAATTATATTATATCTCTTATAAGTCAATTTGATTTCTACATAGGTAACTTGATACGTTATGTTCTGAATAAACAGCCTGAAATATTAAATACTTCAGATAGGAAGTTAACATTTGCAGATATTAAAAAATTTGATTCTATAGAGAAGGCTATTACATATTTAATTGAAAAAGAAGTTGATTCAGTTATTCGATGTTCACATGATGATCATCTTAAGTGGTTTGAGAAAAAACTTAACATAAATCTGAGAAGTGATAAAAAACTAATAGAGGAGTTTATTGAGATCACTGAAAGGCGTAATTTATTTACCCATTGTGATGGTTCTGTTAATGAGTCGTATTTAGAAAAAGTTGGAAGAAATAGTGATACTATAGTTGTTGGATCTAAATTATCTGTTTCACCTGAATATTTCCAGCATTCATGTGATGTTATATTTCTAATTGTTGTATATCTCGGGCATATTGTATGGAATATACTTGATCCAGACGATAGCATAAAGAAAAATTTAAATACCATTGCATATGAACAAATACAAGAGGAAAACTATAACATTGCTGAAAATATTTTAAATTTTGCATTAAATAGTTTTGGTAAAATTAGAATATTGGCATTAGACACAATGTTAAAAATAAATCTATCTCAGACATATTTATGGCAAGAGCGAGATGAAGAATCAAAGAAAATACTATCAGAAATTGATTGGTCATTATGTACAGAAGAGTATTTAATAGCAAAGGCTGTTATAGAAAGAGATTTTAGAACAGCCATACGAATGATAAAAGAGGATAATAATAAGAGAAAAGTGATTGGTAAAAATGAGCTGATTGAATGGCCCTTATTCAAAGAGCTAAGAAAAACAGAGGAATTTAAAGAATATTTCAAGAAACAATATGGAGAGAATGCGATTGTCCAAAAACGACAAAACATAGATACAGAGGTAAAAATATCTACAATGCTTTAATTTTTTGTAGTAGGAGTGGCAAATATCATGATCTTTGTAAATGATATAGTAATTCTTATAAAAGAATAATTTCGTGATAATAAAGGCTAATAATTCATGGAACAAATGAAAATAGTTTTTGAATGGCTATGTGAAGGTAAAGATCCAAACGCTTGGGTGTTTTTTAAAATTGCTGCTTCAATTTTCGGAGCATTTGCTGCATATTTCTTTAAATATATTTTCTATTCCATAGGAGATACTAAGGTAAAATTTTGGTGGAAAGGGTTTGGATTTGTATTGATCTCATCAATTGGAGGGCTGCTATTAATCAATCCCAATACAGCTGTCAATGCCTTTGCTTCAGGTTTAATTGGTTGGACAGCTATTGCTAATTTGTTAAAACAAGAAAACAAAGGAGCCTCTGCTGAGAAATATACAGGTGATATTTTGACACAAGAAAAATTGAACGAAATGATAAACATAGGAATAGATGAAAAATGAATAATAAATATAATTTTTCTATTACGTTTTGGATCAAAGTAGAGAGAAATCCTGGATGGATTGATAAAGATTCAGAAATAAATTTCCCACCATTTACTGTAAAAAATGGTATTAAGGTTTTTTTTAAGAAGCAAGGCATGTATATGAAAATTTATTTATTGCATCCAGAAATGGGATATAGAAAATTGAAAGTAAAAATTGACAAATATATAACGAATGATACTTTTGTGGCATTAACGAATAATGACGAAGTTACTAAATTATATCTAAATGCAGAACTTGTAAAAGAAGTAACTAAGGGAGATATAAAGAATGATTTAGAGATTGGTGATTACGTTATGGTAGCCTTAAAGAATAATGATTTTAAGAATATTAATATTGATGAAAATAGTAAGTTTATTACTTCTGCTAAGATTAAGAAAATACTTGATGATTACTTAGAGTTGGAGATTTTCGGAATTGGACCTAAGATTTATATTAAAGAATTAAAAAAAGAAAGGCTTGCGATTTAGAAATATTTTATACTAACTAATTGAGTGCAGTAGTCGTCGTCTTTTATTACGGTCTATAAATACTGTACTCCAAATATCTCAATTACACCTCCTGTAGGAGTAGCAATATTTAAAAATATAAAAATTTGGTAAATATCTTCTCAATAGATTAGAGTTGCTTAACACTTACCAATTATTTTTATACACTAAATTATTTACAGAACTTAAAAACCGGATTAACATTATTATATGGAATATGTAATAATTGTCATTGTAATTATTTTGGCTATTGTCTTCCGAAAGCCGAGGCGTTGTGCTATTTGTTCAACTCCATTTAAAAGAAAGTATTATGTATGGAAGATAGATGGGAAAAAACAGTATCTATGTCCCAATTGTAATAGAAAGATGGAAAAGCAAATGAGCGATTCGGCTTTCAAAAGACTAAAGTAAATTGCTTAAAGCGATTCTATCGTTAAAATCTCTCACTTCCAGAACTGCTCGACTTTCTCCTTGTCACCTCCATACGCAACAAGCCTCTCCTGCCAATACGGCCGGGAGTAGTGGAGCGTCATCTGCCTCGATTCATGCCCCATGAACTGCAATAACCGCTCCTCTGATAGTAAAGTCTCCATTCTCGTGTTGTACGTGTACCTGAGAGAATGGACCTTCAGCTTCCGCCCCTCCGGCTTGATCCCTACACGCTCCATGCCCAGCTTGAGCCCTACACGCTCCATGCCCAGCTTGAGCCCTACACGCTCCATGCCCAGCTTGAGCCCTACACGCTCCATGCCCAGCTTGAGCCTATCAAGCAGCAGATTGCGGTCAACCGGCTTATCAGCGTACTTGAACAGCATCCCGGAGGGTGGGGCCACTTCAAGCCACCATGAGAGGGCCTGGATCGCTCTTTCCGGCAACAGTACAGCCCGCCATTTCGGATTATCATCTTTCCCTTTCTTCGGAAGCGTTACCTTGTTGTTGCTGTCCAGAGCCTTACTAACCACGATACCCGACTGATTGATGAATACCTGGTCCCTACAGAGCGCCCGTATCTCCCCGGATCGCAGGCCCCCGGAAACCGTCGTAAGCAGCATCACGGCAAACATGAGCCCGTAGTACTCAATCTCTTCGTAATAGTCGTTCTCAGGATCACTGTACAGAGCTATAAGGTCTTCGCGCTTCTCAGGGAATAGGGCGAACAGCTCATCATCCCGGAAGGTGTCATACCGCCTTGAATTCCGGGCAAAGCGCTCTATTGTGGGAATCCGGCGGACCTGATTAGACCTCTTTGCCTCCCGGAAGATGAGGTTCCAACAATCGATGATGCTGTTCCGTGTGGAGTTTGAAAAAGGCTTCTCCATGAGCCAATCTTCGATGTCAGCGCCTTCTATCTGGTTAAGTGGTGTATTTCCCCAGTCTTTGACAATGTGGTTCCTGACGAAGCCTGAGTAAGCTCTGAGGGTACCTTCTTTCATCCCCGAACCCTTGGCTTCACGTCGGAGTAGGTAAGGGGAGCCCGCCTCAAACATACCCTCTGCAACGGCGCGAACGGTATCCGCTTTACCGCTTGGGATAGGGAGATTGTTGATATATTCCTGAGCATGTTTCCTGACGGATTCGGCCCGTCCTGCGGGCTTCTGGAGCTGTCGGCCGGTATCGGGGTCGTACCACCAATACCACCAGTAGAAGTACTCTCTGCCTGCTTTGTTTTGATATTTTCGCTTGAAAAGATGGTAGAAATCAGTTGCCATGAAAAGCCTCCCGTGATTCACGTCAAAACGCTGGTATTAACGTTTAATGACGTTTTATTAACGTTTGGCTAAAAACAGGCATTTCTTAGCTACCAATAAAAACGCCTAACTCATTACATGATAACAAGTTAGGCAATCGGGCTGGGCGGATTTGAACCGCCGACTTCTTGGTCCCGAACCAAGCGCGCTAGCCCCTGCGCTACAGCCCGTATTCCGGTAATTGTTTTTCACGCAGCACTGATGTCCACGAATAAGAAAAGCCGGCTACGTGGAAAAACAATCTTTACGGGAGCGACGGGGATTGAACCCGCGATCTCCGGCTTGACAGGCCGGCGCGATAACCAACTTCGCCACGCCCCCTAAACAAGTGGGGCAACTATACTCAAATGCGATCATTGTGTCAACAGGAAGGAGTCATCGATGTCGTCTTGCTATGTATATACTGTTGCAGATCAAAAGCAGCATGATAAGTACCGGTGGAGCAATAAACCATACCATTGGGCTTATACCTGATCGGCTTGTCAAAAAAATAGCAGTTGGGCCATCCGCACCACCAATGATTCCAATAGCAGAAGAACCTGCGTATTCTGTCGAAATTCCAGCAACAGCAGAGACTATATATGACAGTGCCCGGGGAATGATCAAAATATACGACACGAGCATGATGATGCCAATCATATTAGCAATGAACAAAATACGTTTTCGCATATAACACCTTTTACCCAATAACGTGGCAACAAAAAATTCCCCGGCCGAGACGTGCATCCATAGCCGGGGATGATGATTCAGCCTTGCGGAATCGCCTTAATGGCTTCAAGTTCCGGATGCTTCAGGACATCCTGTTTGAAGCGTCGGGCCCTGTCCTTGTTTTCATAAGAAGGCTCTTCAAAGGAGTAGTGATAATTGGTATGGACATCGTAGCTGCCGTTCATCAGCGCATAGGTATCTTCGGTCATAACCAGCTCTTCATCGGTAGGAATGACGAAAATCTTAACAGAAGAATCCTCAGCGCTTATGCAGGTTTCTGCATTTCGAGTGACACTTGCCTTGTTTTTTTCAGGATCAAGCTTGATGCCGAGCCCCTCAAGACCTTCCACAGCCATGGCCCTGTAAAGAGGGTTCATCTCCCCGACACCGGCAGTGAAAACCAGTGCGTCGATCTTACCAAGGGCGGCTATGTACGAACCGATATACTTCTTCATACGGTAGGTTTCCATCTCCAGCGCCAAGGTACAGCGTTTGTCCCCTTTCAGATGGCCGGCATAGACATCACGGCGGTCGATGAATTTCTCTGTTACACCGAGAACGCCGCTTTTTTTGTTGATAATGGTATCCATCTCTTTGGGAGAGATATGTGCCTGCTCCATCATATACGGCAGAATTGCAGGATCGATGTCTCCGCAGCGAGTCCCCATAACCAGGCCCTCAAGAGGGGTCAAGCCCATGCTGGTGTCATAACAACAGCCCTCTTTTACGGCACACATGGAGGCACCATTTCCAATGTGGGCGATGACAAGATTGGTTTCCGACGGCTTTTTGCCGAGAAGTATGGCGGCCCGTTTCGATGTATAGACATATGAGGTTCCGTGAAAGCCGTAACGTCGCACATTGTACTTCTTGTACCATTCATAGGGCAGCGCATACATGAATGCCTTCGACGGCATGGTTTGATGCCAGGCTGTATCCATGACGGCACAATGGGGAACAGAAGGCAAAACCTGCATGGCGGCTCTGATTCCCTGAATATTTGCCGGGTTATGCAAGGGGCCCAGAGGAATGAGTGTCTCAAACTGCTTAAGGGCTGCCTCATCCACGATGACGGACTTTTTGATTAGTTCGCCCCCATGGAGGACCCTGTGTCCGACTGCCTTAATGTCCTTGACATCAGATACGCATCCCTTTTCCTTATCGAGGATAATGCTGATAACCCATTCGATGGCTTCCTTATGGTTTGAGCAATGTTTTTCGGCTGTATACTCCTCTTTCCCCTGGACTTTATGTTCCAGATTCGACATATCCTGTCCGATTCGCTCTACTAAACCAACACCTAGAACCTCTTTATTTTCCCAATCATAGACCTGATACTTTGCGGACGAACTCCCGCAGTTGAGTGTTAGAATAACCACACTTTCCTCCAGTGCTTGTTACAAGAATTGATTTGTCGTTATTATTTTCACATGTAAAAAAGAAAATTGCAATAATTGGCAAAATTACTCAGGTCAGTTTTCTTGTAATAGTATGTGTGGAAACGAGAGTATCTTGTATCAGCCTCTTGCTTTTCGCTGCGATGTCGGGGCTGCCGCTGATGGGAGAGACATCGCAGGTGGTACGTCTTAACGATAAGGAGGTTCTCGTTCGAAACTCCTTCTCATCAAGCGTGATGAGGGGAGGAGTTCTATTGTCAAAATCAGAGGGTATGCAAAGTGACATAAATTTTGACTGGTGGTTCGTAAGCCCCCTGCTTTTTATCGGCAGAATGAAACCGGCTGGTACCCTGTCGCTGCTTCGTAGCCCCTTGGCTCAGGGAGCGGATTCCGATCACTTTTCCGAACCATATTCATTGATCCAAGACAGCTCCCTCTCCCTTGGAGGCCATTATGGGGCGACCCTTTTCCCGTTCCAAGCCCTTTCGCTTCTCTATTTTAACGATGAAAAGCGTATTACCCTTGGTTTGGAGCAACGAATCAAAGTAAACGCTCCCGGTAATGCGTACATCTTATTCCATCCGCAGTGTTTCCTGCTTCGCTCCTTAGCATCCGAATCTGCTTTGGGAGAAGCCGCTTGGTTTGTTGAGCCCGTACCGTTTCCCGGAAGCTTTTGGCAGATAGCCGGAACAGAGATGGTAAGCTGTTGGCAAGGCTCCGGCTCATCATCCACCTCAATCGAATTGGGAATGGAACTGTGGAACGCTTCTACACCAACATCCGAAAGAGGTTGGTACGGAAGGGGACGAAGCAGGATACGGGCAAAGGCATGGAGTTGTTCCTCTTTCTTCGGCTACAGATCCTCCCGGTTTATCGATGCAAAAGGAGATCTACTACCTGCATTTTCGGTTTTTGCAATGGATGCAACGCTTGGTAAGGAACGAATACTTTGCCTCGAAGGTCGATTCCGTCGTGAACAGGCCCGTTCTCCTTGCCAGGGAGGAGAAGTCGTTCCCATGAAGATAGAACGTGAGGTAGGGCTCAAAAAGCAATGGGAGGCCATCAAAGCTTCCTGCTCCCTTAGCGAAAACGTCAGTATCGATTCCTTTGGCGCATGGAAACAGAATACCGAACTTAAAACTTCCATGGACGGCGAAGAGATCGCATTGCACCGCTTTACGTTTTCATATGGTAGTGAACTTTCCGCCACCTGGATACGGGAAACAAAAGAGCAACGCATAGCAAAAAGCGAAGAAGGGCGGGCTATGTTTGAAATGGAAGTATCCCGGAATGATGTCTCACTTTCCACACAATTGCGGCAGCATTATTCGAGCATCGATGGTTTCGATGCCCTTCTTTGGCGCTTTACCATCATGCTACCGCTTGCGGGAGGCACGGTCTCGTTCAGATTCGACGACGGCGAGAAAAAGTCATGGAGACTCGAATGGCGCTACAGTCTATAAAATTTACGTTCCGATTACGTTTTTCTTACAGGCTCAGAAGTCTTCTAGCCGTTTCGAAATAGATGGTGATACCGGCCACATCAATGAGTGTCGCCATTAAGGGTGCCGACATCACCGTCGGGTCAAAGCCCATGCGGTGGATCAGCAAGGGGGCAAGGGTTCCAATCAAATTCGAGATAAAGACCACCAACGCGAGGGAAATGCCGACGACGAAGGCTGCATAAATATCGATCCCGGGGGGAAGAAAATAGCTTCGCAGCAGGATAACCAAGCCGGTAATGCCGCCCATAAAGAGGCCGACAAGAAGTTCCCTGAAAAGAATCTTTCCGATATCTCTAAATACGATTTCGCCGGTAGCCAAACCTCGAATCATCAGTGTCGAACTTTGACTCCCCGAATTACCTCCTGTCTGGGTAATGACCGGCATATACATAAAGAGAAAGGCTGCACCAAGGATGATCGATTCATAATGATGAAGAACGTTGGTTGTTACGGTTCCGAGAAGGAGCAGGATGATCAACCATGGCACACGTTTTTTCACCAGACGCCATATGCTGCTGTTCATGTAGGCATCGGCCTCACCTGACATGGCTCCCATTCGGTAAACATCCTCGGTCTGCTCTTCCCTGATGACATCCATCACGTCATCGAATGTAATGACACCGAGAAGGATGTTTTCCTGGTCGACAACGGGGATTGAAACAAGATCATGGGTCTCCAGTGTACGGGCGACCTCCTCCTGGTCCGTGGAGTCGAGGACCGAGATGACTCGCTGATTCATGATTTCCGAAACCTTGGTTTCGTCTGAGGCCGAAAGAATATCCTTTACCGATACAACACCATCAAGGCGCTGTAGTTCATCAAGAACATAGATATCCGAAAGGAGTTCGACCTTGGCGCTGTTTGCCCGAATAAAGGCCAAGGCATGCCCTACATTGATGTCGGATCGTACGGCCAGATACCTGGGTGTCATCAAACCGGCTGCATCGTCCTCATCGAACCGCAGCAGAAAGAGAGTCTCCCTCTTGGACTCGTCATCAAGGTTCTCCCAAACGGTTCTGCGCACTTCCTTGCTTACCGACTGAACAATATCGACAAGGTCGTCCGGCTCCATTGCTTGGAAAAGACTACGTTTTCCCTGAGCGGAAAGCTTGCCGATGATTTTTTCCTGATCTTCAATCTCCAGTTCCGTGATAAGATCGAGTTTCACCTCGGGAGATAGATGGAGAAAAATATCCGTTGCCTCATCATCGGAGAGGGATCTCCAAACATCCAAAAGCTGGTCGAAGGAGAAATCGCTAAAGAGCTCCTTTACCTGCTGGTTGTCCATCATGGGGCGATATTCCCGGTAGTATGCAATGGGATCTGTCATGTGTCACTCCAATCTCCGACAAAACGGATTTCCGGTTCGAGATCAATACCAAGTTCGCTTTTAGCCGTGGCGCGGCACATTTCGGTCAAGGTATAGATATCCGTAGCGGTTGCGGCTCCGAGGTTGACAATAATATTCGCATGAAAATCGGAGACCGCCGCATCTCCGACTTTTTTCCCCCGAAGACCTAATGTGTCCAAAAGCCGCCCTGTAGGCGCCCCAAAGGCATGATCGTTTTTAAATACCGAACCGGCAGACGGAAACCGGTAATGCCCCTTTTGCCTGCGATCTGCCCGGTATTCCTCCATTCTGCGATAAATCGTAAGATCGTTCTCCGGGTGGAGTTTGAAACGTGCAGAAAGAATAATGTAATCACTCTTTTTCTGAAAAGGGCTTCGTTTATAGCCGAAATCCTCCTGTTCGATCTGATATTCGCAGATCGTCGGAGTGGAAGAAAGGTCGAGGTACCGGACAGAGCAGAGAATATCGGAAATAGAGGAACCATAGCATCGCGCATTCATCCAGACCGCCCCTCCCACACTTCCCGGCATACCGGCAAGGAATTCCGCACCGGAAAGTCCCGCTTCCGCAGCCTTTTCCACAAAAAGATCCACCGGCATACCGCTTCCCGTGTATATGCTGCCGGCATCAACCCTATATTCTCTCAGTTCGGTGAGGTCGATAACGACCCCCCGGATCCCTTTATCCGATACTACAATATTCGCCCCGCCGCCAAGAAAAAAAAGGGGAAGCTCATGGCTGCTTGCAAGGTTCTGTTCCCGCAATACCGTTGCGACCTGGAGGAGTGATGACTCATCCGTCGGTTTGAGATAAAGATCTGCGGCCCCTCCAACCTTGAAGGTAGTATGTTTCGACATCTTCTCGTCAAGAGAGGCTATGCCGTGAAAGCTGCTGTTGTTGATCTTTTTCAGGATATTCCGTACATTAGTTTTCACGTAGACATCATATCTCGGAATGCGGGTTTTACGCTACTGGGAAGGGGGAATCAAGGGTGAAGATCTTACTTTACAACACCATGGGAAGAGAGGTTCAGGAATTCAAACCGATCGAAGATGGGCTTGTAAAGATGTATACCTGTGGCCCCACGGTGTATAACTTTGCGCATATCGGGAATCTACGCACCTATGTATTTGAGGATGTTCTCCGCCGTGTGTTCGAATATGCAGGCTTTAAGGTCGAACATGTTATGAACATCACCGATGTGGGCCATCTTACCGACGACGCCGATGAGGGCGAAGATAAGATGGAAAAGAGTTCCCGTGAAAGCGGGAAAAGCGTCTGGGAAATCGCAAAGTATTATACCGATGCCTTTTTTCGCGACACCGATCGGCTCAATATTATCAGGCCGACGGTTGCGCCCCGGGCCACCGAACATATTGATGATATGATCGCCCTTATCAAACGACTTGAAGAGGGGGGCCACACCTATCAGGCCGGAGGCAATGTCTACTTCAGCATCGACACATTTCCCGATTACGGCCGTTTGGCACTTCTCGACCGGCAGGACTTACAGGCCGGCGCACGGATTGAGGTCGATTCCAATAAACGAAATCCTCATGATTTTGTCTTATGGTTCACCAATTCCAAATTTGAAAACCATGCAATGTTGTGGGACAGTCCCTGGGGAAAAGGCTATCCAGGCTGGCACATCGAATGCAGCGCAATGAGTATCCGTTATCTTGGAGAACAGTTCGACATCCATTGCGGAGGTGTCGACCATATACCCGTTCATCACACAAATGAAATTGCCCAGGCAGAGGCCGCAACAGGCAAGCAATGGGTGCAATACTGGGTCCATGGTGAATTTCTCCTTATGAACAAGGGAAAGATGGCAAAGTCCGCCGGGAACTTTCTTACCCTGCAATCCCTGGTCGATAAGGGCTATCATCCCCTTGATTACCGCTATTTTTGCCTTGGGGGCCATTATCGAAGCCAATTGCAATTCTCCTTTGAGAGCCTCGATGCTGCAAAAAGTGCACGAGAGCGCCTTGTTTCAAGAATCGCCGTATTAAGAGAGGAGCTTGGCGATTGCTGGAAGGAGGCAATCGCACTGCCACCTTCTGCTGCCGGATCGAAGTTCCTCGAACGCTTTGAGGCGGCCGTTGGGCAGGATATGAATATGCCTAAGGCCCTTGCCGAATTATGGCAGCTCCTTAAGTCCGAACTTCAACCGGGAGAGAAGCTCTCCGTTGTGTCGGCCATGGATCGGGTCCTCGGCCTGAATCTTCTTGCCCTTCCGCAGCACGCTACCGACAGCTCGGAAGACCGAGAAATAGAAGAGCTTATCGAGCAGCGAAACGCAGCGCGCAGCCGGAAAGATTTTCACCTCGCCGATGAAATCCGTGATAAGCTTTCGGCGAGGGGAATCAGCATAAAAGATACCCCAAATGGCACAAAATGGAGCCGAACGCTGTAACGGCAGGGCCGGCAGAGTTGTTTAACCTATGAGCGTACCGGAGAAGGGCGGGGATTCGTTCAGAAAATTCTATACGAAGTCTTTTTCGACCCTGCTGAAAGTTGCGTATCATATCACGCTCGATATGGATGCGGCGGAGGATATTTGTCAGGAAGCATTTATTCGATTTTATAACAGACCTTTCTCGTTTCCCTCTGAAGATCAGGCTCTATATTGGCTGATCCGGGTGGTGAAGAATCTTTCCTTCAATTATCGGAAGCGAAAGGTTACCGAGTATCGGGCCATGGATAAAATCAAACAAGAACCGGAGAGGATAGAGGCTTCAGGCGAGGATCTGCTCATTGAAAAGGAAACGGTACGAATCGTACAAGAAGCACTGGAACAGCTGCCGGAAAAATACCGGTCAGTGTTGATTTTGAAGGAGTATGCGGGTCTGAATTACCAGGAAATCGGAAGGGTCCTGCGGATAAGTGAAGGAAATGTAAAGGTTCGGGTACATCGTGCCCGTTTGCAGCTGGAGACACTGATTCAGGGGGAAGATGTTGATGTGCGTTGATGATCAGATTCTATCTTCTTATGTTGATGGTGAGCTTGACGCCCATTGGAAAGAGAAGGTCGAGGCTCATATAGCACAGTGTGAGCAGTGCCGTTTACGAGTTTCTCGCCTTCAAAAGCTTTCGGCCGATCTTTCTGCCGCCGAGCCTCGCCCCGAGGTAATCGATAGGATAGAGAGGAGGGTTGCCGCTCGTTTGGATCACCTCCTGTTGCCCGGTTCCGAGCGGGGATTCTGGAACAGGCGCTTTTCTATTCCCGCTCCGATGGCTATGGCGGCCCTGCTTTGTCTGGTTTTTCTTTCGGGCTTTATTTTTATTCGGGGGATTACGCCCTCCGGGACCGGAGAAGTGGGCATGCCAATTGCCGATGAAAAGGGCTATTCTCAGGGACTTGAAACATTGACATCATCGTCTGCGTCTTCCATGTCTGAAAACCCAAATGTACAGCAGATCTTCGATTTGCTTGAAAACAGCGGTGGGTCTATTGAAGTCAGGATAGAACTTCCTCGGAAATCGAATTTTACCGTTCATGGAGAACCTCAGTTGCTGAGGGCTGCTGATTATAGAGGGGGCGAATCAAGGTGATGGTTGCCAGGGTAACGACTCTGAACCTTGTCATTCTGTCGATGCTATCGTTCCTTGTACCAGGTTTTGCACAGGAAAATCAGGCTCCCGGTCCTGAGGGGCCGGGGGAGTTGCTTCATTACCTCCAGGAAAATGCCCTTTCCGTTTATATTGCCGCCAGCGTGAGCGAACCAAACAACAAGAATGTGTGGCATACCGAAAGTAAAAAGGTTACCATCAGCGGTCGGGCGGTACAGGTGAAACTGACCGGGGAAAATGTTATTATCTTTGCCGATATTATCCCTTACATGAACGAGGACAGGACCATTTTGCTCGTGGCAAAGGGAGAGGTTTGGGCCCAGTCAGAGGCATCATCCGGGGTAAGATATTACAGCACAATGAAGAGCCTGCCCGTAAGACCCGGAGAACCGGTTATTTTTTTCCCGTTGGGCAGGGCCATGGATCAAAAACAGAATATATACACCATACAATTGGAGATTAGCGTAGTACCTTATACACCATGAACTTCAAAAAAAGCGCACACCACTTGATTTTTCATTCTGCATTGCTTCCCGTTGTATTTTTGCTGGCTCTGATAGCCCTTTTTCTTCAGGTCTATCTACATAGCTCCGTAAAACCGGCAATAGAGAGCATCGAACCTGCTGCAGCTCTTCCTGGGGCCCTGCTGACCATTTCAGGATCCCATTTCGGGAACTTCGACCGGGACAGCGAGGTGATCATTGCGGGAATACGTCCCACTCGTTCTGCCTACAAAAGCTGGAGTGAGAATCAGATCATTCTGATTATTCCGGAAGATGTAGGTTCGGGACGAGTTTTTGTAAAGAATGATAAGGGCGCTAGTAATGGTTTGCTTTTTACCAACAAGAGCCATATTCCTCTTGTCCTTGAGGGGCCGGTAGAACCTGGAGTTCCCTATATCGATTCCATTTCACCGGAAACCGGACCGGTGGGAACAGAAATTACCATCCGCGGCATGAATTTCGGTTTTGAGAGGCAGGAAGGAGAGGTCCTTTTTCAGTTTTTTAGCGGTGCCGAGAATGAGAAGCGGGAAGAGGAACGTACCGATACCACTATTGCCTGCTCTTCCATCGATTTTGATTATCTTTCCTGGAATGATCAGGAACTCCGGGTCAGGGTACCAGATGGGGCATCCCCCGGAGGGGTTGTGGTAACAACAGACCGAGGGGAGAGCAACAGCATTTACTTTGAGGTAACTAATCCCGTAGGAACAAAGCGATATCCCAGGATGAAGGGATATCAGGTCGCTTACGGGGTTGAAATCAGCCAGGTCAGATCATCTGGTCAGGCTTCCATGGAGATATGGGTGCCCGCCATCAGTAAATCCTGTGCCCAACGGGGAATCGAAGGGATCCATGAACCGGAACCGTTGTGGAGGGACTATCGAGGGGTGATGCGCTATCACCTCTCCGATTTTGACCCCTGGACTACGTATCGACTTGAACAGACCTATTGGTTCGACCGCTACAGCATCGAAACCGATATACACGAGCGATCGGTCGCAACATACGATAGAGAAAGTTCGCTGTTTCGCCGGTACACCGCTTCGAATGTCATAATACCCGCAGACGATGAGTTTTTTACCGCAGCGGCATCCAGACAGGCGAGAAGGGCGGCTTCGCCCTGGGCAGCGGCCCGGGCCCTTTATGACTATCTTCTGGAAAAGCTTACGTACTCTCGTGCCCCCGCCAAAAATGTACGCGATGCAGTTGAACAGGGGAGAGGCGATTCCTATGACTACGCCATGGCCTATGTGACCCTTTGTCGTGCCGCCGGGATCCCAGCAAGACCTGTCGCAGGTTTTATTGTTTATGGGGACAAAAAGAGCCGTCGCCATTATTGGGCCGAATTCTACCTTGAGAAGTTTGGCTGGGTTCCTGTCGATCCCGCTCTTGGGGATGGTATGCAGAGCGGAGAGGTCGTCTTGATAGATAATCCTCGTGACTATTACTTCGGGAACCTGGATAATCAGCATATCGATCTTTCGAGGGGAATCATCGAACTACGTCCCGCAGATCCTCAGGCGCGGGTCGTTCGCTATGAACGCAACTATTCTCTCCAATCGATACATGAAGAGTACAGCCGGAGTATTGAAAGTTACCGTGCAGTGTGGAAAGATATGGAAGTAGTGGGGTGGTGGTAGCGAAAGGTGCTCCCATCATTGACAAATGAACGTTCGCAATCCTATACTTGACCCTAACCAGATAAACCGGGAAGTGTATGAATAATCCGTTACAGCTTTCGTTGGTTAATTTTAAGAAAGACTCTTATATCATCGTCGAAGGCAAACAAAAGGCCGACTATTTTTATATCATCAGGTCCGGAACCGTTCGGATCAGTAAAGAAATCGAAGTTGTCGAAGAGGAAGGGGGGAATCTTCTTCATCCAGGAGATTTCTTCGGCGTTGTTTCGACAATGTCCAGCCATAGCCATATAGAGACGGCACGTGCTTTAAGCGATGTTATGCTCATTCAGGTACATCGCGATCAGTATGGCCTTCTCATTGAGCGTAATACTCCGGTGGCGATGAAAATCATCCAGCAATTCAGCAAAAAGATGCGCTATCTCGACGAAGCTCTTGCACGCCTTACGCTTAAAGGGAACAGCGGCCTGGTTAACGAAAAACACCTTTTTGAGGTTGCCGAGTATTATGCAAAACAAAGCAGTTACAATCAGGCCTATTATGCCTATCATCAATACATAAAGTATTGTCCGACCGGAGAAAACATACGGGTTGCGAAGGAACGAATGGCGAAAATTCACCCCTACGCAAAGGCCGTATACCTCGACGGAAGCACCGACGAGTTTAACCGTACATATCCGAAAGAGACGATGATTTTTTCTGAAGGGCAGCCAGGGAAAGAGCTCTATATTATTCAGAAGGGAAACGTAAAGATAACCAAGATTGTCAACAATAACGAGGTAATGCTTGCCCTTTTGAAGCCGGGAGATATCTTCGGGGAGATGAGCCTTTTGGAAAATAAACCCCGAAGTGCTTCAGCCATCGCTCACGAAGAGGCGGTTCTTCTTGCCGTTAACAAGGCCAACTTCAAACGTATGGTTGCCAGTCAGCCTCAGCTGATTACCCGCCTGACGCAACTTCTTTCCGAACGAATTTGGTTTATCTACAAACAGCTTGCCAATACCCAGATTTCCGATCCCATGGGGCGGATGTACGACGCCCTTTCGATCCAGCTGGAAAAACTTCGGGTCCCGATCAGCAACAAGGCATATACCTTTGATTTTGGACCCAAAGAACTTGTCAACATGGTCGGGCTCAGTAAGGGAGAAGGGAATCAAGTTGTAAAACAACTTTTCAGCAACCAGCGGCTGAAAATCATCGATAATAAGATTCACATTACCGACATTGAAGAGATCGAAAAACAGGCAAAGTACTATCGTAAGATGGAAAAAATCGCCAGGGCAAGAAAGCGCGGGAGCGTGCTCAACCGCTAAGCCCGCTTATAAAAGCGACCATGGATTTTCCAGCATCTCAAAAATGGTTTGCGGCACATGCTCGATAGAGAAGCTTGGCTCCTCCTCTTTTTTGTAAATGATGCAATTCTGCATGCCGTCATTATCGTTAAAAGGAAAGGCTGCCGCCCCCCTTGGAGCAAGAAGAGACGACATCTGTTCGGGTATCTGATCGACCCCGGCATGAACAAAGAGGGCATCGAATTTTCCCTTTTCACGGTTAAGACGGTTTTGTACGGCTTCGTCGTTCCAACTTCCCTCAATAACGGTAACGGGAAGTTCCAGTTCATTCAGAATTGCACGATAACGTGCCGCACCTTTGCTTTCTTCGATCAACAGCACATCAGCACCCAGCGTCGCTGCAACGGCGGCCGTATATCCTCCTCCTCTTCCGATGATCAGCAGCCTCGTTCCCTTGCCTATTTCCAAATGATCCAAAATCACAGCAACAAAAGAGGGGGCCGGAGTAATCCCTGCATCTGAATCAGGAAGGGGACGATCTTCATCGATAAAATCGGCAAGGGTTTCGGGGAAAAAGCGACCTCTTGGAACCGCAGCAATGGCGCGAGCCATTGCTTCACTGATAAAGTGATTTTCCCTGACGGATTCAACAAGGGAATGCGTTTCTGTCTGCTGCTGAGCCCACAGTCCACCTGTGACAAACAATGAAACTACCGATAACGCCGATAACGTAATGAAAAAAAATATGGAAAAGCTTTTCCGATGAAGATCACTCATGAAGACAAGTATATATCAGTCTCAGACTCCGTGGCAAACCGTGTTGCCCATAGACGGTGATTCTGCTACTATTTTTGGCATTCTGTTCGCCGATAAGGAGAGGTATGATGAAAGCTATTGAGCTTGCAAAGGCGTATGACCCAAAGGAGTTTGAAGAACGAATTTATCAACACTGGATGGACGAAGGGGCGTTTAAGCCTTCTGATGGAAAAGGAAAACCCTTTGTCATTGTCATACCTCCTCCAAATGTTACCGGTGTCCTCCATATGGGACACGGTTTGAATAATTCACTTCAGGATATTTTGATCCGTTACTACCGCATGACCGGTAGACCGACCCTTTGGCTTCCGGGAACCGATCATGCAGGTATCGCCACCCAAAATGTTGTGGAAAAACGGCTGCGTGCAAAGGGAACCAGCCGTAGAGAACTGGGACGGGAAAAGTTTCTTGAGGAGACCTGGAAGGTAAAAGAGGAACACCATGCAGTCATTATCCGCCAGCTCAAGAAAATTGGGGCTTCCTGCGATTGGAGCAGAGAACGCTTTACCCTGGATGAGGGGCTGAGCAAGGCTGTCAGAGAGGTGTTCGTTAGCCTCTACGAGCGGGGACTGATCTATCGAGGCAACTACCTCGTAAACTGGTGCCCCAGTTGTGGAACCGCTCTCTCTGACGATGAGGTCGATCACAAAGAGGTTGCGGGAAGGCTCTACCGCTACTATTACCCCCTTGCCGATGGCAGCGGTAAACTGGAGATCGCAACAACCCGTCCCGAAACCATGTTTGGTGATACCGCTGTGGCTGTTCATCCCGAAGACGATCGTTACCGCAGTGTAGTCGGTAAAATGGTGAAGCTTCCTCTTACGAACCGTGAGATTCCCGTTATTGCCGATGCCTATGTCGATCGGGAGTTCGGCAGTGGTGCGGTAAAGATCACACCGGCCCATGATCCAAACGACTGGGAAATTGCAGGACGCCACAACCTTGAAAAAATCAACATTCTTACACCGGACGGGCTCCTGTCGGACGCCGTTCCCGAGCCTTTTCGCGGTATGGACGTGAGTACCGCAAGAAAGGCGGTTATCGAGGCACTGAAGGCCGAGGGCGTTTATATCGGAGACAAGGAACACCTCCATCAGGTCGGCCATTGCTACCGTTGCGATACCGTCATCGAACCCTATATGAGCGAGCAGTGGTTCGTACGCATGAAGAGCCTCGCGGATAAGGCACTGGCAGCGTGGGAAAAGGATGAGGTTCGCTTTTATCCGAAAAAATGGGAGAACACCTATACAAGTTGGCTGAAAAACATTCGGGACTGGTGTATAAGCCGCCAGCTTTGGTGGGGGCACCGTATTCCCGTTTGGTATTGTAACGACTGCGGCCAGATGATGGTCTGCCGTGAAGATCCTTCGACCTGTAGCGCCTGTGGTTCCTCTTCGCTTCGGCAGGATCCGGATGTACTGGATACCTGGTTTTCCAGCTGGCTTTGGCCTTTTTCGACCCTCGGATGGCCGGAAAAAAGCGAGGATTTGAAACGATTTTTTCCGACCAGTAGCCTTGTAACGGGCTACGACATCATCTTTTTCTGGGTCGCAAGGATGATCATGTCCAGTCTTGAGTTTCTCGGTGAGGTGCCTTTCCGCGACATCTACATAACGGGCCTTGTGAGGGATAAGCAGGGACGAAAGATGTCCAAGAGCCTTGGTAACGGCATGGACCCCTTGGAGATCGTCGATGAGTTCGGTGCCGACGCCATGAAATTCACGCTTGCCTTCCTTGCCGCTCAGGGGCAGGATATTCTTCTCGCCAAGGATGATTTTAAATTTGGATCGAAGTTCGCAAACAAAATATGGAACGCTACTCGTTTTCTCCTGATGAACCTGGAAGGACGGGAACTTTTAGATCCTGAAAGTGTTGAACGAAAGCCTCTTGATCGTTGGATTTTCCACCGATTAAATGAGGCCTCAGCCGCCGTGGCAAAGGCCATGGAGAGTTACCGGTTTAACGATGCTGCCAATGCTGTATATGAATTTTTCTGGAGCGATTTTTGCGACTGGTATATAGAGGCCAGTAAACTCAGCCTTTACAGTGATGACGATGATGAAAAGAACCGGGCAGTGACGCTTCTCATGCAGGTGCTGGAAGAGTCGATGCGTCTTGCGCATCCCTTTCTCAGTTTTATCACCGAGGAAATCTACCAAAAGCTGCCGGGAACAAAAGGTGATGTCATTACCGCCGCCTATCCCGTCTGGAGAGAATCGCGCAGGGATGAAAAGACGGCGCGCTGTTTTTCGGCCCTCCAAGAGCTTATTCGTTTTACCAGAACCGTTCGCAGCGAATTTACCGTTTCTCCTGAAAAAAAGGTCGATGTCCATGTTCGCACGGATAAAGATTTCTTCGCTACCGATTTCTTTACCCAGCATGAAGAATTGATTCGCCGTCTGACCGGTGCAGGAGCGCTTGTATTTTCCGACGCTCGACCCAAAAGCGGCGGAGCCATCCCTGTTGCGGGGGTTGGTTTTGAGGTGTTTGTCGATCTTCGCGGTGCTATCGATGTAGAAAAAGAGTTGGGTAAACTTGAAAAAGAGCTTGCAAAGCTCGAAGGTCTGGAATCTTCGACCCAAAAGAAGCTTGCCAATGAAAAATTCCTTGCCAATGCGCCTGTCGATGTTGTCGAAAAAGAAAGGATGAAGCTTCAGGAGTTTTCCGATCGTACGAAAAAGATCAGAAGCTATCTTCACGATCTGCGTGGATAGCATAAAAAAGCCGTCGGTCCCTGTCCGACGGCTTTTTTAATCGCATATAATAATCATTTTTTCTTTTGGCAGATCGTACGGGCTAAGGGACTTGAACAGAAAATTTCTTTCCGATATACTGTTTACGAAAAGCGAATTGTTCGCTGTTTTTTTTTACATATACATTGTTTTATTGACAAAAGATTGCGCAAATCCAAATTTTACAAGGAGCTTCTGATGGGAAACAAAGCACTGAGTGCATATCTCAAAGGCCGTGATCCGGAAACCATTGACGCCGGATTTCTTGCATATGTCGCTTCGTTGGAAAAGGTCGGGGAGGTATCCCCCCAGACCGCCGCCTCAATTGTACAGGAATTGGCCGATCAACGGAGTAATCTTAAGCTGATTGCCAGCGAAAATTACTCAAGCCTATCCACCCAGCTGGCAATGGGAAACCTCTTGACCGATAAATATGCCGAAGGCTTTGCATACCATCGTTTTTATGCAGGATGCGACAATGTGGATGCCATCGAAAGCTACACTGTCGAAGAAGCAAAAAAACTTTTCGGAGCCGAACATGCCTATGTCCAACCACACAGTGGCGCAGACGCCAACTTAATCGCTTACTGGGCTATACTGACAACAAAGATTCAGGCACCGATTCTCGAAGATATGGGAGAGACCAATCCTGCACATCTTTCCCGGGAAGATTGGGATAGGATAAGAGTCGAACTTGGCAATCAAAGGTTGCTTGGTCTCGATTACTATTCCGGCGGCCATCTTACCCACGGTTACCGTTTCAACGTCTCCGCACAGATGTTTGATGCCTACAGCTACAGTGTCGATAGGGAAACCGGCTTACTCGACTACGATGAAATCGAGAAAATGGCGGAAAAGGTAAAACCGTTGATTCTGCTGGCCGGCTACAGCGCCTATCCGAGGCTGATCAATTTTCGCCGTATGCGTGAGATTGCCGATAAGGTAGGGGCGGTCCTCATGGTTGATATGGCCCACTTTGCAGGCCTTGTTGCCGGTAAGGTGATGACAGGAGATTACAACCCCGTTGCTTTCGCCGATGTGGTTACCAGCACCACCCATAAAACCCTACGGGGTCCCCGTGGTGGTTTGATTCTCTCAAAGGCGGAATACGCGGAAAACGTGGACAAGGGATGTCCCCTTGTAATCGGTGGTCCCCTGCCTCATGTCATTGCCGCAAAGGCCGTTGCCTTTACCGAAGCCAATCGGCCTGAATTTCAGAACTACGCAAAACAGATTGTGGAGAATTCAAAGGCCCTTGCAGAAGCCTGTATTGCGGAGGGAATGGTTGTCGCTACCGGAGGGACCGACAACCATCTGCTTCTCCTCGATGTGACCGGTTTCGGCATCAACGGGCGCCAGGCCGAAAGTGTGCTTAGGGAGTGCGGAATCACCCTGAATCGTAATGCACTTCCCTTCGATCCCAACGGCCCTTGGTATACCAGCGGCCTTCGAATCGGAACCCCGGCGGTAACAACCCTTGGAATGGGGAAACCCGAGATGCAAGAGATCGCCTCGATTATCAAAGATGTGCTTTCTGCAGCCAGACCACAGATTATCGAAAGTGGTAAAAACGCGGGCAAACCTTCAAAGGCGAAATACGGCATCGAAGAAGAGGTTGTGGAAAAGGCAAAGAAAAGGGTGCATACACTCCTCGAGCGCTATCCCGTTTACCCGGAGATTGATCTGACCTTTCTCGCTTCGGAGTTTTTGTCCTAATGCATCCGGCTTTCCGGTGCTTTGGAATAAACGCAATCCAAGAGTCAGTGCCCGCCGTCGGTGGGCACTGCACTTATATTTTCCTTCGTACAATATAGCCTGGCTTAACCTCTACCGAGGGACATATCCGATACGACTTGCCATGATCTGCGAAAGCAAGCTCGTTACCATCATCATCATAAAGACGAAAGGCCTCATCTTCTAAAAAAGGAATCTCAGGACCGACAAATTCGATTGCCGTCCCTGCCTCAATATGGTTTTTAGGATGAAACAGAAAGCGTCCGGATTCAAGTTCCTCACCGACGGTACCCAGAAAGAGATATTCCCGCTGATAACTTTCCATACACGGGGCTTCGATATCCTGCTTTGAAAAGAAAAAGCCGGTAGAATACTCCCTATGACTCACCCGAAAGAGTTCATCGCGAAAGGCCGCAAGGCTTTCTGCATCTACGGAACCAGGCTTTTCCAAAGCGTCTATGGTCTTTCTATATGCTCTGGTCACCACCGCAGTATAGTAAAGGCTCTTCATCCTTCCTTCGATCTTGAGGCTATCGATGCCCGCATCGCGAAGCTCTGCCACATGATCGATCATACAAAGGTCCTTGGAACTAAGTATGGTTGTATACCCTCCATCGGGATCTTCGACGATTGGAAGATATTCCCCCGGCCGTTGCGATTCCTCCAGGACCCGCCAGTTCCACCTGCAGGAGTGGGCACAGGAGCCCTCGTTGCCGCTTCGATCTGCAAGGTAGGCAGAAAGAAAGCACCTGCCGGAGTAGGCCAGGCACATGGCCCCGTGGACAAAGCACTCCAGTTCCATTTCGGGAACCGCCGCTTTTATATCGGCAATCTCCTCGAGCCGTACCTCCCGTCCCAGAATAATCCTGGAAAAACCGAGCTCCTGGTATGTCTTTACGGCCTCCGCATTCAAACAGCTTGCTTGGGTTGAAAGATGAAGCTGGGTTTCGGGAAATCGGCTTCTGAGCAGCCGCGCCGCGCCAAGGTCGCTGACAATAAAAGCATCGAAAGGAAAGCTTCCGATCTCATCGAGGCTCTCTTCGAGTCGTGATATCTCTTTCTGGTGAAAAAGGGCATTGACGGCGCAGTAAAGTTTTCTCTCTCCTTTGATCTCACCGGCTTTTTGTAACGCTTCGGCAGAAAAATTATCGGCCTTCTGCCGAAGCGAGAATTTGTCCAGACCGACATACACCGCATCTGCCCCGTAGCGATAGGCATAATGGAGTTTTTCTATGTTGCCTGCTGGGGCAAGAAGCTCTATCGGTTTCTTGCTGTTTCTCACAGAGCCAACTCGATCACTTCTGCCATCGTTTCCACGGGGTGAAAGCTTATTCCCTTTTTCACATGATCGGGAATCTCTTTCAGATCCCGTTCGTTTGCCTTGGGAATGATAATCTGCTTAATCTTGTTGCGTCTGGCGGCAATGGTCTTTTCCTTTAAACCTCCGATGGGAAGTACCTTACCGACAAGGCTCAATTCTCCGGTCATGGCAAGGTTCTTTTTTATCTGCTTACCGGTGGCAAGGCTGAGAAGGGTTATCGCCATGGTGATGCCAGCAGAAGGCCCATCTTTCGGCGTAGCACCTTCGGGAATATGGAGATGGATGATGTTCTTCTCAAAAAAAGAGGCATCGACACCATAGTTCTCCGCAACGTGCCGAACATGGGTATAGGCAATATTTGCTGATTCCTGCATGACATTTCCCATTTGCCCGGTAAGGCGAAAGCCCTCTTTGCCGGGATTGTTGACAGCCTCGATGATAAGGGTATCCCCACCAAAATTGGTCCAGGCAAGTCCTATGGCCATGCCGGCCCGGGTCACCTTCTTTACCTCGTCCTCCCGGAAAATCGGAGGGCCCAAATACTCTTCAAGGTCTTCGGGTTTTACCGAAATCGGCAGTGCATGCTCTTCCAGGACAACCTTCTTAGCGATCTTCCGATGAATGCGGTCAAGGGCCTTCTCAAAATTACGCACTCCAGCTTCCCTGGCATAGTGGTCGGCAATCGCCGACAAGGTACTCTTGCTGTAACGAATCTGGCTTTTTTTCAGGCCGGAACGATCAAGGCTCTTGGGGATAAGGTACTGCTTTGCTATTGCCATCTTCTCTTCGTTGATGTAACCGGAAAGATGGATGACCTCCATACGATCCAAAAGCGGCCGTGGAATGGTATCAAGAGAATTTGCCGTTGCGATAAAAAAAATGTTACTGATATCGAAGGGCAGGTCCAGATAGTGATCCCTGAAATTTACATTCTGTTCCGGATCAAGCACCTCAAGAAGGGCGGAAGAGGGGTCTCCCTGATAACTGGCTCCCAACTTATCAATCTCGTCGATCATAAAAACGGGATTGTCGGTTTTCACAATCTTCAATCCTTGAATGATTTTACCAGGCATGGCGCCGACATAGGTCCTCCGATGCCCCTTTATTTCGGCCTCATCCCTCATACCACCGACGGAAAAGCGGAAGAATTTCTTTCCAAGGGCATCGGCAATCGATTTCCCGACCGAGGTTTTGCCCACACCAGGGGCACCGACAAGGCAGATAATCGATCCCTTGCTGTCCTTTTTCAGTTTCCTGACGGCAAGAAACTCGAGAATCCTGTTTTTTACATCTTCAAGACCGTAATGATCCCGATCCAGGATCTTTTTTGCCTCATCGAGATCAAGCTCCTTAGCGACCTCATGTTTCCAGGGGAGGTTAACGATGGTGTCAAGGTAGTTTCTGGTCACAATAAACTCACTGGAGTTGGGGTCCATCATGCTGAACTTTTCAAGCTCCTGTTCTACCTGTTCCTTCACCTCTCCCTCAAAATCGAGAGCATCTATTGTCTCTTTGAAGCGGTTATATTCGCTGCTTTTCGAGTCGGTAGGGATTCCCAGCTCCTGCTTGATAGCCTTCAGTTCCTCTTTGAGAAAATACTCCCGCTGACTCTTCTCGATTTTTTCATTGATCTGCTTCTGTATCCTCTTCTGGATACGCAGCAACTCCTGTTCCTTCTTGATGAACATAAGGACCTGTTCCATCCGTTCACGTACATTCAAGGTTTCCAGGATCTTCTGCTGTTCCTGCCGATCGATATTGAGAATACTGGTGATGAAATCCGCGATCTTTCCGGGATGGTCGATATTGACCATATTCAGGCGCATCTCCTCTGAAAAGAGGGGATTGTTTTCCGAAAGCTGCTTCATCTCGCTGATAAGAGAACGGGTTAGGGCCTTTACTTCAATCCCGCTATCGTCTTCATCATCAAGATAATCGACGGCACCGTTTAAAGGAGTCTCGTTGTTAAGGAATTTCTTGATTCGAAATCGCTTTAAGGTCGATATAAAGATATTGATACCGCCGTCGGGAAGATTGATTTTTTTTACAATTTTTGCGACGGTACCGACTCGGTAGAGATCGTCTCCCATTAATTGTCGTTCTTCCGATTCATCACGCACCAAGACCAACCCGATCATACTGTCTGAACTAAGAGCCTCTTCAACAACGTGGATCTCTTCGACCGCCTGAATCATCAGCGGAGTAAAAATTCCGGGAAAAATAGGCTTGCCTTGGAGAGGAATGATATGAAGCCTGCTCGGAAGTATCTGATCTGCGGGAATAATTTGCTTGTCTGACATGCTGTCCCCCTTATAGCTTGCTTGCTCGTTACATTCGTGTACTACCGGTTAAGACACCGCAGTCGGCGTCCGGGCAGTAAAAATGTAATCATAAAAAAGAGCTATAGCAAGTAAAGTCTGTACATGAAGCTTTCGATCCCGTATGATAAGTCGATGAGTCGAACCTTTCAGACCGACGCCATTGTACTGAGGACTTTCCGAGTTGGAGATATCCATAAAGGAGTCACGTTTCTCTCTTCCGACAGTGGTTTGGTCGATGCAGTTGCCTATGGCGCCTACAAGGGAAAGGGAAAGCTTGGAGGAAGTACCGATCCCTTTACCTGGGGGCATTTCTACTGCTATCGGGATCCGGTCAGAGGTCGGACAAAAATTAACGATATCGAGAGCTATTCGATCTTTGAAGCAATTCGCGGCGATCTTTCACGGTTTTACATTGCCTGTTATTGGGCCGAACTCATTCTGGCAAGTTTCGGAGCGGGAGGAGAGAGTTCATTGCTGTTCCCCCTGTTACTGGAGGCCTTAACCCGACTCGATACCATGCAAAGTGAAGATCGATGGCACGTCTTCATTCAGTTCGGCTGGAGATTTCTTGGACTCCTCGGTGTAAGAAGTGAAGTGGAAGAGTGTGCATCCTGCGGACATGTTGCGACGGAAGGCGAAGGGGTTTTTCTTGATACCCTTGCCAGAGGGTTTTTATGTGGCCATTGTAAGGGAGCCTCCGATCTGCCTCTTGGACCGGGTGGAGTGCGGTATCTCCGTTTTACGGAGGCGCTTCCCTTCGAGAAAGCGGTAAAGGTCCATACCGATCTCCAAACGGAGCGTCAGTTAACAAAGATCCTTCGTAGGGTTTTAGGAGAGGCACTTGATCAACCCCTTAAGACTGCGGAGTTGCTGTGAGACTCTTTTTCGCACTTCCGCTTGCCGATAATGCGCGGGAGGAAATCATGCGAGGGCTTGCTCCGTTACGTCGGCAATATCCGACGCTCAAATGGATACCATCGCAAAATCTCCACATAACCTTGATGTTTGTTGGAGAGTGCGGCGATGATGAAGCGTATTCCTTACGGGAGCGTTTTCTTCGCATAGATCATGCCGCGCATCCTTTTTCTATAACTTGGAAAGGAATAGGAACTTTCCCGAGCGGAGGCCCTCCGCGGGTACTCCATCTCCCCGTACAAGAGGGGAGCGATGAGGTTCGACGTCTACATGGGGTGATCAACCATACCCTTTGGAAAGAAAAACGCGGAGGACGGTTTTTTCCCCATATTACGGTGGCAAGGGTCAAAGGAAAAAGCGGAGAGAGGCAGATCAAGAGAGAAATGTTATGTAAGCTGGGGGCCTCGATACAAGGCGGAAGTGTTGTCGATCGTATCATCCTTTATCGCTCACAGCTCCGCCAGAATGGGGCCTGCTACAGCAATTTTGGTTCGTTATCTTTGGGGAGGCAGGATGATTTGGAAGAAAAGTGATATTGATCCCGAAGTGGTTCGTGATCTTTCCCGGCAATACGGAATTGATCTTTTGATTGCTTCGATTATGGCCAGGAGAGGGGTTCTTTCACCCGATGATGTAAAGTTTCATATCGAGGAAGAACTTTCTTTTACCCATAATCCCTTTCTTTTCGATGAGATGACAGAGGTGGTCGATCGTCTGTTTCTCGCCCTCGACGAAGGTGAGAAATTAAGGATATTTGGAGACAGAGATGTCGACGGTATCACCAGCACCGTTCTTATGAAGCAGCAGCTTGAGGGGATGGGCTTGGAGGTTTCATGGTCTTTACCAAAGGGGGATGATCCCTACGGTCTGACCATGGAGCTTATTGATCTCATGGAACGCAATGAAGAAACTCTGCTTATTACCGTCGACTGTGGTATCTCTAACTATCGTGAAATTGCATATGCAAGGGAAAAAGGGATAGATACCCTGATAATTGACCATCACAATCCTTCGGATGAGTTACCCTGTGCCCTTGCCATTATCAACCCCAAAATAGCCGATTGCGGTTATCCTTTTTCAGGGCTCGCGGCCGTCGGCGTGGTCTCCAAGGTTATCTGGGCTCTCGAATTCGCCAAGACCGATTTTTATAAAGAAGAAATTGTTCTGCTCAATGTTCGACCGGGCAACGAAACGGTCATTTTCGAAGCGGTGAAACTGGAAAATCTTGTTGAACAGGATAGGATCGTGGAAAACTTGGTACCCAACATAGTACGCTTCGATCAAACCAGGTTGGCGGATTTTTTGGTCGGCAAGCAGATTTTAGTCTACGACGAACAGAGTCAGATCGCCCTGATGAAGAAACTTTTCGGTCCGAATGTCGATATCGGGGTTGTCGATGTCGCTCCCGAAATATGGAAAAGTTTTCCCAAGACAAAGGGGGAAAGCCTTCTTCGACTGCGGGAAAGGAGCAGAAGCAACCGTTACGAAGGGGAAAGGAAGGGAGAAATAGATACCTTTCTCTCCATTTTTAACGCATGGGTAATGAAGCGGTATGAATGTCTTTCTGGGGCCTATGAATCGATTTTGGACCTTGTTGCTCTCGGGACCCTTGCCGATATGATGCCTCTTGAAGATGAAAATAGGATTCTCGTTAAGCGGGGAATGAAACTCCTTTCGGAAGCCCGAAGAGGGGGGATACAGGAACTCCTGGTACGCCAAAACCTTCTTGGCAAACGGCTCTCTACTACCGACGTAGGTTGGCAGATTAGTCCGATCATTAATGCCACGGGAAGGCTTGGCGTACCGGAAAAAGCGGCGGATCTGCTGCTGGAGACCGATGCCATGAAACGGGCGGCCCTTGCCGATGAGGTGGTATCGCTCAACCGGAAGAGAAAGAAGCTTGGGGAAAGTGCCTGGAAGACAGTCGTTCCCTTGGCAAAAAAGAGTCTTACCCAGTATGGCGAACGCTTTATTCTCGTGGAAGACAAAAGCTTCCACCGCGGTATCACCGGCATCCTTGCTTCACGACTTGTGCAAAGCTTTGGCGTCCCTTCAGCGGTTATCGCCCACCTTGATACCCACCTTGTCGGTTCTATTAGAAGTGTGAAGGGAATAAATGCCAAAACCTTTCTCGAATCCTTTTCTGATCTTCTCCTTGATTTTGGCGGGCATGATCTTGCCGCGGGCTTTAGCCTTACATTCGAAAACTTTCCCTCCTTTCTGCAACGCTTTGCCGAAATGGTGGAAAGAATGGAGGTTCCCCAAAATGAAGAAGAAGCCATTCAAATTGATGCAGAACTTCCTCCTTCGTACATGAAACCGGAGCTTTGTGACATTGTCGAACGATTCGAACCCTATGGAGAAAAGAGTCCCCCCCTTGTTTTCATGGCAAAACGGGTCAGACTTGCCGAAATTTCTCTTATAGGAAAGCCGGATCCCATTCATCTAAAACTGCTGGTTGATTCCGGAAGTTTCAAGTGGCCTGCCGTTTTTTGGCGTTCCGCCGATCGTGTCGGTGTCGATTTCCAACAGGGAGACCAGGTTGATATCCTATTTCGTTTAGGCCGGAATTATTTTCAGAACAGAGAACAACCGCAGCTTACCATTCTCGATGTGAGACAAGCATCCATATGAAACGCTACATGATGATTTTCAACCTCTTTTTGTTACCGATCACGATGGTGGCTGCAGAGCAGACGCTTTGGGTCGAAGCACCGAAAAAAGCTGTCGCAGGGACCCTTGTAAGCCTGAGTATCCACACCCAAAGCGAAAACGGGCTTACCGTTGCTCTTCGTGACATGGCGGGCAAGGATATTATCTCGTCCAATACCTTCCCAGCTAAAAATTCGCGAAAGGAAGGAATGAGGGAAGAAATTGCATTGCTGGGTCTTCCCTCCACCCTTCAAAGCGGTAGTTTTCTCCTGATGCTTTATTCCGGGAAAACTCTTCTTTGGCAGCAAGAACTCTCAGTTGAGATGGGAAGCTTTCTTAAAGAGGATATACCCCTAAACCAGAAGATGAGCGATCTACGAAGCGATGATGATCCCCAAAAGGTAGAAGAGGCAATAGCCATCCATGCGATCTATAACACATTCCATAGAAGGCCGTTTGACGAGAAGCTTAGCTTGCACCTACCGGTAACGGGGGGGCGCTTTTCCGCCTGGTACGGAGATCGAAGGAGGTATTGCTACTCCGACGGCACCAGTGCCCTGTCGATACATTCTGGGGTCGATATTGCCGCTCCCGTGGGAACGCCGATATCCGCAGGGGGCGAGGGTACTGTTGTCTTTACAGGCCCACGAATCGTTACCGGCAATACGGTGGTTATCGAATATGGCCCGGGCGTATACGGCGTCTTTTTCCACTTGGATAGAATCGATATCGAGGAGGGGAGCACGGTCGATGCCGATACCCACATTGGCGTCGTGGGAATGACAGGTCTTGCCACCGGTCCCCACCTTCACTGGGAAATTAGGGTCGCAGGCATCCCAATTGATCCCCTTAGTCTGCTGGCTACTCCTCTTGACATGGCTTCTTCATCGCCGATACAATAAATTAATTTGGGAAAGAAGGGGGTGATTCACATAGCCTTTGTTCGAGTAGACGATAGCGAACCTCTGGAAAAAGCAATCAAACGTTTCAAACGAATGGTGGAAAAAGAGGGTATTATTCGGGAGTGGAAGAAGCGGGAGTACTACGAGAAACCTTCTACCATCAATAACCGCAAGAAAAAAGCTCTGGAGCGGAAACAAATGAAGAAGCTTCGGAAAATTCAGTCAATGAAGAACTATTGATTGGCAGACGGTCGAATCGTGTTGATTCGACCGTTTTTTATGGTCACTGAATATCATAATAATTAGCCACCCCTTAAATTAGGGGAAATAATTACCGAAAACATAAAATAAGTAATATTTATTTGACATTAACCTAAAAATAAGATAGTCTTTTTCCGTATAAATAGTGACAGGAGGCATCCATGCTGATATTAATCTCCGATGCGTTTGACGCGGCCCTCCCAGAAAAACTTTCGAGTTTTGGAGAGGTTACCGACGACAAAAGTCGGCTTGCGGAAGCGGACATCGTGCTTGTCAGAAGCAAAACGAAATGTACCGCCGAATGGATCGATCAAGCAAAAAAACTAAAGCTCATTATCCGAGGTGGCGTAGGAATCGATAACATCGATAAAACCTACGCGGAAAGCAAGGGAATCATTGTCCGCAATACTCCCAAAGCCAGCTCCATTGCTGTTGCGGAACTTGCCTTTGCGCTCATGATCCAGATTCCCAACAGGATTATTGAGGCACATAACGGAATGCAAGAGGGAAAGTGGCTGAAAAAAGAGCTGAAACGTACAGAGCTTTTTGGAAAGACCCTCTGTCTTGTCGGTATCGGCAACATCGCCACCGAGGTTGCAAAACGCGCCGCTGCTTTCGGCATGAAGGTAGTTGCTTTCGACAAGTTCGTTTCTTCCAGCCCCTATGCAGAGATGAAGCCTTCTTTGGAAGAAGCGGTACGGGATGCCGATTACATCTCTCTTCACCTTCCTTTGACTCCCGAAACCGAGGGAATGCTGAACAGCAAAATCTTTGCGGTCTGTGGCAAGAATCCCGTGGTTATCAACACGGGACGAGGCCCCTGCGTTAAGGCCGACGACATGGTAAAGGCCCTGGAGGAGGGCAAGGTAAAAGCCTATGCCACCGATGTCTATCCTTCGGATCCGCCTGCAGATGATTATCCGATACTGAAGGCGCCGAATGTAGTGCTTACGCCTCACATTGGGGCCAGCAGCAAAGAAAATCTCCTGCGAATCGGAGACGAGGCGTATGCAACGATCAAGGAACTTATTGATGGAGGAAAACTGTGAGCCGAAAACTTAATTTTTATGCCGGACCTTCCGTGTTGCCCGTGGAAGTGCTTGAAGAGCTACAGGCAAATATTGTGGACTATCAGGGCAACGGATTCTCATTGATCGAAGCCTCCCATCGCGGGAAGGTCTACGATAAGGTCCACAACGAGGCCATCGCTTTAATAAAAGAGCTTATGGGAATTTCCGACGACTATAGCGTCATCTTTCTCGGAGGCGGTGCAACCCTTCAATTCAGCATGGTTCCGATGAACTTCCTCGTCGACGGTAAGGTCGGGGATTATACCCTGACCGGTACCTGGGCGAAAAAGGCCTATACCGACGCGGAAAAGATAGGGAAGGTACATGCCGTTTTCGACGGGAAAGATAAGAACTATACCACCCTTCCCGAGGCCTCCTCTGTTAAACCTTCCGCAAATTCCGCCTATCTTCATCTCACCAGTAATGAGACCATCGGGGGGCTCGAGTGGAAACATTGGCCCGAAACCGGAGATGTACCGCTGATCGCCGATATGTCCAGTGATATTCTCAGCCGCCCTGTACCTGTTGATAAATTTGCCATGATCTACGCGGGAGCCCAGAAAAACCTCGGACCGGCCGGTGCTACCATTGCGATCATCCGCAATGACCTGCTTGAGCGATGTGGTGATCATCTTACCGCATATCTTAATTACAAGACCCACACCAAGAGCAACGCCCTCTACAACACCCCTCCCGTCTTCAGTATCTGGGGAATCAAGCTCGTGCTTGAGTGGATAAAAAAGACAGGCGGTGCAGAAGCAATGGCAAAGCGAGCCGAAAAGAAATCGGCACTGCTTTACGGTACCATGGCCGAAAGCAATGGCTTCTACCGCTGCCCAGTGGACGAGAAGTATCGCTCGACAATGAATGTGGTTTTCAGACTGCCGAACGAAGAGCTTGAAGCAAAATTCCTGAAAGAGAGTGAAGAGGCTGGAATGCTTGGTCTTAAGGGACATAGAAGTGTGGGTGGTTGTCGTGCATCAATCTACAATAGCCTTCCCGAGGATGCGGTTTCCACCCTTGCACAATTTATGAAGGAGTTTCAGCGCAAAAACGGCTGAGTTGTCATGAAGATCGACGAAACGAACATAGCAATCATCAAGCATCTTCGCGACGGCCGAAAGAGTTTTTCAGCGATAGCCGATGAGCTTTCCATTACGGAAAATACGGTTCGTTCCCGGGTCAATAAGTTGATTGAGGAAGGAATTCTGGAGATTTCGGGTCTTGTGGACCCGGAATCTCTGCCTGGTCATCGACTGATCATTTGCGGAGTGAAGCTTTCGACCACCGAGTTGGTTAGAAAAGGAAAAGAATTCAGCAATCTGAGAGGATCGGTATCCGTCAGTGTTGTCACCGGTCGTTACGATCTTATTGTCCAGGTCTTGCTGGATGAAAACGAAGGGTTTGGACTGCTTGAGTTTTTCACCGAGGAGTTGTCCAAAGTCGGTGAAATTCAAGAGGTCGAAACCTTTGTCGTCTATCAGGGGTACAACCTTCGGGTTCCCTATATTATATAGGAGGTTATAGGATGTTGAAACGAACGCCCCTCTACGACGTCTATAAACAGTACGACGGAGTAAAATTGATAGACTTCGGGGGATGGGAACTTCCTGTTCAGTTTGAAACCGGTATCATAGCCGAACATATGGCTGTACGGAAGAATGCAGGTCTCTTTGATGTATCACACATGGGAGAAATCATGGTGGAGGGCCCTCGGGCCGTCGAATTTGTCGATTATCTTGTTACCAATGATATTTCGAAGATGAACGACGGCAAATGCCTTTATGCTCTCATGTGCAGGCCCGACGGAGGAGTCGTGGACGACCTCATGATCTACCGTCTTTCCGCCGAGAAAATTCTCATCGTCGCGAATGCCGCCAATGTAGAAAAAGACTTTGTCTGGATCAGCTCGGCGAATCCCTGGATGCAGCGTGAAAGCGATAAGCCTAAGGTGAGTAACCAGTCCGATCGCTATGCCCAAATTGCATTTCAAGGACCGAAGGCCAATGATTATTTCAGGGAACTGCTTGGTCAGGCCGTAGATGAGATTACCTTTTTCCGTTTTCGAACCGATATTCCTGTCGCCGGTAAGTCCTGTATTATAAGCCGGACTGGCTACACCGGTGAGGATGGCTTCGAGATCTACTGTAATGCTGACGATGCAGCGGATATTTGGACCTTTATTTTGGATAAAACAAAGGAACGGGGTGTTCTTCCCTGTGGACTTGGGGCCAGGGATACCCTGCGATTCGAGGCAAAACTTCCGTTGTACGGCCATGAACTCTCCGATACTATCTCTCCGCTTGAAGCGAATCTCTCTTTCTTCGTAAAATTCGATAAGCATTCAGATTTTTGTGGAAAGTCCGCTTTGCTGAAACAGAAGGAAAAGGGAATTCCCCGCAGTCTGAGAGGCTGTGAAATGGTCGATAAAGGAGTCCCCAGAGAAGGATACAAGGTTTTCCTCGGCGATCGTGAGATCGGTTATGTAACAAGCGGGACCAAAAGTCCTATGCTCGACTCTTTCCTCGGCCTTGTACTCATCGAACGGGGAATCGGCCTTGAGATAGGCGATGAAATCGAAATTGAAATCGGCAAGAAAAAGAAGCGTGCCAGACTGGCCAAAACACCATTTTATAAGAATACTGGTAAGAAATAATAGAGCCAAAGGAGGTATGGCAATGAGCGTAGACAAATCACTGAAATATACTGAAAATCATGAATGGGTGAAGGTAAAGGGCGAGGTTGCTTATGTGGGAATCAGCGATCATGCCCAGGAAGAACTCGGTGATATCGTATTTGTGGAACTCCCCGAGCTTGATGACGAGGTTTCGAAAGGTGACGAAGTCGTCAACATCGAATCGGTAAAGGCTGCAGCCCCTGTATATGCTCCGGTGTCCGGCAAGATAACAGAGGTCAATGATGCACTTGAGGATGCTCCTGAAACCATTAACGAAGCCCCCTACGATACCTTCATTTTCGCCCTTGAGCTGAGCGACACTTCTGAGCTCGACGATCTCATGGACGCCGCCGCATACGAGGCATTCCTCAAAGAGGAGGAATAAACTCAAAATGATCCAACATCCTTATCTTCCCCAGACCGAGGATGAGATCAAATCGATGCTCGAAACCATCGGGGTCTCGAGCATCGATGATCTCTTTTCTGATATTGCACCTTCGGTTTTACTCCAGAAAGAGCTTAATCTCCCCAAAACAAAAACAGAGTGGGAAGTCTATCAGGAGCTTTCTCATCTGGCAGAAAAAAACCGGTCAGCGATATCCTTTCTCGGTTGTGGTTCGTACGACCATATTATTCCTTCCGTTGTCGGGCGGATCATGGGCCTTCCCATGTTCTATACCAGCTATACTCCCTATCAAGCCGAAATCAGCCAGGGTGTCCTGCAGGCAATTTTCGAGTTCCAGTCGATGATCTGTTCGATTACCGGCATGGATGTCGCAAATGCCTCACTTTACGATGGCGCCACGGCAGCGGTCGAAGCGGCGGCTATGGCGGTCAATTCATCCAGAAACAGCGATACCATTCTGGTATCCGAAACGGTACATCCCTCTACCAAGGCTGTCCTTCGAACCTATTTTGGTGATCTTGGCATAAATATCGTCGAAGTGCCGGCAGAAAAGGGGCGAAGCAATTTTGCCGCGATCAGGGATGCGCTGAAGTCCGAAGTGGCAGCGGTCCTGGTTCAGACACCGAACATTTTCGGCTATCTGGAGGATCTTACAGGCCTTGCCGATGCGGTACACGATAATAAGAGCAAGCTTATCGTCTCTTCGAATCCCATGAGCCTCGGTATTGCACGTTCCCAAGCAGAATGGAATGCGGACATAGCCGTTGGTGATACCCAGCCTTTCGGTCTTCCCTCCTATTTCGGAGGCCCTTCCGTCGGTTATATAGCAACACGGGAAAAGCTTATGCGAAAACTGCCGGGTAGAATCGTCGGACAGACGACGGACGCGGAGGGAAAGCGGGCCTTTGTTCTGACCCTTCAGGCTCGGGAACAACATATAAAACGGGAACGGGCGACAAGTAATATTTGTTCGAACCAGGCCCTCGCAGCCCTAGGAACAACCATCTACCTGTCGCTTATCGGCAAGCAAGGCCTTAAAGAGGCTGGAAATCTCTGTCTGCAAAAGGCCCATTACCTGCACGATCGACTTGTAAAAGAGCTTGGAGCCGAAGCCCTCTCTGCCGAGCCCTTTTTCAACGAATTTACCTTGAATATTGGTAGCAAAACGGACGATCTGATCAAGGCTCTTCGATCGGGAGGAATCTACGGAGGTGTCCGGGTTGAAAATCTTGATGAACGGTATCAGGGGCTTGTGACCATTGCCGTCACCGAGAAGCGGACAAAGCAAGAAATGGACCGCTATGTTGACATTGCCCGGGAGGTGTTGTAATGGACGGGGAAACACAGTTGATTTTCGAACGATCGGTAGCCGGACGGCGTGGCTTCCTCTTTCCCGAAAACGATGTGGAAACAAAGCCTATCGATAATCTCATACCAGAGAACTATCGACGCAATGGTGAGACATGCCTGCCGGAAGTGAGTGAAGTGGATGTCGTTCGACATTTCACCGAACTGGCATCCCGTAGTTTTGGTGTTGATGCAGGGTTCTATCCCCTGGGAAGCTGTACCATGAAGTACAATCCCAAGGTAAATGAGGATATTGCCGCTCTTTCCGGATTTACCTCCTTACATCCCCTCCAGCCGAGCGAAGATGTACAAGGTATCCTCGAACTCATGTACAAGCTTACCAAAGGCTTGTGCGAGCTTACCGGAATGCAATGGGGCACGCTCCAGCCCTTCGCTGGTGCACATGGGGAGTTTACCGGCATGAAACTCTTCAAGGCCTATTTTAAAAGCAGGGGAGAGCACGACCGTCGAAAAATTCTTGTTCCGACCAGTGCTCATGGAACGAATCCCGCATCCGCCCATATATCCGGCTTTGAGGTCCAGGAGATCGAAGCTGATCACCGAGGTCTTGTTTCCATCGAAGACCTGAAAAAGCACCTTGATGAAAACCTTGCGGGAATCATGCTGACGAATCCCAATACCCTTGGGCTTTTCGAAAAAGATATCGAAACCATTGCAACGTTGGTCCATGATGCCGGCGGCCTGCTTTACTACGACGGTGCAAACCTGAACGCCATCATGGGGAAGGTGCGCCCCGGGGATATGGGCTTCGATGTTATCCATATGAATCTCCATAAAACCTTTTCCACCCCGCATGGCGGCGGAGGACCGGGAGCTGGACCGGTTCTGGTCTCAAAGCGCCTGGTAAAGTTTTTGCCGGTTCCAGATGTGGAGAAACAGGGAGAGGCCTACGATTTCTGTTTTGCTCATCCCGAGTCGATAGGAAGAATCAGCGGCTTCTACGGCAACATCGGGGTCTTGACACGGGCCTACGCTTTTCTGCTTGCCATGGGTTCGGATGGGCTTACCGCTGCCAGCGAGATGGCTGTTCTTAATGCCAATTATCTCCGCTCACGCCTGAAAACGAGTTTTTCCATTCCCTTCGAGGGGATCTGCAAGCACGAATTCGTCCTAAGCGCCAAGAACATAAAGGAAGAGTTCGGTATTTCCGCCCTGGATGTTGCCAAGGCCCTTCTCGATGCGGGAATTCATCCCCCAACAATCTACTTTCCCCTCATCGTTCCTGAAGCACTGATGATTGAGCCGACGGAAAGCGAATCAAAAGAGACCTTGGATCGCTTCGTTGAGGTCATGGAGTCGATAGCCAAACAGGCGGCTGTCGATCCTCAAAAGCTCCATGATGCTCCTCACCAGACACCGGTACGGAGAGTCGATGAAGTACAGGCGGCAAAACATCCTATTGTAGCCTGGCGGCCGGAATAATCCGGTCGCTGTCTTCATGTATAGTAGTATCATCTTGTCCTCCTTACAAAAAGAGTCGCTTGCTCAAAGAGGGCTGAGTGTATACAATGATCGACGCGTCAAATACGTTAAAAAACATGAGTGAGTGAGGAGGAATACATGGCTGATCTTTCGACCACCTATATGAATATCCCGATGAAAAATCCCATAATGGTTTCCAGTTCTCCCTTGACCGCCAATCTGCGTGGGTTGGAGAAATGCGAGGCAGCAGGTGCAGGGGCTGTTGTGCTGAAGAGTCTCTTTGAAGAACAGATCTCCCATGATGCTTCAAGGATGATTGGTGGTCTCGATTTTGATGCCCACGCCGATGCATATGATTTCTTGCGAGATAGCAGCAGAGACTATTACTTAAATGAATACCTTGCTTTGGTGGAAAAAGCGAAAGAGAAGCTTTCCATACCGGTTATCGCCAGTGTCAACTGTGTTTCCGCCGGAAACTGGACGGAATATGCCCAGCGTTTTGAGGCAGTCGGAGCCGATGCCCTTGAACTTAATATCTTTATCATCCCTTCCGATGCGGGAACCGACGGTAGCGAAATTGAGAAGGAATATTTTTCGATTCTTAAAAAGGTGAAAAAACAGGTTTCGATCCCTCTTTCGGTCAAGCTCGGTCCCTATTTCAGCGGCATGGCAAAGACCATTTCAGAACTTTCCAAGGCAGGAGCATCCGGTATAACCCTCTTTAATCGATTCTACCGCCCCGATCTTGACATCGAGAAGCTGAAGCTTTCTGCGGGCCCTGTTTTGAGCGTTCCCGAAGAGATGGGTATGGTACTTCAATGGATCGCCCTCATGAGTGGTGAGGTCGAAAGCGATCTTTCGGCTTCTACGGGAATCTACGATGGAGCCGCAGCTGTCAAACAGCTTTTGGCCGGTGCAAAAACCGTCCAGCTCTGTTCCTCGCTGATCCAAAACGGAACCGGAACTATTACGGAAATTCTCGATTTTCTTAGCGACTGGATGGACCGTAAAGGGTTTGGGACCATTGCCGATTTCAACGGTATGCTTTGTCAGGAACGAAGTAATCGTCCGGAAGCCTACGAGCGGAGTCAATATATAAAAGCGCTGGTGGGCATCGCTTGAATCCTACAGACAGATGAATGGCTTGCGGCGTGTTGCAGTCTTTTCCGGCTCCAGCGGAGGAAATAGGCCTATCTATATGCAGTGGGCTGAAAAGCTGGGGTATGCCGTCGCCGAACGGGGACTGGCCCTTGTCTATGGGGGAAGCAGTGTTGGACTGATGGGCCAGGTTGCAAGGGCCGCTCTCTCACGTTCTGCCGAGGTTATCGGTGTAATTCCCGAAGCAATACACCGTCATGTTGCCCCTCAGCCGGGGGTTCGCCTCGAAGTGGTGGCGGATATGCATGTTCGTAAGGCAAGGATGTATGCCCTTGCCGATGCTTTTATCGCTCTTCCCGGGGGGATTGGTACCTGGGAGGAGATTCTTGAGGTATTTACCTGGCTGCAACTGGGCTATCATCAAAAACCGGTAGCGCTTTTGAATATCTGCGGCTTTTATGACCCGCTTTTGGCAATGCTCGACCATGCGGTAAGCGAAGGGTTTCTGAAAGAAGCACATCGTAGGCAACTTCTTGTTTCCCAAAGTTGTAATGAAGTTTTTTCTCTTCTTGAAGATTTCCGCCCCTCCGAGGTGCAAAAATGGTGATGAAAAATTTGCTTTTTTAGGGAAAATTCATACCATCAATTGCAGCGGAGGAGTTATGGACAATATGCGTGAGACGGGTGTCTTGAAGGTCTTGGCCGATTTTAATATTTCGGAACAACACATTGTAATCAACCCGAACGATGGTTTTGATATTGGCCTCATGATGACGGAAGCACCTGTTAGTCTCTTTCTCGGCGATTCGATCGATATGCTCCATAATGGATCGGCAGTAGCAATTGAAGGAATCGTAGTCCAAAAAAATGAGTGCAGGCTCGGTACCGTTGAGTTGAGTAGCAGATCTCTCGAACGTATCGGCTCGCCAGGCTCTGTCAGGCTGCATCTTCTGCCCTCGAGCCCACGGCCCAGACTTCTCATTTCCCCGGCATAAAAAGAGAGAAGCGGGGCTTTCTCCTTTGTCTTCTTGCCGTTTCGATAAAAACCCGTTTTGCCAAATCTTTATCATCCGCTTCCCGCAGAAACCCGTAAAACAGCAAAAAAATATCGGCACAAGTTCGGCCAGGAAAGGCCTTACAGATCTCTTTCTCCCGCATAAGTCGAATTGCCGGTAGAAAGAGTTCCCCATACCACCTCTCTGCGCTCAGCCCAGATTCCCTAATGGCCCTGTACAGTTTTTCATAACCCAATAGGAATGTCGTCTCAAAAATGTCGTTGTTTTGTGTCGAAAACCCGGTTTCGTTGAAAAAACTCTTTTGCTGTACCACTCTGATACGCTCTTCGATTTCCTTCAGGTTGTTCGCACCTTCCAGCGAACCGGGAAAATCCACGGAGTAGACCTCTGCTTCAACCGACGGGATGCCCTCGGCCACAGCCACCGACACACGGTGGTTACCGTCTCTGACAAAATAATATCCACCGATTTCGTACAATTGAACGGGAGGCAGGGGCCGATACTCCTCCATTGCCTGATGAATTCGAATCCATCTCGATTTCAAGCTCGTGGATTTCGGACGAAATCTGCGGGAAAACTGGTAGGCCCGGCCCTCCGAACCGATAATCTTTTTAACAGGGACCATCATTCTCCCGATGGCTCGTTGAGAGGAAAAGCCGAGCATCGATGTTACTGCATCCATGGGAATCAGGTGACTTGTTCCGAAACGAAACAGATCGATAAGTTGGCCGAAAAAGCCCTTTCGCAGCGCTTTTTCAAATTCCCGAACAGAGATAATATTTGTAAGAAGTCTATGTTCCATGCCCTTTCAAACCCTGTATATGGCCCGCAAAACGGCCCATCCGTCTTCGGCAGAGGAGGGTGATGGCATTCCGTTTTGGTCCACCATGGCTGCGGCAGTAGCTGCCATAGTGGAAAAATAGCCGGTCTTTCGAAAACGGGGTGTGATGTCGGGCATCAAAGAGTGAAAGCCGGAGTAAAACGGGCTCTCCACGCTTTTAAGGAAGCGAAGGAGCCCGTTTCCAATCTCAATCTTCCCCCTTTCAAAATTGAGGTCAAGACGAAATACAAGATGGTCTCGTTCTCCACCGATATCGAGAGAGACAGCGACAGCGCCTGCATACCCGCATAGCTGAAGCGTACCTTTGTTGCTTTTAGGATTGCCCAACCGTCGTTTTGATATGAAATGGGCATCACAGAGGAAATTAACGGCATCGATCATGTGGGTTCCGTCATGGATAAGCACGGCCTTGTGTGGCGCACTCCGACCGAAATAGAGCGTGCCGTGTATGGAAAGCAAGTTTCCATATCGCTTCTGATCGATTGCATCTTTTACTGCACGGTAGTCGGCGGAAAATCTCCTCTCGTGATTTACAATAATTCTACTTTTCGATTGTCGCGCCAACGAACGAATTGTTGAGGCCTGATGTAATGTCCATGCGATGGGCTTTTCGCAAACAATAACGGGAACACCCGCAGAAAGAGCAAGCCGGACAAGTGCCAGATGGGTATCAGGAGGAGTCGCAATGGTAAGAAGATCGGGCCGAAGTTTCTCCAGCATGGCTTCGGCGTCTGAAAAAAGTAACGGAGCAGGATCGAGATGCTTCCACTGTCGGGAAAATAGCTCTCGTGCCTCACGACTTGTATCGCAAGCACCTGCCAAACAGACCCCCTTCGTTACAACGATGGCACCTGCATGAGTACACGGCTTCTCCCTTCGCTCATCCATTTCAAGGCTGCTACCGATTCGGCCAAGACCGACCAGCGCCCACTGTTTTGTCTCTTTCATAGCTTTATCCATTAAGCAACGCTCTGATATCAGGAAACGTCGATTTGTACCGGCAGCCCAAAAGCCACATAGCAAGATCAAAGGTAGGTGACACGGCTTTCATAACAAGCGCCGAATCAGAACTTGTTATGCAATCCCCCTCAAAGTCCCGAACAATTGGGTCCGCAGAGGGAAAAAGATCAACCGTTGCCTGCACTCCGGAAATCGAAAGAGCATTTCGTAATGCTTGTGCCAAGTTTCCGCTACCAGAGACAGGCCTGTCAAGACATATCAACAGATACTCCGGATCAAGTTCGACGATCCCCTGAATAAAGAGGGAAATAGAGCGTTCCATGTAGGTAGTGCTTCGACTCCTGCCGAACGCCGCCCCGGCATCACGAAGCAATCCGTCGCTGGCGATAAACAGGGGAAGCCCTCGATGATAGTTTACCAGGGTAAGCAAGACATTATGGCCATCTACGGCAAGTCGTGACCGCTTCTCAACAGAGTACACAAGTTTTGAAGCTATCAAATTCGATACGAAACGGCTCAATACCCCCCGGAAGAGAATCATCCGCTCTGCTTTCGCCAGTCTATAACGGTCTCCAACCAGCTTTAAAGTAGCTTTCGTAGGATATCCCTTATCCAAAAGCCCTCGGTAATCAACGACCGCATCGGCAAAGGCTTTGCTAAACTCCATAACAAATATCATAGCCCGTATCACAATCCAGCTCAATGCGCTTGAGCTTTATCCTCGGCTGTACTACCATTGGCACATGGCGGAAGAAAATGTGATTCTTGAAAAGATTCGTGCCGTTCTATTCCGCTTTCCCGACGGTATCGACGAATTCCATCTGATGCAGGAACTGGGTTGGGAAGAACTGAGAAATAAGCTGGTTCCGGATCTCTTCTGTAGTGAAGATTCCGATCGCATTCTTTTTTGCTCGCATTTCCTGCTTTTTCATCTTCTCTACCGACTGAAAGAACGATTACGCAGTACAAAAAGCGGTTCCCTTACCGTTTTCTGCCTCGAAATTCGACTTATCCCCCAGCTATGCCAAACCACAGAGAACAAAGGGTCCCTTGAGGAAGCCGATCCGATGGAAGCCTATTATCTCAATCTACAAAACATGGAAGCGGTCAGTGGCAGCGACGTCCGGAATATGTTGGAGGACTTTTTTAGGCGTTTTGCATCCTGGGAAAACAGAGATATGGATTTAAAGGTACTCGGACTTGACCACGGAGCCGGTAAGCAGGAAATCAAAGAGCGATATCATCGTTTAGTCATGAAACATCATCCCGACCGCGGCGGAAATGCGCAAAAATTCAGAGAAGTAGCCGAGGCAATGGAGCGTTTGGAAGCATCTTCCGAGTTATAATGCTTGACAGATGAGCAGATAGGTCATATACTTTTACGAGGTTGGTACAAAAACGAACTAACTGGATATAGCCATGGGACAGCCCAAAAGAACAAGGATAATAAATTCCTCTCGTGTCATTCGTGAAATGTGGATCCACGGCGGTCTCAGCCGGGCGGCTCTTGCTCAGCGTCTTGGATTAACAAAATCCAGCATAAGCAGCATTATCGATGAGCTTATAAAAAAAGAGGTTATCAGTGAAGGTCCCGAAATGGACCCGGGGCCGAAGGGCGGAAGGAAAGCCACAAAGTTATTCCTCAACAGTGACTGGCTTTATGTCGTAGGGATGGAAATTCGTTGTGATTCGGTGCTCCTGCTTGCTATCGACATAGAGGGAAGGGTTCTTTTTTCCCGCACTGTGAAACAACAATTCTCTGCAGAAAGTTTTAGTTCTGATATACTGGCACTCATAAAAAGCCTGAAACAGGAAGAAACAAGACTTAATAGGACATTGTTGGGGATAGGTCTTGGATTTTCCGGTATCATTGACGCAGGCAAGCAAATCATAGAACACTCCGTTTTTTTGGATTTCCATGCACCTTTTGATTTCAACAGGGAAGTTGCCTCACACTGTGACATACCCATCATCATTGAAAATGATGCAAACTGCGGGGCCTGGGGAGAAGTGGTCTTCCGTAGAAAACATCAAGTAAAGAATTTCTTATTTCTCCTCATCGAATTCTGGAAATACTGTTCTTCCGAGGAAGAATTGCCGCGTCCCACAATCGGATTGGGCTTTGGTTTCAACGGAAAAATATACCATGGAACCTATAGCTCGGCCGGTGAATTCAAAAGCCTGCTGAATGATGATCCCAACAGTTCTGCTCAGATACGTTGGAAGCATGACTCCGATGTACTTCCCCTGGCGAAAGACAGAGCCGCGTTACAAGAGTATATTCGGGAGCTTTGCCGTAACGTCGCCTTCTTAGTGAACACCCTTGATATTGGAAACCTTTTTATTGGCGGAGATATTGAAGAGTTTAAATCTTTTATTTCCACCATGCTGAATGAGGAGCTTCGTGCCAATACTCTTACCACGGCACCTCCCCGTTGTGAAATTCAATTCTCGGCCTTGGGGCATCAAGCTGTAGCCTTTGGCGCAGCCGGACTTATCCTTGATAGGGTATTTATGAATCTGGAAGCTTTGGATGAACCTTCCAGCCGGCCAAAGATACAACCACTTTACTTCATGGAGGAATAGCAATTTCTATCCCGGCTACAAAGCTACGGGATAAAAGAATAAAAAGGAGGAAGGTCATGAAAAAGAGAGAGATAGTACGACTATTCGTACTATGTAGCTTTTGTGTTACCACAGCTCTTCTCGTGGGGTGTAATAAAAAAGGAGAGGAGGCAACTACACAAGAATCGGATACAATTACCTTGTCGGCTTATCATTATCTTGATCAAACCGATAAAACCACGGCTCCCAATTTCCAGGCACTGGTCGAGGCGTTTAATAAAGAGTATCCGAATATCAAAATAAATTTTGAATTCGGATACGGTGAAGCCTATCACACGAAGTTACAAACCCTTGCAGCCTCAGGTCAGTTACCGGATATGATGGTTGTCTATCCTGGAAAACGAACTGCCTACATTACTTCAGAGGGTCATGTTCAGGACCTTCGCCCCTGGTTTTCCGGTCACGAAAGTGAATTTGCTTCAATTGCCTTGAAACCACAGGGCCCCAATGGGGAAATGTGGGAGATTCCCGAGGACATCAGCGTTACTTCAATCATGTATACAAACAATAAGCTGTTGAAAGAATTGGGACTCGCCTTTCCCAAAACATTGGACGAACTGATTGCTCAGGGAGAAACCATTAGAAAGGCAGGGTTAATCCCTATTTCAATGGCAAATAAGGACGCCTGGCCAATGCAGTCCTGTCTTGCAAGTATGCTTGCAGAACGGACAGGTGGAATGGAATGGTTCGATAAGGCCGTAAAAGGCGACGGAGCAGGATTTGATGATGATGTCTTTGTTCATGCCTTGGAGATTATCAATCTCTTACATGAAAAAGAGATGTTTTCTCCCGGCATAAACCAGCTTGCCTACATGCAGGGACTAGACGATTTTGTGAATGAGCGAGCCGTTTACTTCATCGACGGCGGATGGATGGTTAATAATATGGTCGGGGAACTATCCGATGAGCAGAAAGAATACATGTCCCTGGAGTCTTTCCCCGATATTCCGAATCAGAAAGGCGAAAGCGGTTCGGCATCGGGAGTTGCAGGAACCGGATTCGGCATGAACTCGGATTTAAGCGGCGAGAAGGCCGAAGCAGCTTGGAAATGGATTTGGTTTTATTCCGGCCCAGAAGGCTCAGCCATCAGACAAAGGTTCGGAAGGCTCCCTGCCTATACCCTGAAGGCTCCTGACGATGTTGATCCCATGATAAAAAAACTTATCAATTATGTTGGTTCAATCCCAATGGGATACGTTCTTGATTCTGTTGTCGGAGCAGAGGGAATCGGGATATTTAATAACGATCTTCAGGAAATGATGTTTGGATTGACCACACCAAAGGATGTCGCAAGCAAACTTGAGGAATGGGTAAAAGAAAACGATAGATCCAACTAACGCAATACATGCAGGTCGGGGTATTCTCCCCGACCTGTGTTTTATCCAGGAACGATTATAATGAACCAGAGAAAAACAAAAATCATAAGCTATTGGATCCTGGCCGGACCACCGCTCATTCTTTTTTTATCCGTTATTCTTTTTCCAATCCTTTTTTCACTTATTATCAGCCTCAGTGACTGGAGTGGTTCCGGTAGCCTTCAGTGGGTCGGGTTAAAAAATTATATCGAAATCCTTCACGATAGAATTTTCTTTCACGGTTTACGAAACAATCTCTTAATCGTTGCAATCTCTGTCTTAGGACAAATTCCTCTTGGATTTGTCCTTGCCTATATTCTTTATCGAAAAATAGTAAAGCGGGAAAAATTCTTTGAGACGATGATTTTCCTACCAATCACCATTTCCCCTGTTGTTATAGCCATTTTGTGGAATCAAATTTTCTCGACGTCCGGTCTCTATACGAGTATTATACGGAAAATCAGCAATAATCCCCGCTATGTTGTCTCAATTTTTGAGAACCAGAGCCTTGCAATCATTCCCATCCTCTTTGTTATTCTCTGGATGTACACCGGCATGTATATGGTAATGTATCTTGCAAACCTCCAAAAAATTTCCCCATCAATCTTGGAAGCAGCCGAAATTGATGGTGCAAGCGAAAGCCAAATCCTTCTTCATATTATTTTTCCTTTCATGCAAGGTGTCATTATGACCACCACAATATTTGCAATAACAGGCAGCCTAAAATCTTTCGACCTCATCTATGCCATGACGGGAGGCGGCCCTGCCCATTTTACCGAAGTGATTGCAATTTATATGTATACAAACACCTTTAAATACTACAAGTACGGCTTCGGTAGTGCAGTCTCGATCATCATCGTATTGCTGAGTGTCGGGCTGATTTTGCTTTTACAGATACTTTCCCGACGCCTCGACAGAAAATATTCGTGAGGAAATGAAGTGATGTTACAATCGAAAAATCTTTGGAAATTTTTTTCCTATTTTGTGATGATTCTCTTTTCGATACTAACCATCGGGCCACTTTTGTGGCTTCTGTACAGTTCTTTTAAGCCTCATGCCGCGATCGTTCGAAGCCCTCTTGCTTTTCCCACCGGATTCTATGTTGAGAACTATATAAGGTCATGGCGACTGGGAAAGTTGGGAATTTATTTTTTAAACAGCATAATCTATGCAACAGTTCCCACAATCATAACCGTTTTTTTCGCCATGTCCTCCGGTTATGCTTTCTCGAAATTCCATTTTCACTCTTCGCATTTTCTATACGGCATATATCTCACCGGACTCCTTGTAACCGTCCACTCTGTCATTGTGCCGCTATTTATCCTTGAGACCAGGATTGGAATCGATAATACACGTCTGGGCGTGATCATTCCCTATATTGCCTTTGCGCTTCCGTTCCAAATCTTTCTATCAACAAGCTACATAAAAGGCATCCCCGATTCTTTAGAAGAGGCTGCACTCATCGACGGGGCATCCTATCTTGCAATTTTCATGAAAATCATTATTCCTGTCGCCACTCCGATCATAGCGACAATGACTATCTTTACATTCCTGAGTAATTGGAACGAATTCATATTGGTTCTGACCTTGACCAGCAGGGTAGCCATCCGCTCTCTGCCTGTCGGCATTAATAGCTTTGCAGGAGGGATGTCAAGAGATTACGGTCTACAGTTTGCAGCCCTGGTAGTAGGAACCGCCCCCATGATTGTCTTCTATCTCTTTTTTCATGACCAGCTTGCGAAGGGATTTTCCGCAGGTGTTTCCAAGGAGTAGTACATTATCATCATGAAACACAGCCTATCACTCATACCACAAGTCAATGGAAACATAGCCGACGAAAGGACACGCTTTGCGCTTTCCTCAGATTCACTTATTCAGATAGAACCGGGATTTGAATTCGCAGCGGAAGATCTGCTTCGCTTTCTCGAACGCCATTACAATTTGAGGCTGACCATATCAAGCCATACAGCCTTGCCTATCTTTGAGCATACACAAGCTGGGATCATTAATTTCTGCCATGACAGTGGTATGGTTCACCCAGAAGGATATCAAATCACAATCGCAAACGGAATCTGCGATATTACCGCACAAACCGCGACAGGTGCTTTATACGCCGTTCAAACCATAAAACAACTGTTTCATTCCGCAGTACCGGAGCTTCCTGCAGTAAAAGTGTACGATGAACCCTTATACCGCTGGAGAGGCTTTATGCTCGACTCCGCTCGTCATTTTTGCCCAGTAGGGGAAATCGAGCGGATTCTGGACATGATGTTGTATCTCAAAATGAACAAATTCCATTGGCACCTCACAGACGATCAGGGCTGGCGAATGGAGATAAACGACTATCCGCTACTATCACAGGTCGGCGGACTTTCTGCTCCTTCTCCCGGTTTTTACACTACCGAAGAACTTCATTACATCGTCTCCTATGCCGAGAAACGAGGAATTACCGTTATACCTGAGGTCGACCTGCCCGGCCATTGTCTTTCGTTACTTGCCGCTTATCCAGAGCTGGGATGTAGCGGCGGTCCCTATGTCATTCCATCGGAGCCTGGCATTTTTTATGAACTCCTGTGCCTCGGCAATGATGACGCATTAAGCTTTTCAAAGCGACTCATCGATTATATCTGCGATATTTTTCCAGGTCCATGGATTCATATTGGCGGTGATGAAATTCCGACGAGACGCTGGAAGGAGTGCCCCAAGTGCCAAGAGCGTATGAAGGAAGAACACCTGTCGAATAGCAGAGAACTCCATACATGGTTCGCCAATAGGCTCCAGGAATATGCAGCGGCAAAAGGGAAAAACCTCATAACATGGAACGACGGCATCGATGAGAAGCTTTCCCGTGATATTATTTGTCAATTCTGGTTCCCATATCATAATGCCTACGAAAAAGCAGTGGCAGAATCCAAACGGGGAAGAAAATTCATTATGTCTGACTATTTCTCCACCTATCTTGATCTGTCACAAGCAGTAGTACCGCTAAAAGCCACCTATGCGTATACAGGCCACTTACATGCCGGCAAAGAGGCGGCGCAGGAGCATGCCATTCTTGGCATCGAGGCTCCCCTGTGGAGCGAACACATATCTGATAGAAGGAGTAGGGACAAGCAGCTCTTTCCAAGAATCCTTGCAGTGGCAGAATCCTGCTGGACGGATGCAGAGGCGAAAAACCTACACGATTTCATCAAACGGGTAGATCATCTCAAAGGTTTCTTCCAAACAGAGTTTTCCATTGACGGAAACATGTATCGGAGAGATCCGTTCGTGCTCATACGCTTCCTAAAAAAAGCTATACGTATTATTTCTATGCTTCGGCAAGCGGTTTCTCCAAACCGAGAAAAGTAACACACCATGAGTGATATCGGAAAATAGCAACTATTGCTATTTTCCGCCACTTCAACAAATCCCCCTTCTTGTATATACTACGTCAACTTGACCATACAGAGAATATGGAGCCCGAACATGAAATTACGCTTAAAGCTTTCTCTGCCTATCATCGGTTTATCCTTTTTTCTTTACATCATATTATTTTTTCTCATGACGATGGGCCTTCATCAATACGAAAATTTCGCTCTGACAACAGCCCGGCAAGAATTACTTGACGGATATAAGAAAGAGTTAAAAAGTGCAACGGAAATTGCTGCTTCTCTTATTCAATCCATCTACGCCGATCAAGAGCGATCCGATGAAGAGAAGCTGGAAGCGGCCAGAACGGCCGTGAGGCCTTTACGCTTTGGTACGGACGGCTATTTTTATGCATACCGGGCAGGAACAGGGGAAAATATCATCCACGGCTCGACACCTGCCAATGAAGGAAAATCGCTTTGGAACCTCCAATCGCCTGATAAAAAGCAGTATATCATCCGAGATTTGGACAAAGCGGCGAGAGACGGCGATCTGTTTGTGGATTTTTATTGGTCGAAACCTAACCACGACCCTCAGGAGGTTTTTCCAAAACTGGGGACAGCTCTTATGGTCCCAGGAACCACTATTTGGGTAGGGACCGGGGCTTATATCGACGAAATAGATTCTGCAGTGACAAAGTTGACCGCATATTATGCCAGTTTCGCCCGAAAAATGACCATCATTCTTTTAATTTTCCTTCTTGCGGCTCCCCTGGTAATGTTTCTTCTGATTTTCAGGCGAATACGTAACGTTGTGGGACCGATAACAAGGCTCAGCGACATTGCTCAACGTTCGGCAGGAACCGACTTTCGGGAGATCCCCGAGATAACTGCTCGACGGTTTCCAGATGAGGTTACGGTACTTGAAAGAAGTTTTTCCGAATTGTTCAGCCAATTCAGTAAGGTAATCCGAAATGTCCAGGTAGCAGTCGACCGGTCCAGGAGAAGAGGGACCGGAATGAACAGCTCCATTACAACGATCAATGACTCGCTGAAGGAAGCCCAAATATCCCTGGAAAATCTCTCGGCCTCGGAAAAACAGCTATCTGCAGAGGCTCAGGCAAACCAAAAGCTCAGTGATGATCTTGAACAATTCATTGCGGGAACGAATCACCTTGCACAGATGCAGTCGAAGGATGTAGGCGATGCTTCGGACTCGGTCCGGAGGATGAGTAGCGAGATAGAGGTTATTGCCCAAAGCGCAGGACGCTATACGATAACGGCGCAGGCCCTTGATAAGGCAGCAAAATCCGGAGAAAAAAGTATCGGTGAGGCAGTAAAGAGTCTTGAGCTTGCGGACACCGCGGCTGTAGCTATTAATGAAGCAGTTTCTATGATTGATACCATTGCCGAACGGACCAATATTTTGGCCATCAACGCCTCAATCGAAGCGGCCCATGCAGGAGAGGTTGGAAAGGGCTTTGCCGTCGTCGCCAATGAAATCAGAACCCTTGCAAAAGGATCAAGCGACAGTGCGGAAAGTGTGGCTTCCCGCCTTAATGATATTGCAAGCGCCATTGTATCCAGTAAAGAATCAACCAAGCACGCAAATAGTACCTTTATCGATATCATCGAACATTCGGAACAAGTTCTCAGCGGAATGGAATCGATTACCGCGATAACATACACGCTACAGACCATGGGGCAACAGGTTGATCAAGCCCTCACGGCGCTCATCGACAGTTCGGATAAGGTCCAAACCTCCTCTACCGAGGCCCATGAAAAGATCCTGAATGTCTCCCATTCTGCTTCCAATCTTGCCGAATTATCGATTAATCTGCGAAATACCATCACCAATATGGAACAATTCTTGAATTCCATTCGATCACAGGCAGAAGAGATCATGGAAGAGGGAGAGCAGAATTCCAAAGAAATCGGTGTACTTTCGGATTCGGTTTCTCAGTTCAAAACCGCCGAAGAAACACCAAGTAGTGTATAGCGGCAGAAAAAGATTCTAATCGGCCTTCTATCATCATTGACATATATTTTAAAAGTAGATATTATAGATACACAATATCTACTTTTTTTAAGGAAGCACATGAAATATACAAAGGCAACCAACTATGCGCTTCATACAATGCTCATAATGGCAAAAAATGCGGATAAACGCATAAGTGTACAGCATTTGGCAGAAAAACAGGATCTTTCACCTACGTATTTGTCAAAAATCTTGACAAAACTAGTAAAAGGCGGGTTTATCAGCTCTTTTTCAGGTGCTCATGGAGGTTATGCGCTTCCCCAGAATTGGGAGAACATATCATTTTTAGATATCATTCATTGCATGGAGGGAAAATCCTCCTTGTTTGAATGTTGTTTGAATGAAGAAGAGGAATGCAGCATAAAAAAAGTAATGCTTTTAGCCGAAGAAAAGATGGAAGCAGATTTGAAAGGAACAAGGATTTCTGATCTTATTCGATAGGTATCATATATATTTTTATCAAATTACAGATATAATAACTCTTTAATATCCGTAATAAACAACATTATTTATAACAAATCAGGAGACACTGTATGCAAACGATTCTTTATCTATCATTTGGAATACTGATAGGAATGCTTTTTCCCGTTCCGGCTTCTTTTAGTAGCCATTTAAGCTCTTACTCAAAAACCCCATTAACGCCATCTTTCATTGCATTTGGAGTAGGAACAATGTTATCACTTCTTCTAAACCTGATAATTAACCCTGCATCATTATTGGGAGGAATAGATTTTTCATATCCAGCATACATATACATAGGTGGAGCATTGGCTGGGGTAGGCTATAACGTAGCCAATATACTCCTCTTCTCAAAGATAGGGGCTTCTATTGCCGCAATTATAACAATTACAGGACAAATGGCGGCCGGAATTATCATTGATCATTTTGGCCTATTTGGTATCACGGAAAAGGTAATCAGCGCACAACGAGTGATAGGAATCCTCATCATGCTGTATGCTGTCTATTTAATACAGAAGGAGAAAGGAAATTTCAAACGGTCATCGCAAATAGGATGGATAGTGATGGGGGTTTTCTCAGGTTCTTTACCGCCACTGCAAGCGGCGATTAATGCAAAACTGCGCTATGCTACGGGATCAATCTTAAGTGCAACATGTATCTCTTTCTTTGTCGGAACACTTATTTTGATTGCATTAATTTTACTCTCGGAAAAAAGACTGGAATTCCCCATCTTCGATGAAAACAAACAGCGTATACCGGTTTATTACTATCTATCAGGAATATTTGGCATTATCATCGTTGGTGGCAATATCATACTGATCCCAATCCTTGGTTCCGTTTTAACCAGTATGGTCTTTATACTGGGTCAGATAGCAATGTCATTAATAATTGATCAGGTGGGACTATTCCATCTACAAAAGCGATCGGTAACCAAGACGAAAATTGCAGCTTTGGCCTTAATAGTCACAGGGATACTCTTTGCGAAAATATAATATGGAAATCGTTGCAAATGCTTTACGTATCGCGCCGATGAAGTAATCCTGAATGCAACAACGTTATTGCGATGACTATGATGTATCCTGCTGTTGCAAACAGGGAGGATTCGACTCCGAATTTTCCTCCCGTCAACAGCATCGAATGCGACTGCAGCCTGTATGAAATTATGGCTTGAGCATTATACGCAGTATCAATATCCAGAATATGCCCGATTATAATGATGTTCCATATACCGTGAACCGTTGCACTTGCAAAAATGGAGCCGCTATCGTAAACGATTAATGAAAACATAATTCCAACAAACGAGCCTGATATTATCAAGAACAGAAAATCCATACATCCCAGTTTTCCATTAAAAACATGCAGGATCCCGAAGAGGACAGACGGGATAAGAAGTGCGGCTTTTTTCCCCCATTTTCGCTCGATCGTACTCATGATCAGACCTCTGAATATCATCTCTTCACCGATTCCGGCTCCGAAACCAACCGTAAAGATAGAACTCAACATTATGGTATATTTCTGAGTCATCGACATTGTATTTACTGTGAGATCACCCTTTATACAGAGCAAAGCCAACGAGACAAGAAGTGGAAGCAGAAAAGCACAGATAAGCCAACGCAGATAATGATGTGGTTTTCTGATATAACATTCCTGTAATGACACCTTCAGAATCTTGGCACTGTATATTCGTACGGCCAGCCATGCAAGTGTTATGTAGATGAGCGTAAACAGTAATGATGTTCCCCAGTCGGGTACCGGAATCGTATATGCAAAGCCCGCTACCAGCTGTGTAAGAACAAGAATGATAATCCCGACCGGTATTGTCAGTAGGGTCAAAATGGTGCTTCGTTTTTGCATACCGCTTCCTTTTGAAATTACTGTATGTTATTATACCCGCCCGAAATTTTTTCCTCTATAGGGTTTGTATTCAAATATACTTCTGAAACCAGTGATGGGCATAGCGTTCATTATTAAATGCTACCACCTCCTCATAGCCGCTACTTCTGTACATTGCCTGTGCTTCCGTCAATACCTTGTTCGTCTCCAGCCGTAACAACGGTATATGATTCTCCCGAGCTATCTGTTCCAGATAGCCGAGTATCTTCCGGCCCGCTCCAAGACCTCTACATGTCTTTGCTACCCACATACGTTTGATTTCACCATGGTCGGGATAGCATTTGATCGCACCACACCCTATGGCTTCATCGTGAATCCGTGCGACAACAAAATATCCGTTTGGCGGCGTTAACTCATTATCACTTGCCGAGATACTATCACCGGGATCAAATCCATTTTCAAAACGATCGTTAAGTTCCGTAAAATAGCTTTCAATACATAAGCGTGCATCGCGGCTTTCAGGCGGCACCACTTCCATGACAATCAATCCAGCAGTCAGCATCCTTTCAACAATCTCCATCCCTTCAAGTAGCCTACGACGCTGTTTTTCTGACAAGGGTTCCAATATGAAAGCTGCAGCCTCATCCGAAAGCACATCAAGCCGCTTCAATTCTCGCTCACCATCTTTTGTCAGCGAGGCAGTTCGTACCCGCGAATCATTCGGAGAGGGACGCAGCATTATCAAACCTTCGGCCTCTAACGTACGCAGTAAGCGACTCATATAGCCGGAATCGAGACCGAGGCGGCTACGCAAGTCTCTAACTTCTGCACCTGATATGCCGATTTCATACAGTAACCGAGAAGCACCAAGGGACCTGTGCCTTCCCAGAAACTGGGCATCAAGTACACCAATCCTTTGCGTAACAGTTCTGTTGAACTTCCTAACAATAGAAATATCATTCATATATCTGACTATAGTCAGCAATATAGTACATGTCAACACACTTTCTGTTGATTTTTTTTTGTGATAACATAAACGAAGTTGTAAAACACAAAAGAACATAACAACTGGCTTCATTTACTATGCAATTGGAGGATGATTTGTCTGAAAAAGACACCATAAACGCAACAGAAGAAAGGCCCCATACTATTACAAGCCTGATATCTGATTTGAGAAAACTTGGGGTACAGAGCGGCATGACAGTTCTTGTTCATTCCTCTCTGAGTTCGATAGGGTGGGTATGCGGTGGAGCCGTAAGTGTCATTCTTGCCTTGGAAAAGGTTTTAGGAAAAACAGGAACGCTGCTCATGCCTACCCATTCAGGCGACTTATCTGATCCGAAAAATTGGGGAAACCCTGCTGTCCCTGAGGCGTGGTGGGATACAATCAGGGCTGAGATGCCTGCATTCGATCCGGCTCTTACCCCCACACGAGGCATGGGAATCATTCCCGAAACGTTCAGAAAGCAAAAAGGGGTCATAAGGAGTTCTCATCCGAATGCGTCTTTTGCTGCCTGGGGAAAAAACAATACATACCTGATTCAGGATAATCATCTTGATTACCAAATGAATGAGAAAAGTCCCATAGGAAGGCTATACGAGTTGGATGGATATATTCTCTTGCTCGGCGTTGATTACATGAATAATACATCTTTTCACCTGGCAGAGTATAAAGCCGACTACAGCGGGAAAGAAGAGGTTCTCGAATATGCTCCGGTTATGGAAAAAGGCAGGCGGGTCTGGAAGGCTTATCATGATATAGCATTTGACTGCGATGATTTTGAATCGATAGGCCAGTCATATGAAAAGGAGAATCCCATCAAAATCGGCTTGATAGGGTCGGCTAATTCAAGATTAATTCGACAAAAAGAATTAGTAGATTATTCGGTCAGATGGATGGAGTTGAACAGGAAATAGCCTCAAAAAGGGGAATTCCCTCAAACAGTTTCCTATACTTATGGTATGAAGTGGCACATTGGCGTACTTGCTATCATATTCTTTTCCACGCTTTCGGTAGCCGCTGCTGTGCCTGTTCATGTCCTTGTGCTTCATTCCTACCATAGTGAGCTGCCTTGGACAAAAGGCTTCGATGAAGGGCTTCATGATGCGCAAGCCCAATATCCGGAACTTCAATATTATACCGAATATCTTGATGCCTCTAGGGTTGGTGATTCATTGTCTCATCAACAATGGGCCGAATACCTTCGTGCAAAATATCACTCTGTTAAAATTGATGCAATTATCAGTGAATCCGGACCAGCTGCCAATATTCTTTACTCCTATCCCGAACTGTTTGGACCAATCCCGCAGGTCATGTATTCCCCGGTACCTCACAAGACAGCAAACTATCAACTCTCTGTCACTCCGCAAATTGAGGCAGCCATAATCGGAACCGCAAAGCTTGCCATCGCACAAAACCCAAAGGCCAAGAAAGCAATAATAATCGACGGTGGAAACCCGGCTACGGGTTCGACAATCAAACTTCTGCACGAGACCCTAAATGGATACGGTGTCGACGTTCAAACAGTAAGCAACTTCACGCTTCCTGAAATCCAAGATTATTTATCCACCTGTAAACCGAACAGCATGGCCTTTTATACACTTGTTCTTCGGGACCGTACCGGCAAGAAATTTATTCCTCAGGAAGTTCTCGATAAACTTGCCGAAGTGAGTGCCATCCCCATTTATACGTTTTGGGGAACACTTGCGGATAGCGGTAGCACCGGGGGCACAATGTTAGATGCACAGGTTATCGCATATGAGGGGATAAAGGCTATCCTTAACTATCTTACGACAGGGGAATTCGGTACTAAGTATGGTACGACGCAAACCTACATAAACTGGAAGCTCCTAAAACGTTACAAGATAAGTCCCCGTACTATTCCCCAGAACGCAATTATCCTTAATAGGCCGGAGCCTTTTTTGGTGAAATACTACGTAGAAACGGTGACGGTTGTATCCATTTTATTCATATTGGGTTTCATTATTATGTTTATTCAGTTTCGACGTAATCTCGCAATCAACCGGCAACTTTGCATCAAGGCTGAAGAGCTACAAAATGCTCTCAAAGAAAAAGAGCTTCTTTACAATGAAATGAATAACCGAATCAAGAATAACCTAACCATATTATCAAGTATGATTATATTGCAAATCAATGAAATTAAGAATAAAACAACGAAACAGCAACTTGAAAATGTAGTTGGTCGGCTTCAAACTTTGGCACTGGTGCATGAAGAATTAAGTAATAAGAAGCATATCAAGGAAACAAATATCCATGGATCTCTGCAGGCGCTTATTCTGCAAGTGTTCAATACTATGTCCTCAGAACCTGCTGAAAAGCAATTACTGATGGACATAGATGAGATCAAGATGGAAAATAGGGATGCTATTGCCTGCTGCCTCATCGTTCATGAACTTCTCACGAATGCAATCAAATTTGCATTTCCTCATGGAGCATCCGGTACTATTCACGTCGTACTGAAAAAACTATTAAACCAAGAGGTTGCATTATCGGTTTCTGATTCCGGTATTGGGATCCCATCATCATATAGCATGGAAACTGACGCAAAACTTGGGTTAAAAATAGTAAGGTTATTAGTGAAACAATTAGGTGGCTCTCTTGAAATACGGAATGCAGGTGGTGCCGTTTTTTTGATCAAATTCAGAATTTGAAGGCAGAACGTCTTTTATCCTTACGATAATCTAAACGGATGATTTCTTCCGATTGTCCTTATGTTTTGTTAAACAATTTCAATGCCTTTTCAATTGCTTGGAAAAGCACGAACACACCGCTATTTTTTAGTATATAGCCATATTGCGTGATACCCTTAACACGAGAAACATACTCCTTCTCTGAGTGACTTGTAAGGAATATAATAGGGACGTCGCGTTGTTCTAATATCTTTTTTGATGCTTCGGTCCCGTCCATCCTATTTCTGCCGAGATCAATATCCATCAGAATCAGGTCGATCTCGTTTTTGATACCTTCTCTAATGGCATCTGTTCCATTTAAGACGGTTTTTACACTAAACCCCTGCTTTTCAAGCATATGGGCTTCTGCCATGGCTATTAAAGCTTCATCCTCGACCAATAGAATTTGAGCATCAACAGTGTCATTTGACATCTTGCGTGTACTCCATGATCCTCACCATGAATTGCAGTCACTTTACTGATCATAATTATAAGAAATAGCTATTGAAAATAAAAGGGATCTAATGAGATAAAGATAAAAACGATAACTTTATATGATCATTTTCCTCACAAATAAATATGCGTCTTGAATTTAGTCTTACAGCGGGGGCATACCAAAATTCTGGTGCCCCTTTTTTTCGAGGTTCGTATTACTACCTTGCAGTTGGGGCAGGTCCTGAAGCGGTGTGTCCTGCCTTCTCTTATCCTCAATTTCAGCAACGAGAAGCTCCTTCTAACCGGTTTAACAAGCTTCATGAACTTTTCATTTTCCCTGGCTCGTTTTGAAAGATCCCTGGAATAGGTTCGGTATATCGTGTAGAACATTACCATTACTCCGGTTACGTTGAGAACTTGAGATGTAATGAATGTTTCCAGAATAATCAGAATAAAAGCAATGCCTATCAGGCTCTTGTTCAGTTGATCCATGCCGTATCTGCCGCTCATGAACTGTGTGATTTTCTCTCCAAAATCAATTTTTTTCATTCTTCCTCCTCAAAAGGGTCGGCCGCAGAGCATGCAGCACAAATTAGATAAGATCATTCCCAGACAAATTCTGTCGAGACTAGCATTAGGCATGCCATAGTTTTTGCTTTGCTGCTGATATACACGCCCGCCGTTTTGTATCCGGTTCAGCACGAGCTGATATTCCAGGTTGTCCGGCTCCATCTGTACTGCGGTTTTTGCATGTTTCAGCGCCGTTATCCTGTTTTCGCACTGCGAGTTCACAATAGCGCTGTAATAAAACCACTGAGCACTTCTGTCTGCAATATTGTTAAGTGCTTTGAGCGCCCGCTCGTAATATCCGGCGTTAATAAAACTTTTTATCTGATCATATTCAGAAGCCCTGTTTCCCTGCCGGTTCTGTCCGTATGCTCCTGTAAACCATTCAAACGGATCAAACCCAAAGCCGAAAGGATCCTCTGTCTGCTGTGATGAATTTCCGCCATTGCCAGTATTCCGGGACTGATAACTTCCTGTATTACTACTGCTATACGATGATGCGGTTCCGCTTTTTATCTGATCATAGGCGGCATTTATCTCGCTCATCCTTTTAGCCGCTTCTTCTTCGTTGCCGTGGTTCACATCAGGATGGTATTTCCTGGCCAGTTTTCGATAGGCTTTTGTTATTTCTTCGTTTGATGCCCCGGGAGAAACACCGAGAATTTTGTATGGATCAGAAATCATTTCGCTTTGCCAGGCCTCTTCTTTCTTTTTTTAGCCTCATATTTTGTCCAGACACCAGAATAGAGGATGTTTTCTATCATATTTTTGTCCTGATAGATGGGCAGTAATCGGTATTTTTCGATACAATCGGCCATAAGCAGGTTTAAAATAGCGGTAAAATTTTCCGACGGCGTTGCAATCATGGGATTATAGCATTTCTTTTTTATGTCCGATTTTAGATCAATGCAGGCGTCCATTATATAGATGAATCTGCCCAGGGCATTACCGAATCTCCGCAACCGCTCCGAGTATTCATCTTTCTGAATAACCGTAATCTCTCCCATCAGTTTACCGAAGCAGTTCGCAGGGATATCCGGATTAAGTTCTCCTGATTTTTCGATGGCAGAGAGTTCTTCAAGCCCCCTGTATATGGCCGAACATTGATCAGGATGCTTTTCCGCAACCTTTTTATATTCCTTCTCAAACAGTTTCGCTTCAATAAGTGATAGAATCTTTTTGTCATCCTTCCAGTCATCCAGAAAATTGTAATAGGTAAGCGCTACATTCATATCTGCGGCAAAGTCTGTTATATCATTTCTGAGAAAATTATGTTTTTTGGAAGGGTGGACAATACAGCGTTCCGTAGAGAAAGTGTATCCTTTTTTGTACAGAGAGGAAAGGAACAGAACAAGGAAGGTCATATCGTAGTTGATTGTAATACGACTTGTTGTTCCGTGTCGCTTTCCCAGCGCATTGCATAAGCCACAGTAACACGAGCGGTACCGTTCCGTCTCTTCTTGAGTTAATTTATCCAGGTTTGCGACTACGTAGCCGAACATCCTTGAACCTCACTCCTTTTCTTTAGTGCCGTCGTCCTGCGGGAACTTTTGCTCCATGGTTTCCAGTATGACCGAAAGTTCGTTGCATGCATCAGCTATCTGGCGCTTGTCTTTGCTTTTCAACGCCTTTCGTACGACCTTTACCGATCCCCCGAGTTTGATCTTGTCGTCTTTATCGAGTTTTTTCATAAGCGCCGATGCCCGGTAGATCAGCTGCTCAGCGTTGTTTTTTGCTGTGGCCTCTTCCTTGTTCTTTGCATCCTCGGCTTCATACTCTTTGGCTTCGCGGATAGCCCTGTCGATTTCCTCCTGACTCAGGTTCGAGGAAGATGTGATAGTGATATTTTGTTCCTTTCCTGTTCCGAGATCCTTTGCCGACACCTTTACAATGCCATTTGCATCAATGGTAAACGTGACTTCAATCTGCGGAACTCCTCGGGGCGCCCGCCGGATACCATTAAGCTTGAATTTTCCAAGCGTTTTGTTGTGTTTGGCCATATCCCGTTCGCCCTGCAGAACATGGATATCTACAGAAGTTTGAAAGTTTGCGGCCGTTGTAAAAATCTGGCTTTTTTGGGTGGGTAGAGTGGTGTTGCGCTCTATTATCTTTGAACAAACCCCTCCCATGGTTTCAATACCCAATGAAAGCGGTGTTACATCCAGGAGAAGCAGATCCTTTACCTTCCCAATAAGAACGCCCCCCTGGAGAGCAGCCCCTCTTGCCACGCATTCATCCGGATTGATGCCTTTGGAAGGTTCTTTGCCTGTGAACTGCTTTACGGCGTTTTGTACAGCCGGAATTCGGGTTGAGCCGCCTACAAGCAGGACCTTGTTTATCTGTTCTTTGCTTAGGCCGGAATCGCGTATGGCCTGTTGCATAGGTCCCATGGTGGAATCCACAAGGTGTGACGTCAGCTCGTCGAATTTCCGGCGGGTCAGGCTCATCTCCAAATTAAGGGGTTTTGATGATTTTGCTGTGATAAAAGGAAGATTGATTGTGCTTGAGCTCAGGCTGCTCAGTTCAATTTTTGCCTTTGCCGCGGCCTCTTTTACACGCTGCATGGCAACAGGATCCTTGGACAAATTGAAATGCTGGTCCTTTTTGAATTCATTGACGATGTATTCGATTATGCAGTTGTCGAAATCATCTCCGCCGAGCCGATTGTTCCCTGCCGTAGCCAGAACTTCGATAAGTCCGCTGTTTATATCCAGAATAGAAACATCAAAGGTTCCCCCGCCCAGATCGTATACCATGACCTTTTGAGACGCTTCCTTATCAACACCGTAGGCCACCGCTGCGGCCGTAGGTTCGTTTATGATCCTCTGCACATTAAGGCCTGCTATTTTGCCTGCGTCCTTGGTTGCCTGCCGCTGGGCGTCGGTAAAATACGCCGGTACGGTAATTACTGCATCGGTAACCTTTTCTCCCAAATAGGCTTCTGCATCCGCCTTCAGTTTTTGTAATATCATGGCGGAAATTTCCTGCGGTGAATATTTTTTCCCGTCGATATTGACCCTGTAATCGTTTCCCATCTCCCGCTTGATTGAACTTACGGTGCGTTCGTGATTGATTACCGCCTGATTAAGGGCCGCTCTTCCGACGAGGCGTTCGCCGTTTTCAGAAAAGGCAACCACAGAGGGCGTGGTGCGTTCTCCTTCCGAGTTCGTTATTATAACAGACTCACTCCCTTCCATGATCGCAACACAGGAATTGGTCGTTCCCAAATCGATACCGATAATCTTAGGCATAAAATCTCCTATGACCTTAAGTAACTGAATGTACAACGTGTGAATGAAAGTAATATACCGAAGAAATATTAACTCAATGTAAACCAAGGTAAAAAAGAGAAAAAATCGTGTATACTTGTCCCGAGGTATTAATATGTTCTGCATTCTTGTTGTGGAAGATGATGAAAACACAAGAAAATTGATGAAGACGATATTCCTTCTTAACGGTTATAAAGTCTTTGTTGCTAAAGACGGGATAGATGCCCTTGATAAAATACAAGACCATCATATCGATCTGATAGTGCTTGATCTGATGATGCCGAGGATGGATGGGTATGAGTTCACGACAACCCTCAGAAAGGCCAACAACAATGTTCCAATTCTGATGGTTACGGCAAAAGAGGCGCCTGCCGACAAAAAAAAAGGATTTCTCGTCGGTACAGACGACTACATGGTTAAGCCGGTCGATGAGGAAGAGATGCTGCTTCGGGTGAAAGCCCTTCTACGACGCTCCCGTATTGTGAATGAGCACAGGTTGACGATAGGCGGAACAGAGCTTGATTATGATTCATTTACTGTTTTCCGGGAGGGAACAGGCATTGAACTGCCCAATAAGGAGTTTATGCTGCTGTATAAGCTTCTCTCCTATCCAAACAAGATTTTTACCAGGCGCAGCCTGATGGATGAACTATGGGATATAAACTCCGAAAGCGACATCCGCACAGTGGATGTTCATATAAATCGTCTGCGCGACAGGTTCAAGGATAACCCGGATTTTGGAATAGTGACTGTTCGCGGACTCGGTTACAAGGCGGTGAGCAAGGTATGCACAGAGTAAAATCGATTAACAAGATAGTCGTATTCTATGTCTTCGTCATCATGATATTTGCAGGAGTTCTGACATCGTTCTTATTTTTTCTTTTTTACGTATTTGGAATTTTCCCTTTCTTTGTGCTGACTCCTGTATTTTCTCCTCTGATTGCATTGCTCATAAGCAGTGCAATAGGCACTTCCATATCTGCTATGGCAAGCGAAAGGATACTCAAGCCGCTTAACCAGCTGGTAACAGCAACGAAAAGGATCTCCACCGGAGACTTCAGTGTACGTGTTGCGGAAATAAACGATAATTCTGAAATAGCGAATCTGCTGCGGGGATTTAACCATATGGCGGAAGAGCTTAGCGGTATTGAAATGTTCCGCAACAATTTTATCAACGATTTTTCACATGAATTCAAGACACCAATTGGTTCAATACGCGGATTTGCAAGGCAACTGCAGAATGAGAACCTTTCACCGGAAAAACGAACAGAGTACACGGATATTATCATCAAGGAGTCGGAACGGTTAACCAACATGGCATCCAATATTCTGCTACTTAATAATCTGGATAATCAACAGATAATCACGGATAAAATAGAATATGAGCTTGATGAACAGATTCGAAACTGCGTTATCCTGCTGGAAAAAGATTGGAGCAGAAGAAATCTAAAGATCGATCTACATCTTGATACTGTAAAGATTTTCGGCAACGAGGAAATGCTCTCACATCTCTGGATAAACCTGATTGACAATGCAATAAAGTATGCTCATGATAACGGCCGGATTTCTATTACGTGTGAAAAAACGTTGAGCGATATCAGGGTTGCAATAACTGATAACGGTAAGGGTATGGATAACACTGAATTAAAGCATATCTTTGACAAATTCTATCAGGGAGATACATCACACGCCTCACAGGGAAACGGACTTGGGCTCTCCATTGTCAAACGGATTGTGGATCTTTATAACGGGAAGATATCGGTTGAAAGTAGTCCGGGATATGGCGCTACATTTACTGTATATTTGCCTGCCGGGAGCTCTGAACAAATGAAGAAAAGAAGGGCCGAACCAAGGTAGGGGGGCCTTAACGCCAGAGTAGCTGTCCAGGCCGTCTCCGCCATCGTAAAAGTATGGTTGTTCGTTTTCGTTTGGTTATCTGCATGAATGCCATGCAAAGGTTGTGCTATTTGATACTTGCTTGTTAATTTTTCGGTTGTTAATCGCTATAGTTCCTCACTATACTCTGGGAATAACAAGGAAATCTCGGAGAAAGCATATGAAATCGAAAAACAGTTTTTTGATGACCCCAATTGATTGGCTCCTTCTTATTTCCCTTTCTATCCTATGGGGTGGTTCTTTTTTCTTTAATCGAATCGCTGTCACAGAACTTCCTCCGTTCGTGATCGTCACGTCGCGTGTCAGTATCGGTTCCGTTTTCTTACTATTCTTCGTACATGTAAAGAAGCAAAAACTCCCACGATCTATAGGTATCTGGTCTCAATTGATTTTTATGGGACTTGTAAACAACGTGATCCCTTTCAGCCTTATTGTCTGGGGACAAACTTCAATTGCCAGCGGTCTTGCTTCTATCCTGAATGCAACGACTCCTCTTTTTACAATTCTGATTGCCCATCTGTTTACGCCCGATGAAAAAATCACGATTCATAAAGCCATCGGTTTGATAGTTGGTTTCATCGGTGTATTCTTGGTAATTGGTCCTACCGCGTTGTCGATAGCCGATATAACTCCACAACTTGCGGTACTTACCGCTACGTGTTCATATGCAATTGCTGGTGTTTTTGGACGTCGCTTCCATACCTTAGGGTTGGATCCTCTTGTTACCGCAACTGGCCAAGTTATATCTTCGACGGCGATTCTTGTTCCGATCACGCTGTTAACAAATTACTCGTTTCTAAGACAGGCTACGACTTCACTGCCAGTATTTGGATCATTAATTGGCCTCGGACTATTTTCTACCGCAATAGCCTATACGATCTATTTCCTTTTACTATCTCGCGTAGGCGCCACGAATCTTCTTCTCGTAACGTTCCTTATTCCCATTACGGCGATGGTTTTGGGAGTAGCTTTTTTTAATGAACGTATCGTCACTCGGCAAGTAATCGGTATGCTAATCGTTTTCACAGGAATCATCGCTTCAAATCGACGGTGTCATCATCAAGAATAGTTTTTAGCTGTTAACCTCGGCAAGTCCAAGCCTGATAGGGTCATTATCTCTTCTTACTCCATTATATCGACATCGTTGTTGTAAGTCGATTTGTCGATTTCTGAGAACCTGTTATTCGTTTTCTAATTTTTAATCTTGCAAAACCTTATAGTTGGGGATATTATCTATAAAAATTTTATAAAAAGGATGATGCTATGAGTAAGTTGAGTAAGTTCATTAAAGGTAGTGTACTAACAATTCTGACTGTGTTTTTGCTTTTTTCTTGTGACCTGGGCGGTTCCGACGATGATGACCAGAGTGTACAAAAGACTTGGACAATAAGTGGCACGATTGATTTTTCCGGTTGTTCATCTGAGGATGAACCTGATATAAAGTTTGCTGCATTCTTTGTTGGTGATGGGTTCAGTTCAGATTACCAAATTGTGAGTAATGTTGTTAATCTAGGGAATTCCACAACTGCAGAGGATGATGTACCTTTTAGCCTGTCGATAGATGCCTCATCCTTATCTCCTGAAGATATGGATGAGATTGTATTAGCGCTCTGGCAGGATACCGATGATGATGATCTTTATGATGAGAGTGTTGATCCATGGTCCGCAAGAGGTACTGTAGATTGTCCCATTTTCGGAGATTATACCTGCTATATGGAATATTACGATTATGATGGTTATGTGGCATGGCTAATTGATGCAGAATATGACTATATAGAAATAACATCAAGTAACCACACCTTTACGGGAGCTGTTCTCGAAGATAATAGATACATTTGGTAATCACTGCTTTGTATTTTGGTTGATTGCTCTAAGTGATTGTATAGCTGCGGCTTTTTCAAGTATGAATGGCCGCAGCTATTTTATTATATTTTTTGATAATATCCATAATTATATCACAATATAGTTATACATATAACAATAACATAAAAGTAGTTGTATAAAAACCAATTTTGAATGATAATAAATAAAATTAGACTGTATATAAAAAATATCAAAGGAGTAGGTAAATCCATATGAAGAAGTTTGTACCAATAGTTTCAATCCTTGCTTTGTTTATTCTGTTGGCGACTTGCAGTAATGATAATGAAGCTGCGGTGAAGACACTTCCTAAAGCTACTGTAGACGAAACGAGCCAGTTCGGTGTCGACAAAAACATCAATATCAATACTATTGATGACTGGGTCGGAAGAGATGATGTTGCTTATGTTGATGTACGAATGCTTATTGATCCGGGTGACTATTCGGCCATTGGAGGAGATCCTGTATTATCGGGAACAATTGAGGGGTTTGAGGTCGTTCCGTATCCTTTTCTGGCAAATTTGAGTGGCCTACCCGAGGCTGTTGCCGCTACCCAATATAATGGTCCGACCCTTTTTACCTTGACATGGAATGACACTGGTGCCATCGATACTGTCAAAGCCAATTTTAAAGAATCTGAAATGATCATAAAAGATCTGTTTCCTGAAGATAAGGCGATTTTTCTTATGTGTGGAGGAGGGGGTTATGCAGGTATGACCAGAGGGTTGCTGATCAAGCTAGGATATGACCCTGAAAAACTTTACAACATAGGAGGTTTTTGGACCTATAAAGGTAAGAATCTGGAGCACGTAAAAGTATCGTATGGCGAAAATAATAAATATGACTACAATGCCCTGCACCGGCTTAATTATCATCTGATCCAATTCAATCAACTTCACAAGGTTGAAGAATAGGTCAAGGTAAAACAAAATGAGAAAAATTACATTGTATCTGGTTTTTAGCATACTGCTTATCGCTTTTCTTTTCTTTAATGGTTGCAGTAGTTCAACTAAAGAGGCTCAGTATCCAAACTTTGATAGTAACGGAATCATCGAATATCAACATCTTAAGCATGGTCTTTCTGAGCCTTATGCAGCCGTAATTCTTTACGAATATGAGATAGACAATTATACAAAATATCAGATAAGCTACCTTTCTTGTAATTGTCGGGCTGCTTCAGAAAACTATCAGCACCTTCTCTATGTAGAAATCAATAACAATAATGATACCCCGGAAGAGGCAACGATTCGGAATATAGCATTTCAGTTTTGGGGTGATAGTCCCGTGAATCCTGAGAATGGAATTACCTATAATGAAATAAAGAATGAATTCCTGCCATATTTGCAGTACAAAAGTAAAGCTGAAATTGATAAGATGACTTCGTTGAAGGATATCACTGATGCGGGGCAGGTCGAACGAAATGGGGAAAAATTTGACTTTGTCGATGCATATACAGGAGCATCTGTTTCAATTGATAATACGCTTTCGGTACTGCGTGCTCTTTTCAAGTATCATACGGCCAAATATTATAATTCATAAACATGCGATACTATGAGCGGATTCTTGCTGGAGTCCGCTCTTTTTGACCTAAATTCAATAAATTAGATGGACGATTCGACAAAACTCCCAATACTCAAAATGTTACCACAGAATAGTAATACCAAGCTGATAACTATCATTTTGAAGATTCGCAAATACATACATGTTGTTTTTTACCTGGAATGAACCTCCTATCTCTTTGAAGTAAGGATGATCACGTAAGTCCCAAATACAAAAAATATCTACAGCAGAATTGGAAAATAACAGACGAAACTTAAAATTATCATCGGAATAATGATTTGAAGTATATTTATAATATCCTTCAAATCGAAAAGAACCTATATCAAAGAATAAGCCATATTTTTGCCGAATGAATAAGTCATCTGTATAGTTATAGTTAACTGACAAGTCAAATAATCCTCCCAGAGATTTATAGATCGATGGTCGGAAATAAAACTCCACAGGAACAATTTCTGATATTGACAAGTCAGAATCAACTTTATCAAAAGTTATATTCCCTACAAAAATATTTGCAGTTTGCGAGAGAAGGCCATCAAAAGGTCGGCTAAAATTAAAAAAGCAAAATTCAACGGCAGCGCCATCTTTTAGGTAATAAAAATTACTTGTACGATAGTATGTACTTTTTGATAAGTCGAATTTTTCTTTATTATCATATTCAATTGCTACCGTTTTACTTATTCCTTTATTATAAAAAGCACCATCATATTCAAGTAGTTTATTGTTGCATAATTCTCTTAGAACAATTACAGGAGGAGTAAATTCTAGTCTCATATTTTCTCTTCCTGATACATTTAGCAATTTGTCAAATATAAACGTAGAACAATTTTCTGTGAAAAAATTGTACGAGTAGTCATTATCAATAGACTCCCATAAGCTATTAACAAGAGCTTTTTTTTCTTCCCTGCTAATATTTATCCGATAGCATATTACCATTCTACCTTCTTCAATTATACTTTTATACAGCAAATCAAAAAAAGGATAATATACAATTTCTCCATCAATTTCTGAGAAAGCCCCTTTTAGATACTTTGAAATACTATGCTTTCCCGTATTGTAATCAGTAAAGTCACTAGCTAAAAAAGTGATTACTGTATCAAAATAGATATTTGATGCCGATTTTAGTAATAATGAAATATGACCAAAGGATGATTCAGCCTTACTACTTGTATCACTTATAAAAAGCAAATACAGGTCAGTATCATTTCGAAATTCTATTGGGGAAGTATCTGTGTACTCCCTTACTTGCAGACCTTGTTGAATTATGTTTTTTTCTAATAGACGGACTAAGTTTCCAGGACCACTACTACTATAATCTTTCACTGAATAAAATAAAATAGAAGGATCAAATCCTGGGAAATCTTCTTCCATTTTATTAATAACACTATTTAAAAAATCATTATACGGTAAAATATAATAATATCTAAAAATAAACCTTGTGAGGTCTCGAGAGATAATTATATCTGAATCCCCGTAGACTTGTTGTAAAAAAATAAAAAACGCCACAAGAAATGTGGCGTATAATTTCTTAGATACCATTCTTTACTTTTTTTGCAATTCAATAAAATATGAATTATCAGAATATTCAAAAGCAGCACCTGTGAGTAAATCAGTAGTTGAAAGGTCCCAAAAAATATTCAGAAGTGCAATTAGATCGTATTCTTTACTCATTTCTCTCTGAATAGTTTGATAGCCATCAAGCTCTACACGAAAGCTTTTATACTTATTCTTTTTTACTTTCATTGAGAAAGGGGTAGTACCTACAAGATCACCATCAAGAAAAACTTTAGCTCCACTTGGAGATGTCTCGAAAGTAATTTCTTGACTTGTTCCATGAAAAATACTTGCACACCCAGATAACAAACCTACTAACAATACACAACACAAAATGATAAGACTTGTTTTTTTCACTCATTTTCCTCCTGTCATTATTTTATCAAGATTCATATTTATTTGTCAATATTTTTTATATCTAAATCTCAATTACCTCTATGTTTCTCATACGCTTCTCCTGCACCAAGGAGCTGATGTAGTGCTCTTGATACAATCACCCGTTTTGACGCCGGTACAGGGTTGTCTATACCAGAGCATTTATTCCTAAAGCAAGATTCTGCCATTCTCCACCTTCGGTGAAAAGGGAAAGTCTAAGAAGTTTCTGCTTTTTCTTGTTGTAAAGGAGATTTCTCAACTGAATCATTAAGATAACATTCTCTACAGCAATGATGGCAACCTTTTACCTCTTTGTAGATTTTCTTTGCTTCCTCCATAGCATTCTTGCAACTGCTAAACTCACCTAAGTAAATCCTATCTAGTTTCATGCAGCTACAGCCCAACTTATGGACTCTGTGTTTTCCTGAATGCGTTGAAATCTCATCAACATAAAAATGATACATAACACAACTCCATTCATGTAACATTAGTATAATGGTAGTGTATCTAAACTAAAAATCAAGTTTGAAATTCGGAAAAACACTTACAGGCTCTTCAATGCGATGTTGTCATTAAGCAAAGATAAAAATCAAAATTTGAGGTATAGTATCAATCTTCAAAGTATTCATAGGCGTCTATGATATCCAGGTAGACTCCATCAAAACCCGCATCAATGATTTTCTTTAGGTATGATTGATCATTTTCATAGATAATTTCTTTCCAGTCATCTGACCAATAACGGACTTTATAGTTACCAGGCAAGTCAGAGTTTTCTCCGGCCAGCCAAACCGGCTTATTATCGTTCCATGAACCCTTCCGGTAATACCTATAGTGCTCAGCCTCACCTATGCTCATATATGCAAGTACGATTCTACTTCCTCCATTCGCTTTCGCTCTTAATGCAGCCACCTCAGAAGCAGAAAGCTCACTTTCCTCTGTCCCATCAAAAAACAAATCGATAAGCAGAACATCGTAATTAGTCGCCTGAAGAGCACTTAAAAATGTAGCCGTATTCGGAAAATCACTTTCATTCAAAGCATTGCTTTTTTAATCATAAGTGCTTACTTTTGCATTATACTATATAGGAGGTTATATATGAAGTTAAGTGCGAGGAATCAGATTCGAGGTAACATCACTCAATTGCGCAAAGGTGCAGTGAACTCTGAAATCGTCATACAATTGCCGGGAGGCGAGGAGTTGGTTTCAGTTATCACGAACACTTCTGCAGAAAGAATGAATCTTGAAATTGGCAAGGAAGCTTATGCCATAATAAAAGCTTCAAATGTAATGGTAGGTATTGACGACTGAATCTGTTAGGAGTTGTTGCAACAACATTTCTCATTTACTCAAACAAAGGATAACATAGAATATGTTTCGCAACTAAAAAAGCAGATTCTCCATCCGGGAAATACATATACTCAAGCGTTTCGTGTATCCTAATTCCGTTCTTTCGTAACGGAAAGTGTTGCACCAAGCTTTTGATTCATCTTCTTAACGAGGATTTCAATATCTTCATCAGAGAGGTGGTTTCCTACATATCCGGCAAGGGAATTGAAGGTCATATTCTTCAGTAATGCCTGACTAACCTTGTCGTCAAGAGCAGCTTTATGTAGTCCAAATGGCAAGTACGGTTTGATCTTTGCATATGTTGTTTTGAAGATCTCAAAAAGATCAGGATGAGGAAGAATATCCATCAGCAGGGAATTTCTTGTGATGCGAGGGATAAATGAATATTCATTGTGCATGAATACAGTTCCGCTTAATCGTAAATCCCTGCTGGAAGATCCAACGTGGATTGTATATTCACCTGATGGTGTGTACCAGTCATGGAGATCCCTTTCATAGTAGCTGAATGCTCTTGGAGGAAGCAGAAATTCCAGTTCTTTTTCCTCCCCGATTTCAAGATATACTTTTTCGAAACCTTTAAGTTCCTTTATTGGTCTTTTTACCATGCCAAGCGGAGACTGTACGTAGATCTGTATAACTTCAGCACCTGCTTTATTGCCAGTGTTCTTGATCATTACTGATAGAGAAAGAGTATCGTTGCTGCTCATCTTCGCTGAAGAGAGCCTTAGTCCGGAGTAGGTGAAATCGGTATAACTGAGTCCATGTCCAAAGGGATAGAGCATCTCAATCTTTTTTACATCATAGTATCTGTAACCGACGAATACTCCCTCAGTATAGCGAACCTCTCTGCCATCTCCAGGAAAATCCAGAAATGCAGGCGTGTCTTCGAGTCTGTTTACAAAGCTTTCAGCTAGTTTACCGCTTGGGTTGTTGTATCCAAACAATGTCTTTGCTATGGCCTCTCCTGAGCATTCACCGCATAGATAGACTTCCAGGATTGCATCGACCCTATCTGCCCATGGAAAGGCAATAGAAGAACCATTGCAGAGAACCACTATTGTTTTATTCGCTACAGCTAAGACTTCTTCTACCAGCCGGTTGTAATCCTCCGGTATCTCTATTGAAGTTCTGTCCAAAGCTTCTGTTTCATAGCTTGCCGGAAGGCCGACGAATACCACCGCCGCATCTGCTTGTGAAGCAGCGCCGATAGCTTCTTTCAGCACTTCTTCAGAGCTTGTATCCCCATGATACCCATCTGCATAGGAGATAGCCGAACTGTATTTCAACATTTCATCATAGCTATTGGTGAGTTTGTACGGGTTGACATGGGAACTTCCGCCGCCCTGATATCTGGGCTTTTTTGCCATTTCGCCGATAACAGCAATCCTACAGCCGGAAAGGGGCAAGGCGTTCCCTTCGTTTTTAAGTAGTACTATCGAGTCGCAGGCAGCTTCCAAAGCAATTGCATGACATTCGTCTTCGGTAATGGTATCCCGTGCTTTCCCATGTGTAAATTCCAACGTGTCCAAAAGGGTCATGACAGCTGAGTCAAGTTCGTTTTCGCTAAGTTCTCCGTTACTGACTGCTTGAATGATTTTCGTTGCTGTGCTCCCATCGTTTCCCGGCATCTGTATCGTCAGTCCTGCTTTTATCGATGGTACGATCTGATCTATGGCTCCCCAATCAGATACCAGCGTTCCTGTGAAAGCCCATTCTTCTCTGAGGATCTTCCTGGTGATTTCAAGGCTTTCCGCAGGATACACAGCATTGACCTTGTTATAGGAGGTCATAAGCCCCATAGTCTTTCCTTCTGTTACACTCTTCTCAAATCCCGGAAGGTAGATTTCGCGTAAGGTCCTTTCATCAACAATTGTATTAATGGACTTGCGTCTGGTTTCCTGATTGTTGGCAAGGAAATGCTTTGGGCACGCAGATACATGGTTCTCCTGCATGGCTTTTACAAAAGCGGTTGCAAGTTCCCCTGTAAGATAGGGGTCCTCTGAAAGGTATTCAAAATTTCTGCCGCAAAGCGGGGAGCGTTTTATGTTGATCGCGGGGCCTAATACCATGTGAATACCAGCCCGCTTTGCCATTCTTCCCAGTGCATCGCCGACTTTCGCAAAAGTATCTCTGTTCCAGGAACAAGCCAAAGCTGAGCCAGTCGGGAAACAAATGCTCGAAATGCTTTCATTGAGTCCTAAGTGGTCAGCATGCTGTACATCCTGTTGCCTCAGTCCATGAGGACCATCGGAGAAAAACAGTGATTCCACTTCAGCTTCCGGATAATCCTGAGACATCCAGAAATTCATACCGATACAGAGACGGGCCTTCTGTTCGACAGTCAGTTTCTTTAGCTTTTCCTGGTTCTTCATGTTTGTCCTTTTGCTATGATTTAAATATCGTTTCAATAACCCTCATCAGGGTTCCTAGCATGTTGGATGTATTGCCAAGGGTTGAATATTCAATTCTCGTTTTTTCAAGTACAAATGGCCATACTCTTGCTTTGAGTTCAGAGCGAAGCGGGTTCATTACCCAGTTGCCGCATACGGTAACGTCGCAGCCAAGTATGACGAGCTCGGGATTCAGGACGGAAATAATGGTTGAAATTCCCTTTCCGAGATTCTTTCCGATAAGGTTCAGTTTCTTGATGGCCTCCTTGTCCCCCTGATTCGCTCTGTCTATATACTCAGCAAACGGTCTGTAATCAAGGAAAATCTCAGATGCCATTACTTCCCAGCAGCCTCTTTTTCCACAACGGCAATAAGGACCGTTCAAGTCGATGGTCATATGTCCGACATCTCCGGCGAAACCGTCCTGTCCTCTTGTGATTTTCCCGTTTGCAAGGATAGAGCCTCCAATGCCGTAGCCGATACTCAGATAAAATGCATTACGGATATTTTTAGCTAATCCGAAATACTGTTCTCCCACCATACCGTTATTGGATCCTGTATCTACTATGATTGGAACCTTGAATTCCTTGCTTAGGATATTTCTCAGAGGAATATTTTTCCAATCAAGGCTGTGGATTGCGTAAAGCATGTCATCACCTTCTCTGAGAAGGCTTGCGGTACCAACACCTACACCAAGCAGTCTTGTGGAAACATGCGAACAGGAACTGATTCCAGTTTTGAGCTTTTCCACTAACTGACCGATCACTTCCATTGGGTCTGTAGAGATTGTGAACCGTACCTCTTCAGACCATAGGATGGTTGCATAGATATCAGAAACAGCTAGGCTAATGACCTGAGGTCGAAAGACAACTCCCGCGCATAATCCATATGATTTATTGAACATAATCAGGGACTGGGAACGTCCCGGTTTTGAATGCTCGGTTCCGATTGTCGTGATTAGATTGTTGCTTTGAAGATCGGCTATTACATTGGTTATAGTCGCCTTGTTCAATCCTGTTTCCTGTGCAAGAAGCGTGCGGGAGATAGGAGAATGGATCCAGAGTTCCTGCATTGTCTTTTCCCTGTTTTGCTGTTTCATTGCAGCCTGGTTCATTGCATTCTTGTGTGTCATGCATTTCTCCCTTATACTTTATTTCTCATTATCTATTAGTTTATTTAATAAATCAACTAATATTTTTAATTAATCTCCTTAATTTGCGTAAATATAGATAATTTAATGCTTTTTTACCCAAAAAAACAGTTGCACTCTCGAAATAACAGGATATAATAATTTATTGAATAAACTAATTACCAAGTCTGGAGGTTAAAATGGACAAGGTTGTAGATGTCCATGCCCACGTCGGAAGCAGTGCCGCTCTATACGTTGGTGGAAGTATCGATGTTGTATTGGACAGAATGAAGAAGAACGGTATCACTCATTCCGTCGTTTCTCCTATTCCAGGTTACCAGGATCCGGAAGGGGTAGTGTCCTCAAGAAAGATGAACGTTCAGGTTGCGGAAATCCAGAAGTCTCATAGCGATATCTTCCCTATGGCGCTGGCTGTTGCTGAGGCAAGACACGGAAAGCCTGCACTTGCGGAAGTCGATTATGCGCTCGGTGAACTTGGTCTTGCCGGCCTCATGTTTCACCATGATTTCGGAGGCGTCGCTATGCATGAACCAATTATGCACGACATCCTGACTGAAGTCATGCACCATGGAAAACATATGATCGTAGAGGTGCATACTGCTCAGCATTCGATGCTTGAACCACCTTTTTCACTCTGGATTCTTGCCGAAAAGTTTCCGGACATTGAATTCATTTGTGGACACCCGATGATGTCGCAGATTCAGCTGGACAACATGGTAGCAATCGCAAAACACTGTCCTAATGTCTGGTTTGATACCTGCTGCATGTGGAATCATAATAATCTTATTGAAACAGCGATAGAGAAACTCGGAAGTTCTGAAAAGATCCTGTTTGGATCAGATAATCCATATTTTATTGAAGATCTCTGTATCGATAAGCTGCTTATAGATGAATCCGATCTGACTGAGGATGACCGCGATAATATCTTCTTCAGGAATTTTGAAAGACTTTTTGAAATTGCAGGAGGCAGAAATGCGTAAGATTATCGACGTTCATGTTCATATCGGAGAAGATCAGCTCAGGTCATATTCTGCCGTAGAAGCTCTGGCTCTTATGGATAAGAATGGAATCCAGTATGGCATTGTTTCTCCGGTTCCGGCATTCCCTGTCCCGTATGGAGTAAAAAGCTCTCGGGAGCAGAATGATAAGATAGCAGCTACCCTTAAGAAATATCCGGATAGGTTCGTTGCGGGACTTGGTACGGTAGATCCACGGCATGGGGATGCTGCTGTTCCCGAGGTAGACAGAATAATGTCTATGCCGGGAATGAGAGGTCTGGTATTCAGTAATGATAAGACAGGTCTTACCTTTGATAACCCGACTATGCTGCAGTTCATGGATGCTCTTTCACAATATGACCATCCAATAGTTCTCTGCTATACCTCACAGTATTCCGTCCTTGAGGCTCCATATATGCTGAGGAAGGTTGCTGAGAAGTATCCTGAGATTACCTTTATCAATGGTTCATCCATGAAGGATACAACGCATTCAAATTGTTCCAGATATCTTTCAGCTTCCCTTGATAACGTCTATATGGACATTGCTAATATCCATCAGCTTATGTATCCGGTTAACTGGGCAATCCGTGATTCAGGTATTGATAAGATTCTGTTTGGTTCGAATGTTCCATTCTACAAAAACAGATGTATTGAAATTGAGATGGTAGATAGGTCCGGACTTACGGAAGAAGAGCGTGACGCCATCTATTTCGGAAATGCCGTACGGGCGCTCCAGCTATCGATCTAATAGGAAATCTCATTTAGGAGGAAAATATGAAAAGGGTAGTATTCATCGCGTTATCGGTTCTTATCGCACTCTCTCCGGTATTTGCTGGAGGCGCTAAAGAAAATGCCGCAGCTCCTGCATCTGCGACTGTTGATCCAAAGTATGCTCCATACCAGGGCGTTACTCTTACATTCATCAGACATTCCGGTTATGAGGCAGACTGGATGGCTGAGATGGCAAAGGCCTTCTATGAGGAATCTGGGATCAAGGTCAATATTGAACAGGTTGCCTATTCCGAAATGAAGAATAAAATCGTTATTGACATTTCTTCTGAAAACGGAAGTTACGATATTATTGCCACCACTGAGTACTGGCTGCCTGAATTCAATGAAGGCGGATGGCTTGCAGATATCAACACGTACCTGAACGACCCGGCTTTATATGACCCGGCTTTCGAGATTGAAGATGTGTCTGCATCGCTGCTTGAGGCAAACTCCATCGACGGAAAGCTACTGGCAATGCCGTGGAAGTTCAATTCACAGTTCCTCTATTATAGAACCGACCTCATCAAGACAGCGCCAAAGAATTGGTCCGAAATGCTTGAGCTTGCAAGAGCCAATACCGAAGACGGCAGATATGGTCTGTCTCTCGCCCTCGGGAAGACCTGTGTCATGGACGTATATCTCAACTGCCTATATCAAAATGGCGGTGCCTTCCTTTCCGCAGATGGAAAAACCTGTCTTCTGGACAGCAAGGAAGCCTTAGGTGCTCTTGAGTATCTTATCCAGCTTTCCCAGTATTCATCGGCAGGGTCCATCAACAACCACTGGGATGAAGCTGCTGCTAATTTCGCCCAGGGCAATGCCGCAATGATGCCAGCGGTAAACTCCCAGCTTAATAACGTAATCAATCCTGAGAAGTCCGCTATCTCCGATTCTGTGGGTTTTGCAGAATGGCCGGGTAATGTACATGCTGCTGCCGTTTCCAGCACATGGGGTGTTGCAATAACCAGAAACTGTAAGCATCCGGAAGCTGCATATCTCTTTATTCAGTATATGCTGAATGCAAAAAGGACAGAGAGTCTCGTAGAAGGAACTATGGGTGCCGCAGTTCCGGTAAGGGAATCCCTGCTTACTTCCACAAGTCTGAATGAGAAGTATCCTCACTTCAAGACCATGAATGCTATTTCCAACCAGCCAGGTCACACTTATGTCTATCCGAAGACTCATCAGACCACAGCTATCATGGATGTATTAGCCAGTTATGTCCAAGAAGCAGTAATTGGAACCCTTGAACCATCTGAAGCATTGGCAAAGGCAAAAGCTGAAATCGATAAGATGCTGTGATCATACTAATCCCCGGGACACTTCCGGGTGCCCCGGGGAAGAATGAAAGGAGATTATAATGGTAAATTCAATACAAAAAAGGCAAAGGGCCGCCGATAATAGGTTGATGCTTTGCATGCTATTGCCTTCAGTGATATTCGTATTGCTGATTACAATATTCCCTTTGATCTATACGTCTATTTTGAGTTTCCAGAACTATAATCTTCTTAGTCCGCAGGATGCAGAATTCACAGGTCTTAAGAACTATATAAAGGTTTTTTCCGATTCCCTGATCAGTAAATCAATTCTGATTACCTTCAAATACACCATAATTGCTGTTGTTGTTTCAATGATTCTGGGACTAATCCTGGCACTTCTGGCAGCCTCTATCACAACAGGCAGGACATTTTTCAGGATTGTTCTTTTCATACCGATGATGCTGGCTCCTGTAGTAGTTGGTGTTTTGTGGAAATTTCTCTATAACTACGATCTTGGAATTCTCAATTATATCCTTAGCTGTATAGGCATTGATAGAATCAACTGGTTGGGAAGCAGCAATTTATCTCTCACCAGCGTTATAATCGCAGATATCTGGCAATGGACATCCTATACGTTTATTCTTTGCCTGGCAGCTCTTGAGGCATTGAATCCTGAACCAATCGAAGCCGCAAAAATCGATGGAGCGAGTGCTGTTCAAACCTTTTTTCTGGTTACACTTCCATCCATCCTTCCCGTACTGGAAGTTGCATTGGTTTTCCGCCTGGTATGGGCATTCAGAGGCTTTGACCTTATTTACTCCCTGACAAAAGGCGGCCCGGGGACTTCCACAGAGACTATGTCCCTGGTTATATGGAGACAGGCTTTCAGCAGATATGATATTGGCGTCTCCTCAGCTTTATCTGTTGTCATGTTCCTTCTGCTCATGGGACTCAGCGTGGTTATTCTCAGAAGAAATCTTGTAAAGAAGGAGGGGTGATAATGATTAAAAGGAAAACTGTATCCAAGATTGTAGTATATATCCTGCTTGCTCTGTTCGCTGCAATATTCCTGTTTCCAATATACTGGGCAGTTGTAACATCCTTTAAGACCTATAGGGAAGCGTTTACTCAACCCCCAAAGCTTATTACCGGAATCGACCTTACGAATTATATCAAGTTTTTCTCTCAGAATGATCTGGTACAGCTTTTGCTGAATTCGGTAATTGTCGCACTATGCTCCGTATTGATTCCACTCGTTCTTGGATTATTTGCCGCGTATGCCCTGGATAGATCAACGCTTAAGGGAAAAGAGGCGTTAGGGATGTTCCTTCTTGCCTCCAGATTCATTCCGCCAATCAGCACACTGATCCCAACATACATTCTGTTCAGGAAGTTTGGTCTTTATGATACCCTCACAGGTTTAATCCTTCTCAATTGTGCAATGAATATACCATACGTCGTGTGGATGATGCGTGGTTTCATAGCAGACATTCCGGAATCCCTCGAAGAGTCCGCTTGGATAGATGGCTGCGGAAGGTTGCAGGCCTTCTTCAGGATAGTCTTGCCGATGCTAAAATCTGGTTTAGGTGCTACCGGAGTGCTTATCTTCGTATTTACCTGGAATGAGTACATGTTTGCAATGAATCTTTCTTCATCCAATGCTAAAACCCTACCGCTGGCAATGATGACATACATGGGCGAGGCTGGTATTGAATGGAATATGATGGCTACCGCCGGTGTAATCATTCTTCTTCCTGCTGTAATCCTTTCAATATTTGCAAACAAGAATCTTGGTTCCGGCATGACTTTGGGTGCGGTAAAAGGTTAATGACGTATATCAACTACGAAGGCTCCGAGCGGTAAAATCGGCGGCAGAAGAGAATCCTTAAAGCCAAGGGGCTCTGTTCTGGCTGCCTCAATCATTGTGAATATGCTGCAGGGTGTGTTTTGATCCATGTAAAAGTATTTTTAAAAATTTTCATAATTAATGCTGAATCATGGTAAACTAAACGGAAAGGAAAGTATGTTGAGCCCGTTTGTCAAACAGTTTTGCAAACTATTTAAGGTGGAACCTACCGGTATAATCTGACTATGCAGCAGCTTTAAGCTCCTTTTCCTGGAATGATATATACATCTCTTCCGGAGTCCTATAATCCAGGCCCTGATGAAATCTTCGGCTGTTGTAGAACCTGAAGTACCGGGTAAGTCCGGTTTTCAGTTCTCGCACTGATTCATAGGACTTCAAGTAAATATCTTCATACTTGAGAGTTCGCCAGAACCGTTCAACATAGATATTATCCCGCCAACGGCCCTGACCATCCATACTGATTTCTATACCTTCATCTTTCAGGATTTGAAGAAAGCCATAGGAGGTAAACTGACTTCCCTGGTCTGTATTGAAGATCGCAGGCGTGCCATAGTTTCTCAGGGCGTCCTTTAACGCTTCACAGCAGAACTCTGCATCCATAGTGAGTGAAATCCTCCAGCTTAAAACTTTACGGCTATAGAGATCCATAATGGCAACCAGATAAACATATCCTGTTTCAAGCTTCAGATAGGTAATATCGGTCGCCCAGACCTGATTGGGATATCTGATCCTCTTTCCTTTCAGCAGATATGGATAAACCGGATGCTCCTTCTTCGGGATGGATGTCAATTTCTTCGGTGACAGCGCTTTAAGGCCCAATTCTTTCATGAAACGGCGGACCCGTTTTACCGTAGAGACAATAGATTCATTGCCCAGTTCAAGCATCTGTTTACGGTAACCATAAAACGGATACTTTATAAACAACTCTTTCAGCTTGATCATTTCTTCTATATCAGCCCGTTGTGGGGCACGTTTTTTGTAGTAGTGGTGAGAACGACTTACACCAACCAGTTCGCTTTGCCGAGCAATAGAGAGATGACGGTCAGAAGGATCAATCATTCGTAATCCTTTCCGTACAGTTGCTTGTACTTTTTTTTAACCATTCATTCTCGTATTTTGCTTGGCCAAGCTGTTTATAGAGTTCCTGTTCACGCTTTTTCACCTCGTCAAGTTCCTGGTTCTTTTTGTTCTTACGCTCAAAAAGGGAACTCGCATTCTGTAGAAGTTGTTTCTTCCAGGCACTGATCTGGTTGGGATGGACTTCATACTCCTCTGCCAGCTCCTGCAGTGTTTTTTCTTCCTTCAGCGCTTCAAGAGCTACCTCGGCCTTGAACTCTTCATCAAACTTTCGTCTCACGTACTTCTCCTTGTATATGGTATCATACATCGGAGATTCCACCTTACTCCTTGTTAAAAACTGTTCGCAAATCTGGGCTCAGCATAAATGGCCCTTAAAGCCGGGGGATCTCTCCTGGCCGTCTCAATTATCGTGAATGTACTGCAAGCTGTGTTTTGATCGGTTCAGGAGGATTATAAGAGTTGTGCCCTTCTCCTGGCCGGATTATAATACGCTCAGGCCATTTCGTTGGATATCTGCATGAATCTCGTGTTGATAAAGAGTTATATGATATTGTGGTGAAATCACTTCAGGATAAGAAATGACAACAAGAACAGAAAAAGAAATATTGGATCTTATATATAACTTTGTGGAAGCAGATAATCGAATACGTGTCGTTATTATGAATGGGTCGAGAGTGAATCCCAACATACAAAAAGATATTTTTCAGGATTATGATATTGTTTGTTATGTTACTGATGTTGAACCGTATAAAATAGAAAAAGATGTTGTTCCCTATTTTGGTGAAACCATTATTGTTGAACAACCCAATTTTGGTCCGTGGCCGCCTTATGATGCTGATGGCAGTTATCACAACTATAATATGCAATTTCTTGACGGTAATCGCATTGATTTGTCTTTTTTTAACATTGAAAAACTGGATGAGAAATGTACAGATAGTCTATCGATAGTACTTATTGATAAAGACAATCTTTGCACGGATCTTCCTCCTGTAAGTGAAAAAAGCTATTTCATTAGAAAGCCTTCCAAAGATCAATTTGCTGGTTGTTGTGATGCATTCCTTTTTGCAATAGGTTCTCATATTCCAAAAACGATATGGAGAAAAGAACTTCCTTTAGTGAAATTCTATATTGAAGGTTGGTTAAGAGAACCAGTTCAATTAATGTTATCCTGGGAAATCGGTTTAAAAACCGGATTCGATAAATCTATTGGAGCAAAAGGAAAGTATCTTCAGAAATTTCTTGAACCGGAAAAATGGGGACAGTATTTAAGAACTTATGTTGACTCTAATTTTTATAGGATTTGGGATTCTCTGTATGTATTTTATGATATTTTCATACAATCTGCTATCTTCGTTGCAAAAGAATGTAATTATAGATTTCCAGAAGATAATGCGGCCAAGGTGCTTTCATTTCTTAATCATGTTAGGATTTTATCTGATGATGCCGAAAGCATTTATTAATCTGTACACCACCCCACCATCATATTTGAGAGACGTTATCGACAATGCAAAGACTTTTTCGTCGAATCCCCTCCCCAAAGCATTCATGCACTCAACCTTGAAGAATATGAAAATCCAAAGATTACCCTGTGGTCACTTCGCTGGGATGAGAAGCTCGCGGGATATGGTGCCTTGAAAAAATTGACATCGTTACACGGTGAGGTGAAGTCAATGAAAACAGTTCCAGAGTTTCTCTGACAAGGAGTTTTCAAACAGATTTTGGAATTCATCATTTCAGAGGCTCGCCGTCGAGGATACAAACGATTGAGTTTGGAAACGGAATCGATGGAAGCCTTTATTCCTGCGAGGCGTCTTTATGAAAACCAAACAGTTTAGTTTTTGAATTCTTGTAGCGGCATTTCCCATACAGCTGTTGCTACTCTCCTGGCGGACCGTTAGGTAAATTTCTTGGGAAAATCTGATTTTCGAAGTATAATCTCTAATAATAGAGATATTCTCTGGAGGTGAAATATCCGAAATTAAGATTTTCAGGAGGAATAACATGAATTCATTTTCAAAAAATAAGATTGAGCAAAGTATTCTTAATAGGAAAAAGTTACATCAACGATTTTATGATAATTCAGAAACATATAGACATTTTCTTAAACTTGAAAAATCCGCTTTCTCAGAAGGAGAAATCTCTGTAAAACATAAAGAATTAATGGCTCTTTCCATGTCGATTATTACTAAATGTGAACCATGTATTGAGTGGCATACGGAGCAAGCACTTTTAGCGAGTTCGACTGATTCAGAATTCTTCGAAACAATTGATGTGGCAATTGAAATGGGTGGTGGCCCTGCTGGTGCTTATGCAAGATTTGCATTGAATTGTTTAGACTATTTTAAAGATAAACACAACCGCTGATTTCTGGATCTCACTAACAGAGAATATGGGGTTCCGTCTTGATGCTCGTAAGGAATCAGAAAAATAGGCTCTGTTCTGGTCCTCCCATCATTGTGAATGTGCTTCAGGCTGTGTTTTGAATTACCTTTAGCTCCCTTGACCATTTCCTTAGTTTTCGCTATATTCCGCTTCAATGGTTTCGCTGCTAAATGGCGGCGATTTTATGTGTAGGAAATCGACGTAAAGATTAACTACCGTTAAGATTTTGTGTATCTTATTGTGGGTGAAATGCTCCCAAACAAGCCGAAATTGCCGTAAAAACCTTGGTTTTAGATGGTAATATTAGGTACAAATGGAGTATTTTGATATATTTGATGCCACCTTAGCTCAGCTGGCCAGAGCACGTGACTTGTAATCTCGGGGTCGTCAGTTCGAATCTGACAGGTGGCTTGACAAAAGATCTAACCTTATGTTAGATTCTGCTGCGTTATAGCAATGGGGAGGTTCCCGAGCGGTCAAAGGGGGCAGACTGTAAATCTGTTGGCTACGCCTTCGAAGGTTCGAATCCTTCTCTCCCCAAAGGCCTTCCGTTTTTCGGAAGGCCTTTTTTTTCGGATATACAAAGTCGAGTTATAAATGCTTGTTTTTCGTATCAATCCGGCGTAATTTTATAGGGAAGTATGAATACCACCTTTTATGAAAAGGGATTACGATTTACCTGCACTCGTTGTTCTCGTTGTTGCAGGCATGAACCCGGCTTTGTTTTTCTGTCATACGAAGACCTTGATCGCTTGATTCTACATTTTCGTATGCCGGTCTCATCGTTTCTTGATCAGTTTTGCAGAACTGTTGATCTCGGACTTGTCAAGCGGCTTAGTTTGCAGGAAAAAGATAATTACGACTGTATCCTCTGGGGAGAGGGCGGCTGTATCGCCTACGAGGCAAGGCCCTTGCAATGCCGCAGTTATCCCTTTTGGGCTCCCCATCTTGAGTCAATCGACACGTGGAGAGCTTTGACTGCCGATTGCCCTGGGATTGATAGGGGAGAACTTCACTCACGAGAAACAATCGAACAATGGCTTTTCCAGCGGCGTAAGGAACGTTTTATCGATATGGATAAGGACGATCTTTCCTGGCTCCGTGGGGCTGGCAGTGATGACGAAGAGGGACGCTGATTATGAAAATTCGCTTCTGGGGGGTTCGAGGTTCGCTTCCGCGGCCGCTGACGTCCGAACAGGTACGAACCAAAATTGCTGCGGTGCTTCAAATGGCGCGGCCAGAAGATCTCGACTCTCAGCTAAGTAGAGAACGCTTTCTCGGAAGGCTTCCTGCATCGCTTTTTGGAACCGTCGGCGGGAATACGACCTGCGTCGAAGTCAGAACCTCCGGGAATGATGTCATACTCTTCGATGCAGGCTCCGGTATGCAACAGTTTTCTTCCATGCTGATGAAAGAACAGGAGCATATCGATACATTTCATATCTTTTTCTCCCATTTTCATTGGGATCACCTTCAAGGGCTTCCTTTTTTTTCCAAGCTCTATGATAGGCGTGCTGTTCTCCATTTTTACAGCCCTCGGGAGGACCTTCGCGAGATTATTGAAGGACAGATGCGCGATCCCTATTTTCCCATAGGCCTGGATGCGGCTGCAGCAGAGCTCCATTTCCATACGATCGATAATACCCCTTTGCGTATCGGTGATGCGTCTGTACGCTGGAAAAAGATGCGTCATCCCGGTGAATCTGTCAGTTATCGCGTCGAAGAGAGGGGGAAGAAGGCAATTTTTTCGACCGATACCGAGCTCTCCGAGGCCGATTTCCAGAAAACCGATGCAAATCGTGCCTATTTTGAGAAAGCCGATCTTGTGATTATGGATAGCCAATACACATTGGGTGAGGCTATCGAAAAATACAATTGGGGACACTCCTCTTATAGCATTGCCGTCGACTTCGCTTCGGCCTGGAAGATCCGACATTTGGTGTTATTTCATCACGAACCTGAATATGACGACCGAAAGCTCTATGCTATGCAGCAGTCGGCGGATTGGTATCGCTCCCATCTGAAGAACAAAAAGATCAAAATTGATCTTGCAACGGAAGATTTGGTGGTTGAGGTATGATTGCCTTGCATGGAAATGAGCTTATTGGGGTCTATTTGCTTCTAAAACATCACGAACCGGAGGGAGACGAGCCTCTGGTGGATTTGATGCAGCGGATCGAAACATACCTGTATCAGCGCTTATCGATCGAAGAAATGGAGCAGATAGAGTATCTTTATGAGAAAAATATTGATGTTCTTTCGTCAAAGGGGTAATTTTTCCGTATGAAAAGGATAGGTATCGTGAAAAAAAAGATAATATTACTCTTCTTATTTGTCGCAGTTTCCGTCTGTCTCTGGGCAGAGAGCCCGGACAAAAGTGAAGAATTGTATTCACCAGAATATGCGGCCTTGGGGAGTTTTGTAACCTCATATACTTCTCCTCAAGCCGATGCGGTCAATCCCGCGGCTTCGGCTTTGACACAACGAGTAACCCTTGACCTTAGTTACTTCGCAATTGCCGGCTCCGACGATGGAGTTTCCGGCCTTCAGGGAAATGCTGTCAATCTCGGGGCCACCCTGCCGACGAAGTTAGGTGTCTTTTCATTTTCATCACACTTCCTTGATAGTGACTTCCCTGGCTATAGTGCCGACACCGATCTTACGTTGAAGGGCTCCTTCGCCAAGGAGTTGTATCCCGGGATCTCTACCGGAATCGGGCTTGGATTCGGCTTGAGCGGATCGGGAGGCTTTTCCACGGTTATGGATCTCGGATTGATCCAGGAACTGGGCAGCCGAGGTTTTATCAAGGACCTCCGCTGGGGAGGGGCCCTAAAAAATATTGGATACACCAGTATCGACGATGATAGTTACCCCGATCCCTTTACTCCTCTCGTCGGAGCAAGGGCGCTGTTATATCAGGGCGATTCCTTCGGATTCGCACTTAATACGGAGCTGGGCTTTCCCGGCTTTTCCAATACGAGGTTGGCTCTCGGCGGTGAATTCAACATTGGCCAGGTGCTTACCATACATGCAGGGACCCGGATGGATTTCAATCAGCTGGACGACGGTGATACCGCCCAGATGATCCCCTCTGTCGGCATTGTGTTCAATTTTACTACCGACTTTTCCGACAAAAATGATTTTCTTGGTTTGTCCGAACGTGGTTGGGATCAAAGTGAGGTTCGGCCATCCTTTACCGTCGCTCCGGTCATCGAAGATGTCTGGGCCATCGGCGGCGGCGTCAATATCCCCCTTGGAGTGATCGATAAAAAACCTCCCGAGATTGATATCGATATCGACGGTATTGTCCAGGACGGAAGTACCAATCCGGATGAAGATAAAATTGTTCCGAAGGATGGTGGTAAATCCCCGAAGGAAAGCAGTGATGTTGCTACATTCCTTGTTAAGGGTAAGGTAAAAGCCGGCGGAAAATATCAGTCCGTTCCTCGGTCGGTTCAACAAGATAATGCTTCTAAGCAGTCTCCCAAAGAGAATGAGAAACATCTTGATGCGATAGAAGATGTTGTTGCCTATCTCAGTCCCAATAATGATGGTGTAAAAGATGATATTTCGGTTCCTGTGAAGATTACGGACAGTCGTTATGTTATGCGCTATCAATTTCTGATCGAAAACGAAGCCGGTTCTGTGGTACGAGTGATCGAAAACAAAGAAAAGCGTATTGAGAACCAGGGATTTCGCGGTTTTTTTGATCGGCTTCTTTCCGTAAAATCCGGAATCAATATTCCGGACAGGATTCGCTGGGACGGAACCGACAAAAACGGGGCCGTCGTTCCCGACGGACTGTACTCCTTTTATATACAGGCCTACGATGATAATGGAAACATGAGCAGGACCGACGCCTATCGGATCGTAGTCGATAATACCCCGCCTGAGATACATCTTGACCAGCCGAACGGAGATAATCTCATCTTCAGCCCAAATGATGACGGTAACAAAGATACCATCACGTTTGAACAGAAAGGCTCCTATGAAGAGGTGTGGAACGCAGAGATCCTGGATGCCTCCTCAACGGTAGGACGCCATGTACGCTGGCCCTGGAGCAGCCCCGAAAGCTTTATCTGGGACGGTACCGACGACGAGGGAATCCTCCTTCCCGACGGAGTCTACAGCTATCGGATATCCGCAACGGATCGTGCCGGTAACAGTAGTGAGGCCAGAATATCCAATATTATTATAAATACGGAGCCGACCCCCATATCCCTTTCGATTGAGCGTTCCCATTTTTCTCCGAATGGCGATGGTGTCTACGACACTCTTCTCCTTACTCCGGAGATCCCCGTGGTACGGGGCATCGAGCATTGGAGTTTGACCGTAGAGGAGCAAAGTGGGGGCGACGTTCGCACATACAAGGGGATGGAGACTGCTCCCGGAGTAATCGCCTTCGACGGAAAAGACGATACCGGCTTTATTCTCGACGAAGGATCCTATAAAGCGGAACTTCAAGTACTCTATAGAAATGGGAATTTTCCATCCGCCATCTCTCCCGTCTTTACTATTGATGTGGCGCCCCCCAGTGCCATGGTCCGTACTTCCGATTCTGTCTTGAGCCCTGACGGCGATGGGAACAAGGATACGATTACCCTGTATCAGGAGACATCCCTTGAACAGCGGTGGGAAGGCGTTATTTCTCGAGTGGATGGAGACGGGGACCAAACCGTTAGAGATTTCACCTGGATTGAAAGTGCTCCGGCCGAACTTGTCTGGGACGGAACGGATAACGATGGTAGGCTCGTTCCCGACGGTCTTTATCGCTATATTCTTTCGGCAACGGATCGTGCCGGTAATACCGGACATTCCCGCGAGCGCACATTTTCCATTGACACCAGCAAAACCGAGGTCATTTTCACTGCCGAAGCAGAAGCCTTTAGCCCGAATGGCGACGGGGTAAAGGAGCGTATGGGGCTTATCCCCAAACTACAGCGCAGTGAAGGAATCGATCATTATGTAGTCACGATAAAGGATGCGGGTGATAAGGCTATCCGAACCATAGAAGGATCAGGTTCTCTTCCTGAAAGTTTATTCTGGGACGGACGTGATAATGATCGACGTGTTGCGAAAGACGGCATGTACCGTGCCGAACTCCTGGTTGTCTATGACAGCGGCTACAGTCCCCAGACTACAACCCGATCTTTCGAGCTTGACACCATCTATCCTGCGGCAACGATTAGTACCGATTGGAAACTTTTCAGTCCCGACGGCGATGGAAGAAAAGATACCATAGTGATACGCCAGGAAGGAAACAAGGAAACGTTATGGAGCGGAGAAATCCTCAACGCTGCCGGCGAATCGATAAAGCGAGCCTTCTGGAAGGGTAATCTCAGCGATTTTAGCTGGGACGGAACAGGAGAAGCAGGAAATAAGGTTCCCGATGGGAGCTACAGCTATCGCCTAACCAGTACGGATAAGGCCGGTAACCATTTTGAGACGACGATTGCTGGGCTCATTGCCGATACCACACCCACGTCCGTTTTCGTCACCGCCGATGCCGGGGCCCTGAGCCCTAACGGTGACGGAAAGTTCGAAGATATCGGTTTGACTACCATCGTAAACAATAAGAATGGAATATCCGGATGGAGCGTAGAACTTGTTCGTGAGGACGGAACTGTTGAACGCCGCTTCTCGGGCGAAAAACAGATTCCGACAAAGATTGTCTGGGATGGAAAAAACGAAAACGGAAACTACGTCGAGGGAAGTTACCGGGCGAGATTTACCGTTAGCTATGAAAAGGGAAATCGGCCCATTGCCGAGAGTTCTCCCTTCTTTCTTGACAGAAGTGCTCCTGAGATTGCGATCGACATGAATCCCGTTCCCTTTTCGCCGGATAACGACGGGGTGGATGACGAATTGACCATGCATCTCGATGTAAAGGATAGAAGCGAGATAGATTCTTGGACCCTGACCATCTATGATCCTGAGGGCAAGGTGTTCAAACAGTACGGTGGAAGCGGCAGCCCTGCGGATCAGATCATTTGGGACGGTAAGTCGGATGCTGGCGAATTGGTGTATGCTGCAATGGATTATCCCTATCGTTTTTCGGCTACCGACGTGCTCGGAAACAGAAACAGCACCGACGGTAGGATTCCCGTAGATGTTCTGGTGGTGCGAGAGGGAAACTTACTGAAGATTAAAATCGCAAGTATCATCTTTCAGCCGAACAAGGCAGAATTTGTCGAAGATGATCCGGAAGTCGCGGAACGTAACCGATACGTTCTCGACCGCCTTGCGGAAATCTTACAGAAGTATCGCAGCTACCAGATTATGGTTGAAGGGCATGCCGCTCTCATCAACTGGGCCGACCCGGTGAAGGCTGAGAGGGAAGAGCAGACGGAACTTATGCCCCTTTCCCAGGCCCGCGCCGAAAAGGTTGTCGAGGCCCTTGTTGAGCGTGGCATCGATCGTAACAGGCTGGATGCCGTGGGAGTAGGCGGAACAAAGCCGCTTGTCCCGCATAGCGATATCGAGAATCGTTGGAAGAATAGGCGGGTCGAGTTTATTCTGGAGAAAAAGCGATAACGATGAAGCGTGCTGCGAAAATCATTCTTATCATCTTTGTCTGTCTTGCGGCCGCCGTCCTTGTGGCGGCGGCCGCTCTCTCGTGGTTGAACAGCGCTCCTTCATATAGCGAAAACTCCTCCTCTTCGGATCGCTTGCTTGCCATCGAGGCAGGAGATACCCTTTCGTCGGTTGCCGGTCGCTTAAAGGAGATGGGAGCAATACGTAGCCGTTATTTCTTCCTTGCTTTGGCAAAATGGCAGGGAACAGAATCGAAGATCAAGCGTGGACTCTATACCATTTCCCCGGGGCTTACGGCTCTTGAGGTACACGACCTTTTGGTGGAGGGAAAACAGCGGCTTTTTCGAGTAACGATTCCCGAGGGGTTTGGGGCCCGGGAGATCGGTGATATTCTTGCAGAGGCTGGCGTTGTCGATAAAGTGGCCTTTCTTGCTGCCGTTTCGCACTACAAGCCTGCCGAGGATGGATTTCCTGTCGAATGGGGGAATAGAGGTGCCGAGGGCTTTTTATTTCCCGACACCTACCTTTTTCAGAAAGATTATCCAGCTGAACAGGTTGTCGAGCATCTGGTTGATTCGTTTTTTGCCGAATTGGAACGGTTTGAGCCGGATTACAAAAGCCTCAAGCCCGAAGAGCTCTATCAACGGGTTATTCTTGCATCGATCGTAGAACGGGAATATCGCCGGGCCGAAGAGGCTCCCCTTATCGCTTCTGTTTTCTGGAATCGGCTTGCAACCAATATGCCGCTTCAAAGTTGTGCAACGGTCGTGTTTGTATTGACCGAAGAGCAGGGTAGGCCTCATCCCGAACGAATCACCTTCAGGGATCTTGAGGTATCATCTCCCTACAATACGTATCTTCATAAAGGACTTCCTCCCGGACCTATTTGCAATCCAGGATCAACGGCCTTAAAAGCTGCTTTTCAGCCGGAAAAGAGCGATTATCTCTTTTTTGTTTTAAAGAACCCCCAGACCGGTGAGCACGTATTTTCCAAAAACTATGGTGAGCATGACCGGGCCTATCAATTGTATATAAAGGGACGGTAAACAGTGCGGATTCCTGAAACGATCCTCCAAGAAATCAATCGGAATCTCAGTATCGTTGAAGTTGTCTCCGATTACCTAACCCTTGAGAAAAAGGGCTCGCGTTATTGGGGGCTTTGCCCTTTCCATGGTGAGAAGACCCCCTCGTTTTCTGTAACTGAAGATGAGAATCTTTTCTATTGTTTTGGTTGCCATAAGGGTGGTTCCATATTTACTTTTGTTATGGAGATGGAAGGAATCAGCTTTGTCGAGGCCGTACGGCGACTTGCTGAGAAAGCGGGGGTTTCCCTGCCGGATACTGATCAGGGATTTGTTCCCGATAAAAAATCAGATGCTCTTGAGCAACTCTATGCAAGGCTGGTGAAGACCTTTCACTATTTTCTTATGGAATCAGAGAAAGGACGGAACGCACAAACGTATCTCCAAGAGCGAGGCATTGAGCGTCAAACGATTGAGGCCTTTGAGCTTGGATATGTCCCTGCGGACAGACGCTGGCTTTATCGTTTTTTATCGGCAAAAAACTATTCAAAGGATTTTCTTGCCGAATCGGGACTTTTTTCTTCTAAATACCCCGATGTATCCCTCTTTAGCGATCGCCTCATGTTTCCGATATACAACCATAGGGGGAAGGCCGTTGCATTTGGAGGACGGAAACTGGGCTCCGGAGAACCTAAATACATCAATAGCCCTGAGACGGCATTGTATAAAAAGCGGGAGATTCTCTTCGGTCTTTCAAAGGTTCTGCCGGTAATACGGCAGAAAAAGCGCGCCTATGTTGTCGAGGGTTATTTTGACGTGCTTGCTATGTATCAATCCGGTGCAGGAGGAGCTGTTGCCCCCCTGGGAACAGCTTTTACCGCCGAACAAGGGAGGCTTTTAAAGCGTTATGTAAATGAGGTGGTATTACTTTTTGACGGTGATTCGGCGGGGATAGCGGCAGCACGAAAAAGTATACCGGTCATTGAAACTGCGGGACTCGAAGGTTCGGTTGTCGAGTTGCCGGGAGGGCTTGATCCTGCCGATATGCTGAAAAAAGAGGGGCAGGACTCATTGATAAAATCAATAAAATATTCTATAAATAGCTTTGAGTATTTAGTGAAAAGTGCGCTCAAGGAAAAATCGGCCCGCCAACCCGGCGGGGAAAGGGAGGTCGTTGCTGCGGTAGCGCCGTATATTACTACAATTGATTCTACGGTCAAACGGGAAGGCTGTGTACGATATCTGTCGGATACTCTTCGAATTGATGCCTCTTCCATCCTTGCCGATTTGGAAAAGATCGGTAGACGGAAGGAGATGGAGCGAGGGGATGATAAGAGAGAGGAGCGTGTCGCTTCTGATAGCGGCATCATAAGGATTGGCTCCGAGCTCTTTTTAATGCTGGCAGTTGTTGTAAACAGGGCTTCCTTTGCTTACGTAAGAAGTACAATTGGAGTTGATGACCTGGAAGATTCCTTTGCACGGGAAATCTATATTGCGCTTGAAGAAGCGTACAGAAACGGCGAGGAAAGTTTGGAGTCGTTGATTCAACGACTCGATCGGCAGGAGCTGAAGAACCTCGTCTACGAAAAGATTTCCGGTAATGAGTTTACTGTCAATGGAGAATCCATCATCCATGACGGGGTTAAGGCTATACGGTTACAAAGGCTTGAGGAGCGAAGACGAAGGGTGGAAGCGGAAATCCGCGAATCGGAACGAAAAGGTATACCGATCGGAGAAATTCGGGAACTGGTTGGAGAAAAAATCTATCTTGATCAGGAACTGAAAAAAGGCAAGGGTGAGAAGGAATGACAGAATTGCAAGCTGACAAATCAGTAGCAAAGTTGTTGGAATATGCCAAAGAAAAAAAGCGAATTACATATGATGAAGTAAATGATTTTCTTCCGGATTCGATTGTGAATTCCGAAAAAATCGAAGAGGTCATTGCGTTGCTGGAGGAGCATAACATTAGTCTTGATGATGAGCAGGATAAAAATGATGATATGCCTGATGACGATGGAGAGCTTGATGATGATTTTGTCGATCTGGATGACGATGATGATGACAGTGACGGAGATATGGATGAAAAGGGTGATACGTCCCTCGAAGATATCCCTTTGAAACGGTCACCAGATCGTACCAGACGGGTGGTCTATAACGACAAGGATGCTTCTGCTGTCGACGATCCCATTAGGCTCTATCTTCGGGAAATTGGGAAGGAGAGTCTGCTTACTGCCGAACAGGAGGTCGAACTTTCCAAACAGATGGAGCATGGGGAAGCGATCATCAAACGGGTCGTAAAAGAATCCGGTATGATTATTCCTCAGCTCTTTGACTTAATGGAGAAGACCTTTTCGAAGACCGATCCTCGGGAGCTTGATCTCTCGAAGAAAGAAATTTCGGAAATTCTTACCGAACGTCGACGTCTCAATCAGTTTTATCGGGATGGCTTCAAGAAGATTGGATCTCAGCTGAGGAACTATATGGAATTGAAGCGAAAGGTTATTGCCACCGGAGGCGATGTTCTCACCGACCAACGGCTCGATAAAAAACGGCATGAACTCTTTTCCCTTATAGAGGAGCTTGACATCCATCAGGAAGAAATTGTCGGTTTCTCCGAAAAGTTCAGTGATACGGCAAAAAGAATCCTGCACTATCAACGGGAACAGGAGCGGATAGAGCGGCGTCTTGGTGTCACCTCTTCGAAAGAGCTAAGAAACATGGGACGTGGCCTTGCTATCCCTGAGCGGCGCAGGAAGATTGAAGAGGAGCTTCAACTTTCCTCTGATCAGATCAAAGAAAAAATTCGTCAGATCCAGGTGAATGAAAAACATCTTCAATCCATTGAACTAGAGTTCGAGGATGCCATCGATTCCATTCTTGAGCGATCTAAGGAAATCAGTCACGGCCAGGTTATGATGAAAAATGCCAAGGACCGCTTGATTCAAGCGAATCTGCGCCTTGTTGTAAGTATCGCGAAGAAATATACCAATCGTGGACTTCATTTCTTTGACCTTGTTCAGGAAGGAAATATCGGCCTGATAAAGGCCGTTGAAAAATTTGAATATAGTAAGGGTTTTAAGTTTTCAACCTATGCAACCTGGTGGATCAGACAAGCAATTACCCGATCTATTTCCGACCAAGCACGGACTATTCGAGTTCCCGTTCACATGATTGAACAAATTAATAAGGTGGTTCGGGAATCGAGACAGCTTATGCAGATTCTGGGACGTGATCCTACAGACGAGGAGGTTGCCGAGCGTCTGGGCTGGACGGTCCTCCGGGTAAAGTCCGTCAAGAACGTTGCTCGAGAACCGATCTCTTTGGAAACCCCGATTGGGGAAGAAGAGGATTCCCTCCTCGGTGATTTTATCGAGGATAAGGATATTGAAAATCCGGCAAATCAAACCGCATTCACCCTGCTTCAGGAACAGTTGCAGGAGGTAATGAAAACATTGCCCCCCAGAGAGCAGGAAGTTTTGAAAATGCGATTTGGACTTGACGACGGCTACTCTCTTACCCTGGAAGAGGTCGGCCTTTACTTCAACGTAACCAGAGAACGTATACGGCAAATTGAGGCAAAAGCACTGAGACGGCTGCGTCATCCGAAACGAAGCCGACGTTTGAAAGATTATATTGATAACTAAGGAGTTTATCCGATGATGCAGGATGTTTTTTCGAAGCTCAAATCCCTTCAAGAGGTGCTCTCGAAGAAATTTGAGATCGAACAGGAAATTCGTGATATACCGAAGGTCCTCAATACCAAGACTGAACTACTCAACCGGCTGAAAAAGAGTTATGTAGAGAAAAACGGTCAGGTTGAAGAAACAAAAGAACAGATACGACGCCTGAGGATTCGTCTCGACGATGCTGAACATCAACGGGAAGGATACGAGAAACAGATGGATCAGATCTCTACTCAGCGTGAATATGAGGCTTTGGACAAAGAGATCAAGGATGCCACCGAAAAGGAACAGCATCTGAGAAAGGAAATCCTGAGGCAGGAAAAGGAGCTTGAAGAGCTTTCCTATTCTTTAGAGCAGGAAGAGTCGATGATTCGTCAGCAGGAAGAGGAGCTTCATGCCGAACAGGAGCGGATAGAACTGGAGAGTGAAGATAAGCGAATTCTGCTTCGTGAACTGGAGAAAGAGGAACAGGAAATTTCTCCAGGACTTGACGAGGAGATCCTTTTTAAGTTTGAACGAATCATCCGAAGCAAAGCCGGTCTTGGTATTGTGCCGGTAAAAGATTCGGTGTGTACCGGTTGCCATATGATGCTTCCCGCTCAATTCGAGAATGATGTACGCTCGGGAGAAAATATTCTTTTTTGCCCCTATTGTAGTAGAATTCTTTTTTATGAAGAAGAAGAGGTTGCTACCGGTGATTTTGTAACGGAAGAGGATAGTGGTAGCCTTACGGATCTTGTTAATTTGGAGGATTTCGGGTTAGACGAGTAACTCGAAGATAAAAACAGCATTTATATGAAAGCAGGCCGGGCGGCCGCCGTTTCTTTGTGGAAATGGAGGAAAGTCCGGGCTCCGCAGGACAGAGTGCCGGGTAATTCCCGGGGACGATTTTGCGTCGTCACAGATAGTGCAACAGAAAGTATACCGCCTATCCGATTTGGTTCGGATGGGTAAGGGTGAAACGGCGGGGTAAGAGCCCACCGCCTTTCCGGCAACGGTAAGGGCACTGAAAACCTCACTCGGAGCAAAGCCAAGCAGCGGTAGGGTGGTCCGCTCGATTCCGCGGGTAGGCTGCATGAGAGGATCGGTAACGGTCTTCCCAGATAGATGGCCGTCTATAACAGAACCCGGCTTACAGGCCTGCTTTTTTTTATGGAGCGAAACATGATCCTGCCCCAAAGCAGATATCAAACCGGATATCGGCCGGAAAAAAGGCGACGGGGACCAATAATTATCATCACAATTGTCTCGGTTTTGCTTGTTGGCGCCGTTCTTATCTTTTTTTTGACCCCAAAAAAGCTTCCGGTTGATATTTCGGTTGATGAGACAACTCTTTCGCCTGGAGATACTAATGAAGAGGGGGATGTTTCTCCCGAAGCATTATGGAAGCAGGGTGACTATTCAGGGGTTCTCTCCTGGTCCAATCGAGTCCTGGATCAAGATCCGCTCTCTTTGGAGGCCTTGATCTATCATGGCTTTGCCTCCTTTTACTATGGAATCGGTCAATATACTCCGGAAGAGCAACTTCCGGTATTTGACGATGCCATTGCTGATTTGCGAAGGGCCTTGCTTTTTGATGATGTTCCCATGAAGGCCCAGATCCAATATGTTTTGGGTAAAACCTATTATCACAAAGGGCGCTATTATGCAGATCTCGCGCTTCGGAATTTATTGGCATCCGAGGAAGAGGGCTATGAGGGTGATGATACTCTGGAGTATATCGGGTTAGCCTATGGCGAGCTTGGGCAGTACCAAAAGAGTCTTGATTATTTTCTCAAGGCGGTGGAAAAAGAACCAAGTGATATACTTTACCTGACGATTGGACAAACTTATGATAAGATGGAGTTATATAAAGAAGCAGAAGCGTTTCTTCTGAAGGCAATAGGAGCCACCGAAGATGAGGGAATCGAACAAAAAAGTAGATTTTTGCTCGGTTCGTTATATATGGATCGCGGCGAATTGGAGAAAGCAAAAAGCCAATATGAGAAAATTCTTGAGACAAATAAGCGATCTGCCGATGCATATTATTATCTTGGTGAAGTATTTGAGAAGCAGAACAATAGGGTAAAGGCTCGGGCTGAATGGCGAAGGGCTCTTGAAATCGACCCTTCACATTACGGAGCCCTGACAAAGCTTTACTAAAACAACATGGAGGACTACTTCAGATGGCCATGAAAAAACTAGCCGGAGCTTTTTCTACGGATATAGGCATTGATCTTGGAACATGTAACACCTTGGTATATGTACGTGGGAAGGGTATTGTGATCAGTGAGCCCTCCGTCGTTGCGGTTGAACGGGGGACAAAAAAGGTCGTTGCAGTGGGAGCAGAGGCAAAGAGAATGCTTTGGAAGACCCCCGGCGATATCATCGCAATTCGTCCCTTGAGGGACGGTGTTATCGCCGATCTAGAAACAACCGAAAAGATGATACGTTATTTCATTTCGAAAATCCTACCGCGTCGCTGGTTTGTAAAACCCCGTATGGTAATTGGTGTCCCTACCTGCATAACAGAGGTTGAACGACGGGCCGTGGAAGAGAGTGCCTATAAGGCTGGCGCACGTGAAGTGAAAGTCATCGAGGAGTCTCTTGCTGCAGCTATCGGTGCCGATATTCCCATCTTTGAACCTGCCGGTCATATGGTTTGTGACATTGGAGGGGGGACAACCGAAATTTCTGTAATCAGCCTTGGTGGTATGGTTGTTACCAATGCCATTCGTCTCGGTGGAGACGAGTTTGACGAGTCGATCATCAAGCATGTTAGAAATGTTCATAATCTGATTATCGGAGAACAGACTGCTGAGAATCTCAAGATATCGATTGGCAATGCTACCGCCGATAAGAAGATTGAAAAAATGGAGATTAAGGGAACCGATGCCATCACCGGTCTTCCCAGAAGACTGGAAATCGATAGCGTGGAAGTCCGAGAAGCGCTTCAGGAGCCGATCAATGCCGTTGTTGAAGAGATTAAACGTACACTGGGACAGACCCCTCCGGAACTTGCGGCAGATATCGTCGAACGTGGTATTGTTATGACAGGAGGAGGTTCTCTTCTAAAGGGCTTTCCCAGACTGATTGCAAAGGAAACAGGGGTTCCCGTTATCCTTGCCGAGGAGCCACTTCTTTGCGTTGCTCAGGGTGCAGGCATGTATTTTGAGCATACGCGTGATGCCTTCGGAAGCAAAACGATCTACAACACACTCAACAGTTGATGTGGTAAAAGGCTTTCATGATGAAAAAGCCAAAAGAGTTTATCTCATCGCATGCGGCAGGGTGTCTGCTGGCTGTTTCTATTTTTATCTGCCTCGTCGGAATGGGATTTGAAACGAAGAATCGTTTTACAAATCCGGTGGGTCTTGTCAGGGGCTCGGCAGCCGCGGTCCAATATCTATTTGCCTCCGTAGGCAACTTTTTTTCCGGCACCGTCAACTCCATCGGTGAACTACGTGATTTGCGAAAAGATTACCGTGCCTTGCAAAATCAGGTTGAACACTATCAGATTATCCAACGGGACCTCGACTCTCTTCGAGCGGAAAATGATCGCTTACGCGATCAATTAAGCTTTTCGGGAGAACTATCCTATCGGCACGTACCGGCTCGGGTTATTGCAATGGATCCCGGAACCCTTTTTCACGGAATGACCGTCGATAAGGGCATGAGCAGCGGTGTCGCCGTTGATATGCCAGTGATTGCCTATCAGGATGGCCGCCAAGGGCTGGTCGGAAAGGTTATTTCGGCCACGTCAAGGACAGCGATGATCCTTCCCATTTTCGATCACGAATGCTTTGTCGCCGCCCGTTTTTCAGCCGGACGTTATGAAGGTTTGGTCGGTGGTGATGGTAAAAAGGGTGGAGCTATTTTTATGCGCTATGTTAAGAAACGCGCAAAAGAGGAAATTCGTTATGGCGATCTGGTGGTGACCAGCGGTTTGCGTTCTATCTATCCTGCCTCAATACCCATCGGAAGAGTAGTGGGGATTGAATCTCCCGAATGGCAGCCCTCCTTGATTATTGAGATTGAGCCGGCTATCGATTTCTCACGACTTGAATATGTTTTTATTCTGAAGCAGGAGCCCAATCAGTGAGAACGAGAAAATCTTTTTTATATGCAATTATCCTTCTTGTTGTCATCTTTATCGACACTACTTTCTTTAAAAATGTGGGCTGGGCTGGTGTCCGTCCCGATTTTGTTCTCGTCCTGTTGGTCTTTATGGCCCATTCGACAGGTTCTTTTAAGGCTATCCTTTTAGGGTTTATCGCCGGGCTTTTTCTCGATGCTCTTACCCTTGCTCCCTTTGGATATTTTGGATTGATATATTCTGTTACCGGCTATCTTTTTGGTAAGAGTAAGGGAAAGGTATTTCTTGACCCATTGTTTTTCCCGTTATTACTACTATTTTTTGCATCTCTTTTTAAAATGGTACTATCGGCACTCCTCGACGTCGTCTTTCTTGCGTCGAGTGAGGTGTCTTCTTTTTCTGCAGTATCCTGGCTTGAGCTTGTTATGAACATGATCCTGTCTCCCTTCGTTTTTGGAATTCTGAAAGTGACCGGTTTGATGAACGGTAAGCAGCGGGAAGGGTTCTGATGACGGGTTTTTCCGGGCCCCAAGACTCAACAGTCCGCAAGTCGAGAGTTCTTGTTCTGGGATTCATCTTCGGCCTGCTCGTGTTAATCTATCTTCTGTATCTTTTCAACATGCAGGTAGTTCATACGATTTTTTATCAAGATCGCGCAAAGGCCGTTGCCATGCGTTCATTTACGGTACCGGCCCAACGTGGTGAGATTTTTGATCGTAATGCCGATTATCCGCTTGCGACAAACATAGACTCCTTTGCCGTATATATCATCCCTGCTCAGCTTCCGGCGGATAACCGAAATGCTGTGTTCGAACGGCTTGGAAGGGTACTGAATATGCCGGAATCTGCTATTGAAAAGAAGATTCCGGCTCGAGCATCTCAGTACTTTCAGCCTATTGAGGTGAAAAGTGGAGTTGATCTCGCAACGGTCACCAGAATTGCCGAACGTGTTGAAGACTTTCCCGGCGTCACCTGGAACAGCAAGTCCATTCGAAACTACAATGACATCGGCTCTCTTTCACACATCCTCGGTTATGTGGGCAACATCACCGTTGAGGAACTACAGGTCCTCTACAATCAGGGATACAATATCAATTCTGTCATCGGCAAAAGCGGGATAGAAAAAGGCTACGATACCTTGCTTCGAGGAAAGGATGGACGTTCCTTTTCTACGGTTGATGTCAGGGGCCGCCAAATCGGCGGCATCGAAGATCGCTTCGAAGCCCCTGAAAATGGCAAAAACCTCGTACTTACCGTTGATAAGCGCATTCAGAAACTGTGTGAAGAAGCCCTCGGTGACAGGATGGGATCGGCCATTGTTCTCAAGCCTGCCACCGGCGAAATTATCGCCATGGTTTCCTATCCTTGGTTTGACCCAAATCTTTTTTACACCGACACATCTGACGAAGCCTTTCGGACCTTGAGCCTTGACCCCCATAACCCATTTCTCAATCGAGCAATACAATCTGCAAATCCTCCGGGCTCAACCTTTAAGATTATTATGACTACCGCTGCACTGGAGGAGCATGCCATCGATCCTCAGAAAACGATAACCTGCGAAGGACGTTTTCGCCTTGGCGATCGCTACTTCAACTGTCACCTGCTCCATGGCCATGGGCCCCTTAATCTGAAAGAGGCCCTGGAGGAAAGTTGTGATGTCTATTTTTATACTTTAGGCCTACGACATTTGGGGATCGATATCATTTCCGAATATGCCAAACTGTTCGGTTTTGGTTCAGTTTCCGGAATTGATATTCCGGGAGAGATAGCAGGTCTCGTTCCCACTCCCCAGTGGAAACAGCAACGTTTTAACAGTCCCTGGGTCGGTGGTGACACGGTTAACCTTTCGATTGGACAGGGTTACCTCTTGGTTACACCGATTCAGTTGGCAAATGCTGTAGCGATGACCGTCAATCAAGGCGTTATTTATCGTCCCCATTTCCTCAAAGAGGTAAGAGACCCCACCAGCGGCGAGACCGTTAGGGTTGTCGACCCTGTGGCATACAAAACGGCTCCGATCAGCAAGGAGACCTTCAAAACGGTTCAGGAAAATATGCGGGGGGTTATCACGGACGGGACGGCAGCCGTTGTAATCACAACAAAGGCTGTCGATGTAGCTGGTAAGACAGGAACGGCCGAGGTAGGCTATGACGACCGATGGCATGCTTGGTTTGCAGCAAACGGTCCCTACGGTGCTCCGCCTGAAGACCAGCTGGTAGTAGTGACCATGGTCGAAGCATCCAATGATTGGGAATGGTGGGCTGTCAGGGCAGCCAACATCATCTTCCAGGGAATCTTCGCACATCAAACCTATGATGAGGCTCTGAAGGCCCTTCACTGGGGATGGCTTCATAATGATCGCAGGAAGGAGAATTAGAGTGGCAAGGTCGGGAAATATCTTTAATTTTGATCTGATACTCTTCATCTCCATGCTGATTTTGATGGTTTTGGGGGTTCTCTTCATCTATTCCAGCGGCATAAATTCGAGTGGCGAACTTGTTTCAAATGAGTATCTTTATCAGATTATATGGGCTGTTCTTGGTATTGTACTTTTCTTTGTACTGCTCATGGTTGACTATTCAATAATTCGCATGTGGGCCGTCGTCATATACTTTTTTTCAATTTTTTTGCTGATTTCTACTCTTGTTTTGGGAAAGTCGGTCAACGGAGCCCGCTCCTGGCTCGGTTTTTTTGGTTTTGGTATTCAGCCTTCCGAGTTTGCCAAGATATCGACAATTATCTTGCTCGCTCGCTATTTTGAAAACAATAAGAAGGGTGTGAAAAAGCTGTCTGTTTTCCTTAAGGGAATGTTTTTGGCTGTCGTACCGATGGCGTTTATCCTTGTACAGCCTGATCTCGGTACCGCTTCGGTCTATGTGCCCATTTTCCTTACTATTGCCTTTATCGCCGGAGTGCAAAAGCGTTATATATTTTTTCTCATTGCCGTTGGCTCGTTGACCATTCTGATTGGGGTCTTACCGGTGTGGCAGCTCTATTTCATTCAACGACAGATTGCCTTCGTCCAGGTACTTACGAATCCATTTCTTTTTCGCGTCCTAGGAGGAGCCTTACTCCTGGCTACTGTTTCTGCCTGGGTCGGCTTTCTTATTACAAAGCAGCGCTATTTCTACTGGATCGGATATGGCTTGGTGATAATAACCTCAGCCCTGTTTGCTTCCCGAATGGTTGGAAAGGTTCTGAAAGATTATCAGATCATGCGTCTAATCGTTTTTATTGATCCATCGGTCGATCCTCAAGGAAACGGATGGAACATTATACAATCGGTAACAGCAGTCGGGTCCGGAGGAGTATGGGGAAAGGGCTATTTGCAGGGAACTCAAAGCCATTACCGCTTTCTTCCTCAGCAGAGCACCGATTTTATTTTCTCGATTCTTGCGGAAGAACTGGGATTCTTCGGGTCTGTACTTGTTATAGCCCTGTTCGCCCTGATTATTTTTCGCGGGCTTACCATGATTTTTTCCAGCAAAGATACCTTTGGTTCATTGGTAATCGCTGGAGTCGTCGGAATGTTCTTTTTCCACCTCGTGGTTAATATAGGTATGGCAATTGGCATTATGCCGATTACCGGTATACCGCTCTTCTTCCTTTCATACGGTGGATCCTCTCTCTGGACGGCTTTAATTGGACTTTCTCTTATTCAGAATATTTATGTCAGACGATATCACTATTAGGGGCCGTGTAGGTGAAACATAGCAATTTGATTATTCCGGAAAAAGATCTTCGCGGTATCCTCCATCAAGTTCTGCAGCCCGGTCGATATGTCGGTGGTGAATACGGCATGATCCGTAAAGAACTCGCTGGGTTATATCGCGTCGGAATCTGTTTCCCGGATCTTTATGAAATCGGGATGTCAAATAATGCCGTAAAGATATTGTACGGCAGTTTAAACGCTTTAGAACATGTTGCCTGCGAGCGTGTTTTTGCTCCTGCCTTTGATTTCGAGGAAGAACTTTTGGTCCACAGTATACCTCTTTTTACCCTCGAAAATGGGATTCCCCTCAACCGCCTCGATCTTCTCGGTATTTCCATCGGATATGAATTATCCGCCACGACTATTTTACATGTCCTCCATGCAGGCGGGGTAGCCCTTCACAGCAAAGAGAGAAGGGAAGGGGATCCCATCGTTATTGCAGGCGGTCCGGCTGTAACAAATCCTACGCCTTTCGGGGCTTTCTTCGACGGGGTTTTTATCGGAGAGGCAGAGAGCGTATTCTCCAACCTTGTTTCACAACTTGCGGATGCTAAGAAGCAGGGCGCTGATAGGGATTCCCTCATCAGCCTGCTGCGTGCAAGCAAGCATATATGGTACCCAGAAAAGAGTGAGATGACAATTCGTGCTTCCTGGCAGGGATTCGGCACTGCTTCCCTTGGCCCTGTACCTGTCCCGAATATCAAGGTGGTACAAGACCATGGTGTCGTTGAGATTATGCGCGGCTGCCCTAATGGGTGCCGTTTTTGCCATGCCGGATATTTTTATCGCCAGAAACGTGAAAAACCCCTTGAGCATATTCTTGAAGAGGTGGAATTCTTGGTCCGGTGTGCCGGTTATCGCGAGATCACACTCTCTTCTCTTTCTTCAGGGGATTATAGCCATATCCATCAGCTTATCACGCTACTCAATCAACGATACGCCTCCGATGGCGTATCGTTTTCCTTACCCTCCCTGAAAGTCAACAGTTTCACCCTGCCGCTTCTCCAGGAAATCTCAAGGGTTAGGAAAAGCGGTTTGACCTTTGCCATCGAGGTACCGGGAGATAATGCGCAGAAAACGATCAATAAAAGTGTTCCCATCGAACAAGTGATCGATATCCTCAGGACAGCCAAACAGTCCGGATGGCGCTTGGCAAAGTTTTATTTTATGATAGGTCTGCCTATAGGTAATGCCGAGAATGAAGTCGATCTCATTGGTGACTATATTGAAGAGATTCAGCAAAGTGTGCGGATGCCTATCAATGTGAATGTCGGAACATTTATTCCCAAACCCCATACGCCATTCCAGTGGTCGCGTCAGCTTCACGAAGAAGAAGCTTCCGAAAAACTGCAGCGACTTAAGGGGCGTTTCCGGAGAGGGCCGGTAAAGTTAAACTATCATGATCCCTTTATTTCGACCCTTGAAGGGGTTCTGTCCAGGGGGGACGCTAGGGTTGGAGCCTTGATCGAGCAAGCTTTTAAGCGTGGAGCGGGTCTCGACGCATGGGAAGAGCATGTCAAACGGGATCTCTGGCGGGATCTCTTTGCAAATTCCGGCTGGAACATTACGAAAGAGATTCTGGAAGAAAAGAGCCTTGACGAGAGCCTGCCGTGGGATAGCATTGATCTTGGTGTCGGAAAGGGTTTTCTTAAGCGTGAAAAGAAGCAAGCGAAGGAGGCTGTGTTAACCTCCATCTGTTCTGTTCCCTGTGATCATAACTGTGGAATCTGCGTCTCAGATGTTTCAATCGTTGAAACGGAAGCCTCTGTAACAGGGCCTGAGCCTCAGAATTCGTCGATAAAAGAAAGGTCCATTGAGAACGAATCCCAGCTGACGCTTCTCTGTCGTTTTAGTAAAACGGGAAAGGCTTCTTTTTTAAGCCACATTAATACAATGACGATCTTTGAGCGATCATTTCAGCGTGCGCAGATCAGACTTGCTTTTTCTCAAGGTTTTAATCCGAAACCGAAACTGAGTTTTGCGAATCCGCTGATGCTCGGTGTTGAATCGAATGCGGAATATCTGATGGTCAATATTCTTCTTGATAGTGATGATGAAAAGAAAGAGCGTGAAGACGGCTTCCTGGGACTTGTGAGAAAATTGAATAATGTACTTCCCGATGGTTTTGCTGTTTCAATGTGTTCAGAGGTTTACGCTCCGCCTGCCGGTGAGAAAAAGGTTTCGCTCATGGCAGCCTATGGTGGCTCTGTATATACGATAGAAGCGGAACGGAATGATCGTCTGAATCTGCTGTACGATTATCTAAAGGCGGCTCTTCCCAGCGGCTCTTCGGTTAATTGGGAAAAAGAGAGCCTTAGACTTTATCTTGCCGATACAGGACGAAAGGACGGAAATCTGCGCTATTATATGGAAGGTTTTTCACAAGAAGCCAAAAACTTTTTCCCGGAGTTCATTGTTACTCGTACTGCAACACTTACCAGGAAACGAAATGACAAAGGCAGGGGAGGTGGATCTCCGGAGTCCGAACTGATTAGCTATGAGCAGTTTTTTTCAGCTTTTCCTTCATAGCTTCTTATGTGGGCTTTATAGGCCTTCGGTTTTTGCATCGTTCCAAAACCGCTCCATAGCAGCCATATACTCCTTCGAGAGTTGGTATCCTGCCTCTTTCATTTTATCCTCAACATAGGTGAAGCGAGAAAAAAACTTCTGGTTAGCACGGTGAAGAGCAAGAGCCGGATCTATATCAAGGAAACGGCATATGTTGATAACCGAAAAAAGGAAATCGCCCAGTTCTTCCTCGGCATGATCCTTATCATGCTCTTCATAAGCTTCTACCAACTCATCAAACTCTTCCTGTATCTTTTTCCATACATCATGAGAATTAGTCCAATCAAAGCCGACCTTGGCAGCCTTTTTCTGAAGCTTGTAAGCCCGCTCAAGTGGGGGTAGCGACCGTTTCACAGAAGCAAGAATCGAAGTAGGTTTCTTTTTCCCCTCAACATTTTCTTTTACGTCGTTCCAGAGTTTAAGGACCTCTTCTGGGTTTTCTGCAGTCGCTCCGGAAAAGACATGTGGGTGGCGACGAATCAATTTATTACACACCTCATTCAGAATTTCGGTGTGAGAGCTTAGGCCATCCTCAGATAAGATTTGAGCCATCATAGTCGTTACAAGATAAACATCACCAAGCTCTTCCCGCGTATTGGCAAGGTCTTCTTCCTTGACTCCATCAATAACCTCATAGGTCTCTTCCAATAGTTGAGGAGCCATCGATGAGATGGTCTGCTTTTTGTCCCATGGACAGCCTCCAGGGCCTCGAAGCAGTTTAATAATTGCCGCGAGTCGGGAAAATGCCTGATCGGGGCTTTTAGCATCTGTATACAATGTTTCGTCTTCTATTGTCGGTGTCGTCATGCCAAAAAGTGTAACGATTTTTCCATCTTCTGACAACGGGATGAGAGAGATCTTGCTTTTGTTGAAATTTCATAAAAGAGAAAAGAGCTAATTATTACCCGTGCCTCCTATAAATATAAATCTTAGTAGACAGAATATACATTATGGGAAGTAAATTATTAGGGGATATTTTGGGCGTTTCAAGTATAAGTGTTTATGATGATGTTGATTGATGATTTAGGTAAAAGTAGTGTCCGGAATCCTGGTGGTTTTATGCCGTTTCCCCCGGAGAAATCCTTTCATTTCCCGGATTACGTGATCTTTTGCACCTGTACTCTTGTAATTGATGGAAAGAAAAAGAATTGGGACGCTACGACCACCAGGATTCGGAACACTATGTTAAGGTAAAGGCTAATTCCATCCACCTTTCGTGGAGACACGGAACAGCCTTTACCTTTTAAAAGTATTCTCTTTTTTAGTTTTTTGCCATTTGGTCGACTGCCTTTTTATCCAATAAGGTGTGGCCGACGATTATCTCGGCTGGAACCTTCTCCCCATTGACTATTTTGACAATGGTTTCCATGGCGACCAGGCCTTGTTCTGTGGTGCTCTGTGAAATTGTTGCAGACAAACGACCTTCTTTAACCGCAGCAAGTGCATCAGGTGTTGCATCAAGACCATAGATTTTAATTTTATCAAGCATTTTTGCATCTTCTACAGCCTTAAGGGCTCCAAGGGCCATACCGTCGTTGTTGGCCACAATTGCCTTTAGTTCCACACCAGTCTGTAACCAATTCTCTACGAGCTTTAAGGCCTCGTCTGTCCGCCAATTTGCGCTCTGTTCGTATGCGACTTCGATTCCCGGATACTCTTTCAGAACATTGTAGTATCCTTGAGTTCTGCCTATCTGTGCATCCGAACCAAGAGGTCCAAGAAGGAAAGCAACTTTCCCCTTTCCCCCAATTGCTTCTGCAGCGGTACGCATTTCAAGTTCGCCACCTTCAACCGGATTTGCACCAACATAGGCACTGGCAAGTTCCTGATCGGTGATCCGCTGATTAACGGTAATTAAAGGAATCCCTGCTTTCTTTGCCGCTTCTGCCGCTGGTTTGATTCCATCTACCGAAGCCGGCTCAATGAGAATGCCGGCATAGCCTTGGTTTATTGCCGATTCTACTTGGCTAATTTGCTTTGAAACATCCTGGCCGCCGTCGAAGACGGTAAGATCGACACCCAACTCTTTTGCCTTTGATTTTACGGCATCTGATAATTCCATGGTAAAGGCATTTGTCATGTGACTCATCATAAGCGCATATCTCTCTGGCTTTGCATCCCCATCTTCTGCCGATCCTGCGGCAAACAAGAGACTTGATGTCATCAACATGATGCCCATTGCCATTAGTAAGACTTTTCTCATAAAGAATCCTCCTCGTCGTTAAAGTTATTTCAAACGGCGTTATGCCGCTTTTTCCTTTCCTTTTACATCAAGAAGGACGGCGGAAATGATGATTGCCCCCTTGATGACCAATTGGTAATGAGATGACACATTCAGAATATCAAGGCCATTTCCTATCACAGCGATTAAGAGCGCACCGATAACCGTGCCGTACCATTTTCCTGAACCGCCGGACATGCTTACACCACCGATAACAGCGGCTGCTATTGCATCAAGTTCGTAAGATTGTCCAGCTGTCGGATTTCCAGAAACGGTTCTCGATGCAAGAAGCAAGCCGGCAAATCCTGCCAGAAGTCCTGAAATCATGTACACTGAGATGCGAATTTTCTTTACGTTAATTCCGGAAAAAGCCGCTGAGATATCGTTACCACCGACGGCATAGACCCTTCTGCCGAAAACCGTCTTTGTAAGTATATATGCGCTTATTAAGGTAATAATGGTAAAATAGACCACAAGAAGCGGAATACGATCAAAAAGAAAGCCACCTGCAATAAATTCATAGGCTTTGGTAACGCCGAAGACAGGGGCTCCTCTGCTTACAATTAAGGCAACTCCCCGTATCATGGTCATCATTCCTAATGTAACAATGAAGGCCGGGATATTTCCAACCGCAACCCCTACTCCATTAAGCCATCCGACAAAAAGACCGATGCTAAGGGCGAGGATAATGGGAACGATAAGTGGATACTCGCCGGGATGTGCAAAACTTGCAGAAACGACCCCTGTCAGGGCAACAATGGATCCCACGGAAAGGTCTATACCGTCGCTAATGATGACAAACATCATGCCCATGGCAAGAATGCCGTTTATCGAAGCCTGCTTGATGATATTGATTAAATTGGCAGGCCTCGCAAAAGCATTTGGCGAAAGGATTATGAGAATCAGGAGGATTGCAGCAAAAACAAAAACAATTCCCAACTCCCGCATTGAGTGTAGCGACATAAAATTCCTAATTTTCTTCATTCTCATTTCCTTTGTCGAATTGTGAAGCAAAATACATAATCTTCTCTTGAGAGAAATCTTTGCGATCAAGTTCTCCGGTAATTCGTCCTTCGGCCATAACAAGAATACGATCTGCAACACCCATAATTTCGGGGATCTCAGACGAGATCATCAATACAGCCTTACCGGCTTGAACAAGTTCTCCCAAAAGCAAATAGATATCTCGTTTGGCACCGACATCGATACCTCTGGTCGGTTCGTCCATGATAATTATCTCCGGTTCTGCAAGTAACCACTTTGCTATGACTACCTTTTGTTGATTTCCTCCACTTAACGAAACGGTTTTTACACTTCTTGAACCGGCCTTTACTCCGAGCCGTTGCATACTTTTTTCCGTAACCAATGCTTCCTTTTTTTTGTTGATAATGCCATGCGGAAAAAGCTGTTCTAACGACACAAGCGTAATATTCTGTTCGATGGAAGCCGAAAGGTTTAAACCCGTCTGTTTTCTATCTTCTGTGATCAAAGCAATCTTATGAACAATGGCGTCGCCGGTTTTTCTGATGTCGACATGCTTCCCTTCGATATACAACTTGCCATCATAATTGGGATGAACCCCAAAAAGCGTTTCAACCAACTCGCTTCTACCCGCACCGACTAGACCTGCTATCCCTAATATTTCGCCACGGCGCAGTGAGAAGCTGACATTTTTCACCTTGTTCTCCCAAGTATAGTGCCGAGCTTCAAGAACAACCTCCCCGATACGTGCCTCTGCTTTCGGAAATATTTCGGTAAGTTCTCTTCCTACCATCATCTTAATAAGATTGTTCTTATCTAAATTTCCTACTTTATCACTACCAATAAATTGGCCATCCCTGAGGACCGTTATGGAGTCGGCAACGCGAAATATCTCATCCATCTTGTGAGAGATATAAATCACCGAAACTCCACCCGATCTGAGTTTGTCTATCTGCTTGAAAAGAAGGTCGACTTCCTTTTCTGTTAAGGCCGATGTCGGTTCATCCATAATGACTATTTTTGCAGAGATGGAAATTGCCTTAACAATTTCTACAAGTTGACACTGGGCCACGCTGAGATTACGCATGAGGATCGAGGGATTGATCGCTATTCCTATCACATCAAAAAGCTTTTGGGCCTCTTCCTTCATTCTCTTTTTATTAACAATGCTGCAAATCCCATCGGTACCCCTCTTTATTTCTCTACCGAGGAAGATGTTTTCGGCAACATTCATATCCAAAATGGGATGAAGTTCCTGATGAATCATTGAGATTCTATGTTCCGTGGCCTCTTTCGGATTATGATTAATGATCTTTTTCCCTTCTAAAAAGATATCACCACCATCAGGTTGATATATCCCCCGGAGAATATTCATGAGTGTTGATTTTCCTGCCCCGTTCTCCCCCATGAGTGCATGTACCTCAGCGGGCATGACGGTCAATTGCACATTGTCCAAGACCTTGACACCTGAGAAACTTTTCGTGATGTTTTTCATTTCGAGAATAGGATCGGACACGATAAACCCCTTTCCGGATTTTCTTCAATTACGATGATAGCATCGCAAAATTTGTCCCGCAATGTGACAGATTATAGATTGATGGTGATGAAATTAAGAAAAAGATGGTAATTAGCTGATATTTCTATCGTTTCGGAGGGCTCCATCTGCAAAGAGTGCAATGAGAAGCACAATCCCTTTAAAAATACTCCGATAATATTCCCCAACGTTAAAAACAATAAGGGTGTCACCAAAAATTTCCATGACAAATACTCCGAGTATAATGTTAAGCAGGTGGCCCCTCCCTCCTTTAAACCCGATGCCGCCAATGGCGGCTGCAACCAGAACATCCAGTTCAATTCCGTTCATGGCTGTCGGTTGCGCGGAACCTATCCTTGTTAAAAGTAGAATACTAGCAATGCCGTAGAAAAAGCCGGAGATACAATACACAATGATCTTTATTTGTCTGGAATTTATGCCGGCATATTCCGCGCTTTTTTCGTCGAGTCCAATAGCATATATATACTTTCCGAGGTAGGTTTTTTTTAGTAGATAGTTTCCCATCAGAAGGCACATAAGAAGTATTAATACCGATACCGGTATGCCGAAAAGATGATATTTGTCGATCTGTAGGAAATTCCCGGGAAGCCCGTATATGGGCATTCCATTGCTTAGAATATTTGCAGCGCCTCGATAGATAACTGCCGATGCAGTCGTAAGAATAAAGGGATGGATTCTTACTTTGGCACAGATAAAACCGTTTACGGCTCCAAGAAGGCCCCCTAAAAGAATACAGGAAAGTACGACGATGGGAATGGGTAGGTTGAGGCGAACCATAAAGGTTGCCGCTACCATTCCTATCATAGAAACAATCGCACCCAGGGAAAGATCGATACCGCCGCTGATAAGAACAATTCCCATACCAATAGCCAGAATGGCTGTAATAGCGGTTTGCCTTCCAAAACTCAAAAGTGTTCCCAAGGAAAAAAATCGAGGCAGTGATAGCCTTAGAAATAGCAGCTCAACGGCAAGGATCAGGAAGATAAGAAGAATATTATGGTGTAATAGTCGTGAGATTTTTTTCATGGCCTCTTATCACCTCCTATTATCCCTTGACTGTCGCATTGAATAATCCTATCGCAAAAACCATCGAGCTCAGAATAGTCCGCAGAAATAAAAATGACTCCCATCTTTTTCTTTCTGAGTGAATCTATCTTTTGATATACCATATTCCTGGTTACCAGGTCGGCACTACGTACCGGGTTTTCCAGGAGAAATACCTTTGCACCGCTAAGGATTCTCATATGCAATGCAAGAATGAATTGCAAATCCTGTTCGAGAAATTTTACCGGCCTTTCCGCAAGTTGCCCCGGAATACCTATTTCCGTGGGATATCTTCTTCTGAAATACTGCTCCATCATGGAAGGAAAATAGCCCAAAAAACGAGAAGCTCTTTTTGCGACAGAAAGTATGAGGTTATCACCTGTAGACAGATCACGAAAGAAAAGGTTGTCGAAAAATTTTTCGGAAACAATACCGATGCCATAGCGAAGTGCATGATGTTCGCTTCCGAAAACAACAGGCTTGCCATGTACGTATATCTCTCCTTTTTCCGGAGTTTTGCTTCCATTCAACACACGTAAGAGCGCTGTGGTTTTTTCCTGTACCGGGTCAGAAATTCCAAGGATCTCCTCTTTATAAAGAGTAAAGCTAAAATTTTGCAATTCAACACCTGCACATAGATTACGAATTTCCATAAGAGGTTTTTTTTCCGTTTTGTCGTCCGCTTTTCTAACAGCCTCCCGGCCGATATAATCCTGACCGATAAGCAAATGAAGTGCCACCAGTTTTGGATCGTAATCGTCCTTATGGATGATCGCAGATAGTGTACCGTCCCGTACCACGGCAACCCTGTCACATGTTTCAAGAATAGGAGCAACTTTATTATAGGTAATGAGAAAGCTTGTGCCCTTCTGATTCAGTCTATGTATCAAGGTGAAAAGTTCATGTTGTTCGCTCTTACTACAAAATTCAAAAATTCTGTCGAGTATGATAAGTTTTGCACCATTCATATAGGCTTTTAGCATTCCGAGTTCCCAATGAACGGCAAGTGGAAGCGTACATCCCTTCTCGTAAGGCTTAAGTGTCGGTACAAACTCATGGAGGACTGCGGTGACCACTTTTTCCTGTTTACCAGGATTTTTCCATATGTCTCGTAGATGCGGTGTAAAAGAAATGGACATATTTTCGGCAATATTAAGATTGCCTATGAGGCGTGTTTCATTTCGAACAACATAAAGCCCCACACGCTCAAAAAACGTTCGAGAAATCTTCTGTACAGTCCAATCGTATTTGTTCCCATCAAAAAAAAGCATACCCTGCTTTACGGGAATTTCTCCTGCGAAAATCCCGGCAAGAGTGCTCTTACCCGAGCCGTTTAGCCCTACAAGGCCAAAAAGTTCTTGATCGAAGATTTGTAATCGGAATTCATGCAAAGCTGAGCCGTGAAAACGACCTGTCGTGAGTTCTCTGATTCGTAATAATTCACCCGCCACGCTCTTTCCTTTCTTTTTCCTCCTGCCCGCGAATTGGAAGCAGAATTTCTATCATTGATCCTATATTCTGGGTGCTATACATATAGAGTCCATACTCTTCTCCATACATCATCTTGATACGACTATTCACATTTGTAAGGGCGATCCCACTGCCGCCTGTTTCTTTATCTTTTATTTTGATGGTATTCCATTCTTTAAAGGAATTATTTATCTTCTCAAGCGATCCGGGCTCGACTCCTACCCCATCATCGCTAATTTCGATTAAGAGTAGTTTTTCCGTCAGTTTGGTTCGTATCGTTACCAATCCCCTGCCCATTTTCATTTCAAGCCCATGATAGATCGCATTTTCAATAATGGGTTGAAGTGTTAGTTTTGGAATATAGCAAGAGAGGGTATTCTCTTCGTTATCTTCTATCAGTATGCGTAAATCGAATTTGTTGTTGAACCGGTATTGCTGAATTTTAAAATAGTTCTGCACATTAACCAGTTCACGGTCAAGGGTAACCTCGCTTTCCCAATGGCTGACGCTATAGCGAAACAATTTTGAAAGGGCTTCCGTCATATCGGCAATTTCCGTAACGCCCTCGGTTAAGGCATGTCCGCGGATGGCATCCAAGACATTATACAGAAAGTGCGGATTTATCTGGCTTTGTAAGGCGTTGAGTTCAGCCTCTTTCTTAAGGATATCGGCCGTATATTCCCGATTAAGAGACTCTTTAAGCAGTTGTATAAGCTCGGCAAAGTGAGTTGAAAGTGCTCCCCCTGTATCATTGGAATCGATCTCAAAGGCCCGAAAAATGTCGGTGTCTTCTTCTCTTGATAGTTGCTCCATTGCCTCTTCGACCTTTTTCAACGGTGTATACACATGTTTAATAAAAGAGGCAAGACAGTAGAGGTATAATACGATAAGCAGGACTTCGAAGCTTAGACCAAGCGCGCAATGAAAGAAATCGAAAATAAAGGAGGCAATCAGGACAAGTGTAAGAAACAAGATACACGAAAGATGAACTAATAAAGCGGCAGCGATGGTTCGATTAGCGGCTCTACGTGCTTTAGCCATAGACTTTTCGGTACATATGAGGTTTGATACCGACTATTTTTGTAAATATCTTACTGAAATACCGAACATCCTTATACCCGACCTTCTCGCTGATTGCCAGTATGGTCTGGTTGCTTGATAAAAGCAGTTCCTTAGCCGTTTCGATTCTCTTTTGCTGGATATAGTCTTTGAAATTTATACCAGTCTCTTTTTTGAATAATGAACTGAAATAGATGGGATTGAATCCCGCTTCTTTTGCAACTAATTTCAAATCGATGCTTTCGGCATGGTGCTTTTCGATATATTCAATTGCTATTCTGATCGGCTTGTAGGCCTGGATCCTTTTTGAGGTAAGGGTATCTTCAAGTACCTGGACATAGAGATGAATCAGGCGAGTGAACAAAAGCTCAATGCTACATGATACGTCAAGTATGAACCCTGCCTTTTTTCTAACGGATAAGACAGGCTCTTCATCACTGCCCATGGCTTGCAGCTTTTTGATAACAGAGTCCGTTACGTACGTACACAGGTACTGAAGCGTATCGGGGTTGAATATGCGGTGAAAAATCGGTGTCGAAGAGAAAAACTCTTTAAGATCGTTCTTTATCTGAGAGATATCTTCGTTGCCTAATATGGTGGTAATTCTTTTTTCAAAACCAGGGAGATCGAACTTGAGAAGTTCTTTTTCAAGATCGGACACATAGTTCCAGTGATAAATCTTTCTTCCTACATGAAAAATACGTTGTCGTAATGCAAGAAGTGCATCGGCATAACTATCGGAAAGCCTCTCAAATGCGTGAACGGGTCTACCGATACAGATGGAAACCTTCCATTTGCCATATTCCGTAAGTTTCTGGGATGCTGCTTCAAAGAGCTCTTCTTCATCCCTATAGGATAGGCCGTTCTTCTCTTTGGTATTCAGGATGTAGATAATGCTAAAACTGGTGAAGGTACAAAATACGTCATGAACCAAGCCCCCTAAACATGCAGAGGCGGCAATCTCAACTTTTTCTCGTATTGTATCGATGATTCTATCGGGTTCATAGTCTTGCAACGGCTCAAGATTGTCCAGCCGAACGATAATCACTTGGAAGTAGGGACTGTGGAAACGAATAAGGTAGCGATCCTGAATATCGGATAAGGCGTCTCTATCAACACGGCATTCCCTATCGATAAGGTCCTTTGCAAACTGTTTTCGTAAGGTCTCCCTGCTTTTGAGAAGTTCACTCTGGAGCCTGTTTTCATGTTGATATTTTTCTTCCTGCTCCATTTTCTTGGCGAGTACCTTCATGATGATACGTTTTATTTCTTCACCCGATATCGGCTTGAGAAGATAATCATCCGCCCCGAACTTCAGGGCACTTTGTGCATATTCGAAGTCTCTGTAACCGCTCACGATAATGAAACTGATATCGGGATAGAGTGCTTTACTTTTACCGATGAGGGTTATCCCGTCATATCCGGGCATACGGATGTCTGTTATCACAATATCGGGTTGAACTTCCTGAATCAGCCGAAATGCATCGATCCCGTTATACGCCGTACCGGAAACTTGGACTTGGTAATCATTCCAGGGAATTATATTTTGGATGAGCTGACAAACCCTATGTTCATCATCTGCTATGACTAATCTAAACAAGCCCCCTCCAGGGATTATCTATCTTCTTTATCACGATTCTTCTTCCCTGCACCCACACTGGAGAAGATCTGAAGGAAGATGATAGACACGATGATCGGCGGAAAAATATTCACTACTCCGGCAAAATTGGTAAGCGAATGTATAAGATCGGAAAAAAGGTATTCAACAACCCCGCCAAAAAAAGATCCGACCAACGCCACAATAAGTGCACCTACGAAACGTCCGAAGATCGGCTTTTTGAAGACAAAATAATAGAGAAGCGCAAAGAAGAATCCTATAATCGTATAGATAAGGCCGATAAGAAGATAATAATCAAACATGGTGAAATCCTTTTCCTCCTTTAGAAAATGCGCAAATGGTTAACTATTTCTTAATTTACTGTTCCATCCATCGAGCCAATATAGGTAATATCACTTACCAAATGCCCTTCTCCTATATCAAATCCCGTTGTCACGACAAAAAACGCAATATAAATTGCTTGCCCAGTAGATACCGAACAATCATCATCCGAAGCAGCAATATCAAAAAACTTTTCTTTTACAGTAGGCTTGTCACTACTACTGGTATACACCTTCCTATAAAGCGTTCGTGTATTGTCATTGTAAAGTGATGATTCCGGAGCTGCCATTATATTCCTTAATGTCGAATTGTCATATGACCGAGCCGTTATGGACAGTTTATCAGTATCTGCAGTATCTCTCTCAATCGTAAATCGAACCTTTTCTCCTCCTGTTGTTGAGACCGTTGAAGGATCAACCGGAATCATAACATTGATGTACTCTGAGTCACTGGTGTCACTTGTCTCACCTGCAAATAATCTGCGGAAGTTATGGCTTAAGCCTGAGTAGCCATAACTGTATTCCATCAGAGAGCTCCCTGGGTTACCGATAGTTGAGTTGGTAAGATATGTTTCAGCATACGATTCCCAATCATCACGGGTAGAGTCGGAAATGCAGTAGAAAATTTCATATCCTAAAAAGACATCAGGGTCATTTGTATATGCATTATAGAAATCTACGCCATCATTAACTGTTCCGATTTTATCCGGCGCTTCCAGATAGACAACCGTAGGAATTCCGCAGTTGGTACAAAGCAGAGTAAGAAGTACAATGAAAAAACCATATAGAGCAGTAGCCCGTTTTCTTGAGGCCTTACTCCAGATAATCAATGAGTTCATAAATGAGTACCGGCTTGTTTTTACCCTTAACCCTGATATTGTCAAGTTCACGGGCAATAACGTGGTCCTTAACGAGGCCGTAGGTGTATTCGCTGATGATAATGTTTGTGTGGTAGGCTTTGTTCGTACCCTCAAGCCGTGCGCCCAGATTGACGTTATCCCCGATAAGGGTATAGTCCATACGCTGAGTACTTCCCATATTACCGACGGTCATGATTCCCGAGTTGATACCTATCCCGATATCGATCCGCTGCGATTCCGGCAGCTGTGCATTCAGCTTTTTAAGGGCCTCAAGCTGCTGAACCGCACATTTGCAGGCCCGTAGGGCATGGTCGCTCTGAGATACCGGAGCGCCCCAGAAACACATGATGGCATCACCTTCGTACTTGTCCAAGGTCCCCTCGTGTTCCAGAACAATATCGGTCATGGCCGTAAGGTAGCGGTTGAGGATTTTTACCAGCTCCTGGGGTGTCATGCTTTCGCTGATGGTGGTGAAGCCTCGTATATCGGAAAAAAAGACGGTCAGCTCTTTGTCCACCCCACCGAGCTCGGGGGGATTGGCAAGGATCTGGTCGACGACCTTGGGACTGACATAGGTTCCGAACATCGATCTGATGCGCCGTTTATCCTTCTCTTCCGTCATGGCCCTGTAGGCAATAATGGAAAGAAAGGCAAAAAGCGAGGCAAGGGCCGGTGTGGTGAATTCAAGAAGAAGGGCACTGCGGTCGAAAAGGATCGAAGCGGTGATAAAGAGGGATGCGACCAGCAGGAGCAGGGCTATAAAGGCCCAGATTGTCGAGAATCTGGAGCTGAGCAGACTCACCAGAAATACCATTGCAGCCAAGACCAGTAGATTGACCCAAAAGGGCACGCTATGGATGAATTTATTCATGAGAATGGTATTGAGGGCGTTTGCATGGATCTCAACACCATACATCAGGCCGAAGGGGGTCGGCTTTTCATCGTCGGCAATCCCGCGGGCAAAGGCTCCGACCATGACGATCTTATTGGTAAGGGCCCTTGTTCTCGGCCATTTTGCCGGGTCAAGTCCCGGGGGATTTGAGGCATAGGCGGAATAAGAACGTACAGGGAAGGTTTGACGTGATCCGGTAGTGGCAAAACTGGGAAAGCCCATAAAGTTGATCAGCATGTTCCCGTCTCTGTCTATCGGAATGTTTATATCATGAAGAACCTTTGTTTCTGCAGCTTCGACCTCATTCCCGTCCGTATCGTAGAGAGCCGGTTTAAGAAGCATTTGATAGGGAACCCAGATATTTTTTTCCGCATCGAAGTACTGCGGCTGGGGAATATGAATCTGTTTCCCGAGGACAATCTCAATGTCGTCAATCCGCTTATTGAAATAGTCAAGCGCCAGGGAAAGGGTTATAGAGGGCAGAAAACGATCCTGATAAAGTTTTACGATGGAATAGCTCTCGTCCGGTTCTCCGTCCCCATCGTTGTCCACTACCCGTTTTGGTGATTTTGCATCGATCTCGGCAGAAATCTTTTCAAGTACTTTTTCGGTGATGGGGTACGGTATGTTGTGTTGCCCCCCCGTCTCATCGGTCCACGCCAGTCGCTGAAAGTGATCCTCATCCACAGAAAATCCCGGCGTGATATTCTGGAGTGGAATTTCCTCAAGCAGTTGGGATGATTTTACGATCAAAGGTTGGCGCCTGAATACCTCATCGGCATCTTTAAGGTAATTTGCATGACCGAATCCTGCGGCCTTTCTTCCGTAAGGGCTCAACGGAGGCTGGAGGCCCGGAAAGCTGATCATCGACTTCCAATCACCTTGGATATTATTAATTGCCCCGTGGGTTTGAATGAGGGTGTTTTGTCGTTCGAAAAGCCCTGTCGCATCTTCCTTCGGAGGCGGAACCTCGTCCATCAAAGTCTCGAGAAAGACCCTGCCGTTTTCTCCCATGCTTTCAAGGAGAATAACGTCGTCTATGGCATTGTCCGCAGGTTCGTTGAAAAAGATATCCAGAAAGACCGACCGCTCCCGCTGGCTTTGGTCCTGAATACGCGAAAAGGTGTTTAAAAGCGCTGCATGGGTATAACGGGGAAAGGGCCAACGGCCCAACCGGTTAAGGGTACGAAAGTCGATGCCGACAATAAGGATGTCCTTATTGATATTCGGATTCTCGGCTACTTCATACACCCCTTCCTGTCTACTTTTGTTTTCGTAGACATCTTTGTAACGAAAATGCAGATCAAGGACCTTATCTTCGATATTACTGAAAAACGAGGTGTAATTATTAATAAGTGCGAAAAAAACAACGACAAGCAGCGCAATGAAAAAACCGAAGAAATGGGTTTCGAAAAATGGTAAACGCTTTCTTGCGGTTTTCATTCTGCGCTGCCTCTCCCCACTAATGTGTTTCCAGGTAGATTATACGATCCCTGGACAGTTTTGTCCAATCACTGTCTGGGAAGCTGTCGGCGACTTCCCTGTAGGCATCAAGGGCGGCCTCTTTCTGCCCGGTTGTTTCATAGAGCCTTGCAATAGAAAAAAGGGCCCGCGGTGCATCGGGGCTGGTTTCTTTATATGTATCAAAGACTTTCTGGTAAATTTCGACTGCCTCTTTATTGTTACCAGCTTCTTCAAGTGCAGTCGCCTGGTTCATAAGAGCAACAGGGGCGAGGTAACTTTTGGGATACTCCTTAGCAAGTTCGGCGAAATCCTTTTGCGCATCATCCCACTGGCTCTTTTCGAAGGCAAGGTTTCCCAATACAAGGAGCGCCCGCTGATGGGGAAAGGTCCCGCGGTATTTTGCCTTGATAGCGTCGGCCTTAGCGACAACCTCTTTCTCGAGAGAAGCCTTTTCATCGTCGGAAGCCTGAAGCCACTTTGCGTAGCTTTCCTGAAGTTCTTCGGCAACTATGGTTCCTGCATCGGTTTTTCGCTGCTTAAGTACCGAAGCAATCGCCAAGGCAGCAAGAATCACCGCAACGGCGATAAGCGTGTAGAGAATTACCTTGCGGTATTTGTGTAACCCGGATGCAATCTTCGCGGATGTACTCGTTGCTGTTTTTTCATCGTAGATTTTTGCCATGATCCTACTATCTACTCCTTTGATCTATCGAGAGATTTCCAGTTCCTTTATCAGTTTGGATAAATATGTTCTTTGTATTCCCACCGCTTTTGCGGTATCGGTCTGGTTCCAGTTATGTTCTTCCAATGCTTTGGTAATGAAATGTCGCTTAAACTGAAGGACAGCCTCCTTTAGGCTGCTTCCTGCATAGGCATCGGGGGTAAGGGACGATGAGCCCGGTAACATAAGGTCCTCCGGGCGTATCAACTCGTGGGTAGAGATAACAATGGCTCGTTCAACGACATTTTCCAATTCCCGGACGTTCCCCGGCCACCGGTAGGAAAGCAGAGCATCCATCGCTTCTGCCGAAAATCCCGAGACGGTACGCCCCAGTTCACGCTTTGTCTTTCTAAAAAAATAATCGGCAAGTACGGGGATATCCTCAGGTCGATCCCTCAATGGAGGAACGACGAAAGGAAGCACATTAAGGCGGTAGTAAAGATCCTGCCGAAATAGCCCCTTATCCATTGCCTCTTCGAGATTTCTATTGGTAGCCGCAATGATTCGTGTATCAACCCTGCATGGTTCACTGCTGCCGACCTTTTCGAAAACCTGATGCTGAATCACCCTCAGGAGCTTAGCCTGAACCGAAAGAGGCAGTTCCCCTACTTCGTCCAGAAAAATGGTTCCGCCGTCGGCAAGTTCAAATCTCCCTATGCGTTCTTTCGATGCATCGGTAAAGGCACCCTTTACATGACCGAATAATTCACTTTCGAGAAGATGTTCAGGAAGAGCTGCACAATTGACTCGTATGAAGGGTTTTTCTCTACGCATGCTTTCAAGATGTATCCGTTCTGCAAACAGCTCTTTTCCGCTTCCGCTTTCTCCTATAAGAAGGACAGAGGATTCTGTTGCACCGATTCTTCGTGCAAGCTCAAGTTTTTCTCGAATGAGATTACTGGTACCGACAAAATGATGGAATTCGGTGCTATCGTCGACCTTGTGGCGCAATTGATGTACCTCTTCAAGAAGCTTTTGGTACTCCTTTGCATTCTGAATGGCTAAGGCAGCCTGGTTAGCAAAGACCTCGAGCCACTGCAAATCATCTTGGGAAAAGGCATTTCCCTCTTTCCTGTTGACAATTTCGATGACGCCGATACACTGTTCCCGAAGTCGCATCGGAACGGCAAGAATTGAATCGGTTTTAAACCCAATCGTTTTACTTATCGGCGCAAAAAAACGTTTGTCATTTTCAACGTCATTTACAATGAGCGAGCGGTTGTGCTGTGCAACCCAACCGGCAATCCCCTCACCCAGATCGAGACTAAACCGTTTCATTTCGGGACCCTTCGATCCCAAGGCTATTTCAAAGTAGAGTTTACGATTTACCGGATCTAAAAGAAGAAGTGAAGAAGCCTCCCCCCCAGTCAGCCGTGTGGCTGACTCGAGTATTCTCGTCAGGAGGGAACGACTATCCTGAAAATCTGTATTAATAAGCTCATTGATCTCAATGAGGGTCTCAAGCCGTTGTGCATCGACGTTAAGCATACCTTCTATGAGTCGAGCGAATCACCCTTCTCCTTCAAGATGTCGGCAAAGGTGACGGTTGTTTCCTCATCTTCATCGTGGATATACTTGGAAATTTCCTTTCGCTGAAGATTTCTCTGGTATTCACGAATGGAGAGACTCAACCGTTGACTGTGCGGGTTAATGTCCGTCACAAGACAGGTGATTTTTTCACCGGGGCTAAAGCGTGAGAGTACTTCATCGCTTACTTCTTCGCCGGGTTGAGTAAGATTGAACTTATTAATCAACCCTTCGATGCCGCCGGGAACGCGCACAAACACCCCAAAATCGGTAACGCTGGTGATTTCTCCCTCAATAACGCTCCCCTTGGGATAGGTTTTTCTGAGGCTCTGCCAGGGATCCTCTTCAAGCTGCTTTACACCGAGCCGAATCCGATGACTTTCCTCATCGACACTAATAACAACTACATCAATCTCTTCACCGGCCTTCAAAACAGAACCGGGATTCTTGATTTTCCGGGTCCATGAGAGATCATCGGAATGGAGGAAGCCGTCGATTCCCTCTTCAAGCTCCACAAAGGCCCCTGCATTGGTAATTTTGACTACCTTTCTGGTGAGCCTGGTACCTACGGGATAGGAGTCGGCAATGGTATCCCACGGATTTGGACGAACCTGTTTTAGACCGAGGCTCACCCTACCCTGCTGGATGTCGTAGGAAAGTATCATCACATCGACTTCATCACCGATATTCAACACCTCTTTGGGGTGGTTGATCCGCTTAACCCACGAAAGCTCGGAAATATGTGCAAGCCCCTCAATTCCTTCTTCAAGTTCGATGAAAGCACCGAAATCGGTAAGCTTGGTTACGGTTCCCTTAACAATATCGTTAACCTGGTACTTCGCTTCGAAAGCAAGCCATGGATCCGGGGTAAAGTGTTTAAGCGAAAGATTGATCTTCTGCTCCTCTGGATCAAGCTTGATCACCTTCAGCTCAACTTCCTGTCCCTTCTTGACATAATCCTTCGGGCGAGTGACATGCCCCCAACTCATATCATTGATATGAAGCAAACCGTCGAATCCGCCGAGATCGATAAAGGCACCGAAACTGGTAAAGCTTTTTACCGTTCCTGTGACCACATCGCCTATGGAGGTTTCGCTGAAAAACTTCTCTTTCCGTTCGGCGATATCACGCTCCATAAAGCCGCGGCGAGACAGAACAATCTTCAGTTTGTTGTCGCTGTAAAGCCTGTCGATTAGAAACTTGCCCTTCAGGCCGATGTACTCATCGGGATTTTCCACCCGCTGTACATCGGTTTTCGACATGGGACAGAAACCTCTAACGCCATGTCCCAAATCGACTTCAAACCCGCCCTTGATCACCTTGTCAAAGGTGCCTTCAACGGGCTGCTCATTGTCAAAAGCCTCTCGAAGCTCTTTCCAAAAGAGTTTAACGTCGGCCTTATTTTTCGAAACGACAACCTGTCCGCCTTTTCCTTCCTTGCGAACAAGAACAACATTAACGATATCACCAATCTCGGGTGTGGTTTCGAATTCAGAAAGAGGGATCTTACCCTCGGATTTATAACCCACGTCGACAAAAACATTTTCCGGTCCGACCTGGATTACGGACCCCTCGACGAGTTGACCTTCTTCCAACTCTTCGAGAGATTTCAGGTACTCTTCCTGCAGAGAAGCCTGAATGTCTGTGCTTTTCTCGGAATCCTTCTCAGTCATCACTACCATCTTTCTCCTGGTTTACCTTTTGTTCAGCTCTGAATATTTCTTGTACCACTTTCTCACAAACTTGATCTATGGTCAAGTCCGAGCTATCTATATAGAGAGCATCGTCGGCGACTTTGAGTCCGCCCACCGGTTTCTCTCTGTCGATGGTATCCCGACTTCTGATTGAGTCGACGAGTTCGTCATAGGAGAGTTCACTGGTTCCCTGCCTGAACCTGCGCATTGCTCTGGTCTCTACACTGGCATCCAAGAATATCTTTACCTCTGCATCGGGAAAAACGACAGTCGTGATATCCCTTCCCTCCATGACAACATTCATCTCCGCGGTAGTTTTTCGGAGCGCCTTATTGATTTCCTCTCGTAAGGGAGGATACGCACTAACGGTCGCTACCAATGCGTCGATACGGTCGGTATGGAGGAAGGGCTCCACATTACGGGCTCCGATATACAATTCACCTTGTCGTATTGAAAAAGAGAGGGAGGCCACGAGATCGACCAATCCCTCTTTCTTTTCAACATCAATCCCCTGTTCGAGGGCATAAAGGGTGACCGCCCGGTAGAATTTTCCTGAACTGATATAAAAAAAAGCGCTTCTCTGCGCAATGGCTTTTGCAATGGTACTTTTCCCGACCCCCGCCGGTCCGTCGATTGCTACGATCACCTTTTTTCTCCCTTTTGCTGTTTCATGAACCAGGCAATCTCTTTGGGTTTGAGATTTCTGAACTCACCAGGATGCATGCCTGCTATCTGAACGGGGCCGATGCGCACCCTGTGCAGGCGTTTTACCTTTATGTTTTTACTGGTAAAGAGTTTTCTGATTTCCCTGTTTTTGCCTTCCCTCAGAACGATTTTGACTTTCACCGGAGAGATAATGTTGTATGCATGAATACGGTAGAGCTCGCCTTCTACAACGACCCCCTTGCGGAACTCTTCCAATAGCTCTGAACTAAGCCGTTTCGCAGTCTCCACTACATATTCCTTTTCGATCTCGTGCGAGGGATGGGTGATGATTTTGGCGAATTCGCCGTCGTTGGTAAAGAAAATCAAACCGGAGGAAAGAAAATCAAGTCGTCCCACATTAAAAAGACGGACCGGAAACTTCCCCTTTATAAGGTCTTCGGCTAAGGGACGCCCCTCCAAATCATAATGGGTACAAAGATAACGAACAGGTTTGTTGAGAGCGATGTAGTAGTGTTTGCCAGTGGGAAAGACAGGCTTGCCTCGATAGGTAACGCTATCCCTTCCAGGAACAACCTTTATTCCCTGGGAGTTGGCTACTTGCCCGTTTACCCTGACGCATCCCTCGCTGATAAGCTTCTCGCAGGCCCTGCGTGAGCCTACTCCGCTTCTTGCCAGGTAGAGCTGAAGCCTCACGGCCTCATCCGGCCTCTTTTTCTTATCGTCCTTATCCATTCAGTTCGAACCGATCCCTATTTATATCATCAAGTTTCGGAAGGTCGGATATACTTTTAAGTCTGAACAGCTTGAGGAACTCCTTTGTTGTGCCGTACTGGGTCGGCTTTCCAGGAACGTCCTTTTTTCCAATGCCCTTGACCAATCCCCGATTCTGAAGGAGTTTGATCATGCTATCGGCGGAAACACCCCTGATGTTCTCAATTTCCCCTCTAGTTATCGGCTGACTATAGGCGATGATCGAAAGTGTCTCAAGGGCCGCACGGGAGAGCTTGTTATCGTTGTGCTTGCCATAGCGATCTTTGAGATAATCCCATAGCTCGGCCTTCGGAACCAACTGCCACCCGCCTCCGACTTCCACCAGTTCGATGCCGGAATCCTCCGAAGCATAGCGTTCGTGAAGCTGCGTAAGGGCGTGCTCCACCACCTCAAGGGAGAGGTTCGAGAATTTTACCAGCTGCTTCGTATTGATCGGGTCTCCCTCGAGAAATAAAATGGCTTCTATCAATGCTGTTTCCCGGTCCAGTTTCATCACCTCTTATTCCTGTGTATCCTCGTCTGAAAAATCATAGGCCTCAAAATGTTCTCCAGGCAGGGGCACACGTTTTCTAATCTGTATATCACCGAAAAGACGGTTCTGAAAGATGGAAATCAATTTGATTTTAACGCTTTCCAGGATTGCAAGAAAGGCACACACGACCTCCATCGTCGATGTTTCCTTTTTTATCAGATCGGTAAACAAAAAATGATCCTTTCCTTCCAGTAATTCATGAATCAGGCTGATTTTTTCATTTATGGTGACCTCTTCATAGAGATCGATGATTCGTTCGTGTGAAAGGGTCCCGATCATAGTGGAAAAACTTTTCAATAGGTCCCAAACCTCAATCTGCTCCCAGATGTCGTCTTCCTCGGAGAACGGAAGGGTGCGCTGTTTCTTTTTTCGTTCGATGGTCCATTCGGATGCACGCTCTTTTTCTTCCATTAACTTACTGATTTCTTTAAATTTCTGATACTCGATAAGCCGTTCGACAAGTTCCTGCCTGGGATCTTCGTAATCCTCACCGAAATCGACTTCTACAGGAAGCAGCATCTGACTTTTAATGTAGAGCAATGTCGAGGCAAGAAGATAAAATTCGGTCAGATCATCAAGATCAATACTAGTAGCATATTCCAGATAACTGATGTACTGATCGGTTATTTCGGCAATGGGGATATCGTAGATATTGACTTCGTTTTTTCGGATCAGAAAAAGCAAGAGATCGAGCGGACCTTCGAACTCACCAAGTTTGAATCGCTGCTTGCTTTCCGAACTCGATACAACGGCATCGGTTTCGGTCAATTCTGCCATTTAAAAAAGCTCCGTCTCTTCGGCCGGCTCGCTCTTCTTGGATTTCGGTAATTTTCGTTCAGCGGATTTGTCTTCCTCCTTGGGCACTTCCTTCTGCTTGGTTTCCGGCGTAGGTTCGGGGAAAAGGAGTACACGAACCTTTTTATCGATTTCCTCTGCCACATCGGCATTCGTCTCAAGGAAGAGTTTTGCATTTTCCCGTCCCTGACCGATTCTTTCTTCACCGTAGGAGTACCAGGAACCGCTTTTCTGAATGACTTCGAATTTCAACGCCGCATCAAGCAAACTTGCACTGGCCGAGATTCCTTTGCCAAAGATAATTTCAAGTTCGGCCTTTTTAAAGGGAGGAGCAACCTTGTTTTTGGCAATCTTTATTCGTACTCGGTTACCGATCGCCTCATCAGCCCCCTTGGAGATGGTCTCGATTCTCCGTACCTCAATTCTCACAGAGGAGTAGAATTTAAGCGCCTTACCTCCGGTAGTCGTTTCCGGGTTTCCGAACATTACCCCGATCTTCATTCGGATCTGGTTAATGAAGATAAGACAAGCTCCGCTCTTGGAGATAATGCCCGTAAGCTTTCGGAGGGCCTGACTCATAAGACGCGCCTGCAATCCCATGTGGGAATCACCCATATCGCCCTCGATTTCCGCTTGGGGAGTAAGGGCTGCCACAGAGTCCACGACGATAATATCCACGGCTCCGGACCTGACAAGGCTTTCGGCAATCTCCAGGGCTTGCTCACCGGTATCCGGCTGGCTGACCCACATCTCATCGATATTGACGCCGAGGTTTCGGGCGTAGACAGGGTCGAGGGCATGTTCGGCATCAATGAAAGCGGCGATGCCTCCCTGCTTCTGGCATTCTGCAATGGCATGGAGAGCCAGCGTTGTTTTTCCCGACGATTCCGGGCCGTATATTTCGACGATACGTCCCTTGGGATAGCCTCCGACCCCCAGGGCGGCATCAAGGAGAATCGATCCGGAGGGAATTGTTTCAATATTACCCTGACGATTCTCACCGCCGAGCTTCATGAGAGAACCCTTCCCAAATTGCTTTTCAATCTGCAGACGGGCTGCTTCCAGCGCCTTCTCTTTCTCTTCCCTATTTTCGTAAGAAGCTGAAGCCGTCATCGTTTTCTTTGCCATACTTCTCCCCCTTCGACTGTATACGCACAATAGCGCCCGTATGATTTATCCTATCAGAAACGCTTTCGTGAGTCGAGAAGGATTGTGACCGGACCCTGATTGATATAATCAACATCCATGGAAGCGCCGAATTTTCCCGTCTCTGTGTGGATACCTCGACGGGAAAACCGCTCCGCCATTTCGCGGTAGAGTTTCCTCGCTATTTCGGGATCGGCTGCAAAGTTATAGCTTGGACGCTTCCCTTTTCTGGTATCCGCGCAAAGGGTAAACTGAGAAACCACGAGGATGGAACCTTCGACATCAAGCACCGAGAGGTTCATTTTTCCTGCCTCGTCCTGAAATATGCGCAGGCCGCTGATTTTTTCCTCAAGATAGGAGAGGTCCTTTTCTCCGTCTTCATGCTCAACGCCCAGATAGACCAAAAGACCATGGCCTATTTCACCCACGGTCTGCCCCTCTACGGTAACGGTACATCGTTTTACCCGTTGTACTACCGCTCTCATTGCTGCTCCTTGAGAAACTGATGTACGGAAAGGGCCGTAAGAGAAAAAGGAATGTCTTGATTTCCGGTGAGTGCAACACTTCCAAGGACCTCAATAGGCAGTTCGGGGTCGATACGGACAGAAAAAGGAAGCGTTACCGGGACCTGCCCTTCAAGAACACGGCCGGTTTCGTAACCGACGAGAAGATCAAATTGGATGGCATGTTCTCCGATCTGAAGATTACTGACAGCACCCTTCCAAGCCACATGGCACCCTGCGTAAAGGGCCGGTTCCTTTATCACTTCTCGGTATGCAAAGTTGTCTTTAAAATTGGAGAAGCTAGGTGCCTTCAGCGAGGCGATGAGAAAGCGGGCTTTTTCGCGAACCGGCTCTGATGCGTTGGAGAGAAGGATTCGATTAATTTCACGTCGTACCATGTTATCCCGGCCGGCACGAAAATAGCGCCCCATGGACTCGAATAGTTCCTGGATCTCCATTTCGCTGAAGGAGAAGGGATGATTACTCTTTTCGACCTCTGTCAACTTGGGGATGTCACCGATATCCAGGGCCGGCAGGTATGTCTCACTTACAGACTTTGTGATACGTAGGGGAGAAAATGGGGCAACGAGTAAAAGTACGGCAACAACGCCGGCAAGCAGGATGGCAAGAAGGAGACGGTATAGAGGAAAGGTTCTCGCCGGCTGAGGTATGAGGCGTTCGAGCTTACCGGATTCCGTATAATCGATAATAAACTCAGGATCACTGTTCTTTTTCAGTAATCGCAGTCCCCGAAGTGCATACTGATTTTTTCGATCGGAATCAAGGACTTCGAGCCACAGCTCAATTGCCTTCGCCGTCTCCTGCCGTTTTAAATGGACCGAGGCAAGTCCAAGAAGGGTTTCGATGTCGGTAGGTTTAATATCGTGACCGCGTTTCAGATAGGTGTAGGCACTCCCAAAGTCGCCCATATGAAGGCAGGAGAAACCCAAAAGATAGTAAAAATTGAAGCTTTCTCGAAAACGGAAGACCTGCGGCTCAAGCAGTCTGATTACCTGTTCGTAATGTCGCTGCCTGAAAAATTTCGCCGCTTTCGAGAAAGGTTTCGTTGCCATGATACCAAATAACTACCTTCGTTCGTAGGTCGCTTTGCGCTGGTCAAGGGTCGAGAAAATTTGATGTAAGACTTCAATATCCTCTTCGTTTACACTCTCTGGATATGTAAGCAATTCATCTATCTTATCGATGAGGTCGTTCACCGTTGCCAGATCCTCGGTCACCTGGCCTCTGGTATCATCGGGTGCAAGTCCTCCCTTATCCACCGTTTTATTGTAGAGCTCTTCAATATCCGATGATTTCTCTCCTGTGGAAGCCGAGAACCGGCTGCCGCTGTAGAGGCCGAAGGCAAGGCTTATGTCTCGCTTTTCACCGGGAGCCACTTTTTTCGGAAGATAATAGTAGCATACGGCCGAGTCGTTTACCGAATAGGGTAACATATTAAAGTTCCTTGAGGACTGTACCGAAAAATTCCAGGTATTTTCCTGAAGCCGTTTCCAGTTTGCAAAAACTATCCTATCCGGAACCGACAAACCTCGCCCCTGCACCATTCCCTGCAATCCACCGAAGCCGGATATTTCGGAGGGAGAGACCCAGTAGCCGGGCAACATCGCCGTATATTCGGTTTCACCCTGTATAGCCAGCCCCCCGTCGGTGACAAAATGACGCGAGTCTTCCTCTCCAAGATAGGTATCAAAAAGATAATGCACTCCTATCGTCTGCGGCCTGTCGGTAATGTTGGTTATGGTAATGGTTATTGCGAAACCATCGCTTAAGGGTGAGTTTTCCGATTCGATAAAGCGAAAGGATTCTTTTACCGTAAAGGCGTTGGACTTCCACAAGAAATAGCCTCCGCCCGCTTCCTTCCCTGTGCTTAAAGAAAACCCTGAAGATTCGCCCATGGAGTAGATTCTGTTGCCGACAAGAAAACCGAAGCCAGTGGTCCTGGGATCCCGAGCAAAGAAGAAGGGGATATAATCGCCGGAGGCAGCCGTCTTTTCATAGTAGGCGGCGAACTTCCCGTTGTTTTCGTTGAGAACAAGCTTTATTCGTCCATCTTTCAGCTCAAGAGCCGAAAGCAAAGACAAGGATGTAAAGAAAAAAAGTATGATGGCTGTTGCCATCAAAAGCCTTCGATTCCTCATAATCTTCATTTTCCCTCCTCCTGGTCGAGGAGCCACTCAATATAGAGCTCTTTCAGGGTCAATGCCTTCATTTTTAACGATAGGAGCTCTTCCCTCGAATCGGCCGTTTCAGGGACAGAAATAAATCCAACTCCTTCATTGCCCCTTTGACTAAGCTGACTAATTTGGCGTTTAAGATCGGCAATTTCCTGCTCTTTTGCATCGAGATCGGAAGAGAGTTCCTGCACCAGAGCCTCTTTATCGTTGGCCGTAAGGGCCGTGAGCTTTCGCTGGTATCCGGAGATGGCCTGGTCGTACATCTTCTCCCGCCGCTGAAACTCCTCAAGGGCTGAAAGATACTCTTCATGACTCATCTTCAAAAGACGCATCAACTCTTCTTCCCGCTCTTTCATCTCTATCAGTGAAAGCCGGTATCTCGATGCTTCGACCTTGAAGCTGGCGGGATAATCGGTGATGATCAGATTGAAAATTCGCTGGGCCTTTTCCAAATGACCGAGGGCAAAAAGCGATTCACCGATCCAGTAGTAGGCGTTTGCAACAAATTCATGGTCCGGGTAGGCCTCGATAAAATCGTAAAGGGCACGTATTGCATTATCAAAATCATTTTGCAGAAACAGAAGCCTGCCCTTCCAGTAGCTCCCATCCCGGTAGAAACTACTTTTCGGAAAATTCTCGAGAAAATACTCAAGATCCCGGGCTGCATCATCGTAATTCTTCAGAGCCATTTCGGAACGGGCCAACCAATAATAGGCGGCTCCATGAAGCTTTTGCGCATCATTGTCGAGAATAACTTCGCGGAAACCAAGAAGCGCATCCTGGTAGGTTCCTGAACCGAAGGCCTCCAGGGCACTTTTCATGCGTCCTGCTCCGGCTTCCTGTGCTAAAAGTGGAAGCGAACCAGCGATAAACAGCAGGAGCAGGAACGGCACTATTCGTTTGCTTTCTGACATCATCTACTCTCCCGTTCCTATATATCGGCCTGTACGGCCGCTTCTTTACGAAGAAAGAGCGGCTTTGAGAAATCGAACCTCTTCGGCGGGATCTTCGGCCCGAAAAAAGGCACTTCCGCTTACCAGGAGATTGGCTCCGGCTGATACTGCGGCCCTTACCGTATCCCGGTTGATGCCTCCGTCCACGGAAAGAAGAATCGGCGAGGCTCCTTCGAACATGGTTTTTATCTGCGTGACCTTCCTAAGGCAGCCGGGAATGAGCTTCTGTCCCCCAAAGCCTGGGTTTACGGTCATGACCAGAACCAGATCAAGATCCTCAAGCAGCTCGCTGATGGCAGAGGCCGGAGTGGAAGGGACAAGGGATATGCCGGCTTTCACCTTCGCATCCCTGATCCTTTGGATAAGGCGATGTGCGTGGGTAACGGCTTCAAGATGAAAGGTGATATAGTCCGCCCCTGCGTCGATAAAAGCATCGACGTGGGATTCGGGATTATCGACCATGAGGTGAACATCCAATGGCAATTTCGTTCTCTTGCGTATATCGGCCACCATTTTGGGGCCAAAGGTAATATTGGGGACAAAGTGTCCGTCCATCACATCGAGATGGACCATATCGGCCTGTGATGCCTCAATTCGGTCGATGGCAGCTGCAATATCGCCGAAATCGGCGGAAAGAACCGATGGTGCGACTAAAGGTTGATTGTTCATACCTTAGGTTTTACCAGATTCGATCTCAAAAGGCAATCTGCCCGTTCCCCGGAAGGGAGAACAGGCAGAAAAGAAGGGTTCTATTGCTTCCCTTGGACAGATGTTCAGCTTTGTGCAGCTTCCCTGATTGCAGCAAGAACCCTGGGAGGCGTAAGGGGAAGTTCCCGAATTCTCGCACCCGTTGCGTTGTAAATGGCATTGGCTATTGCGGCAAGCGGGGTGTCGATTCCGATCTCCCCCACCGATTTTGCGCCGAAGGGGCCGCTGGGTTCGTAACTTTCGGCAAACTCGACGGTCAGCTTCTTAACATCTTCCCGTGAAGGAATCTTGTAGTGCATCAGGTTATTGGTACGCAGACGCCCATTCTCGGTGTACTGGACATCTTCGTACAAGGCCATGCCGATACCCTGTAAAAGCCCCCCTTCAACCTGGATTTTGGCCAACTGCGGATTGATGGGTGTACCACAGTCAACCACGGCAACGTAATCCAGAACATCGACCTTCCCGGTTTCCAGATCGATCTCCACCTCAACAAAGCCCGCCATATAAGGGGGCGGGGATTTCTCTCCGGAAAAGGAGCCCGAGGCGTTTACGGTCTTCATGTTGAGCCCATCATGGTAGAGCAGGTCAAAACTGAGTTCTTTGAGCGTGATTGTCTTGGAACCGTCTTTTGTTCTCAGCTCCTTTCCGTCGAATTCCACCTGGTCTGCATCGACGGAGAATTTCGTCGCAGCGGCTGCGCACAGCTCTTTTTTCATGTTTTGTGCAGCCCTGATAACCGCATTACCGGAAACATAGGTGGTACTTGATGCATAGGCTCCGACATCATAGGGAGTATGATCTGTGTCCGATGCGTAGACGATGATATCGTCACTGTCTACGCCAAGCTCTTCGGCGGCAATTTGCGCCAAAATCGTGTCACTGCCGGTTCCCAGATCGGTGGCCCCCATGTGCAGTTTGAAAAAACCATCGTCCTGGAGTTCGAGGTTGGCGGAACCCATATCGATCAGAGGAATCCCGGATCCCTGCATGGCGATGGCCATTCCCTTTGCCCGTATCCTACCCGGAGCCACCTCGTAAGCAAGTCGTGAAGGAAGCCAGTCGATAAGCCGGCAGCCTCGCTTGACGCAGTAATCAAGCTTGCAGCTTTCGACGATCATCTCAACCCCCTCGCCGCCTTCGCCCATGATCTTGAAAACCTCACTGGTTTGACCTTCGGCGATCATATTCTTTTTCCGCAGCTCTACGGGATCCATACCAAGTTTTGCTGCCAGTTCATCTATGGCAGATTCCAAGGCAAAATTGCCCTGGATGGCTCCGTATCCACGATAGGCTCCTGCCGGAACCTTATTGGTATAGACGATCTGTCCACCGAAACGGACTGCCTCAACCTTATTGTAAAGCGGAAGCGTTTTGGACCCTCCGACCATGAAAACGGTCAGTGCGTGCTCGCCGTAGGCTCCGGTGTTGGAAAGGACATGCATGTCGATGGCCCGTATATGCCCATCTCGAGTAGCACCTATGCCCACATCTATTCGCATCTGATGGCGGGAAAAGGTGGCCTCAAATACCTCTTTGCGGCTTAGCACCACCTTTGCAGGTTTTCCCGTTTTAAGGGTTACCAAAGCGGCATAGGGTTCGACATGCAGGTGTTGCTTTGCACCAAAGCCCCCACCTATCCTCGGCTTCTGGATACGGATATTACGCAGAGGCATATCCAGGGCTTGGCCCAAAAGTCGTCGCGTATGAAAGGGGTTCTGTGTGGATGTGACCACATTCAGCCTTCCGTGGAGGTCAAGGTATGTGTATGCGGTATGGGGTTCGAGAGCCACATGGGCCTGGGCCTGGGTATGGTAGGAAGCCTTTATGCTTACCTCGCTTGATTCGAGCACCTTCTCCACATCACCGATCTCCATTGCATAGGCAGCGGCAATATTGCGTTTTGGTTCAAAGCCGATGGGAAACATGTCGTGGATCTCCGGCTCGGGATGAATGACGGTAGGATTATCCATTGCTTCTTCAAAATCAAGGACCGCATCGAGGACCTCATATGTGACCTTTACCAATCGTGCGGCTTCGGCAGCACTCTCTTCGTCGATTGCCGCGACTATTGCCACTTCATCCCCCACATAACGAACATATTCGTCCAGAATGAATTTGTCATGGGGACTCGGCTCGGGATGGCCCTGGCCGGCACGGGTAAACGGAATGCGTTTGACATCCTTAGAGCTCAGCGCCAAAACAAATCCTGAAACCTTTTGAGCATCACTTGTATCCACCGAGATAATGCGTGCATGGGCATGGGGACTGCGAATAATTTTTACCACCAAGGCATCCCCGCATGCCAGGTCGTCGGTATAGGCGGGGCGCCCTGTGACCAAGCCCTTTCCGTCTATTTTGGGGCGTGCTTTTCCAACCTCGTTGAAGTGCTTATCCACGGCAGGCCTCCAGATATTTTTTGATAGCGCGCAGCTGGCCTTCGTAACCGCTGCATCTGCAGAGGTTACCGGCCAGGTAGTGTTTGATCTCTTCATCACTGGGGGCTTTCAATTCCTTTTTCATGGCCATGACCGTAAGCGCAAGCCCTGGTGAGCAGAAACCACACTGATCTGCTCCTTCGCCGACCAGAAATTCAGAAAACTCCGCGGCTTCTTTTTCCATACCACGGATGGTGGTAATCTCGTGGCCATCGGCCTTTGCTGCCAGATAGGAGCATGAAAGGATGGGTAGACCGTCAAGGAGGACGGTACATACGCCGCAACTTCCGGTATCACAGCCCTTTTTGACTTCGGTGTACCCTGCCGAGCGAAGTACATCGACGAGCATGGCACCCGGGGTGATCATGTGGACCTTTTCCTGTCCGTTTACGGTAAGGGTGATGATCATTCGGCAACCTCCATGATGGCACGTCTGACAAGGGGAAGGCAGACGTTTTGTCGGTACGCTGCATCTGCCCGCAGATCCTTTCCGAAGCTAAGTTCCTGTGCCGCTACTTTAGCCGCCTTTTCCGCCAGATCCAGCTCTATTGTGTCGTGGCCTTCAAGAACCTTCGCCCCTTCCCGTGCGAGTCTGGCTGCTCCGGGCCTGGCTCCGACAGCGATACGCCAGCTTCCTCCCGCCTTGGCAGCAGCAACATTCAGAATGGAAAAATCTCCCTGAGTGTTGCGTATCGACTGAAATGCGCCTTTTGTGTCGAAGGTGTCGATCACGATTTTCTCAATCAAAAACGCTTCTTTATGTGATTCGAGGAGGAACTGTTCAAAGTCGACAGCCTCTCCATTGTAGGGGACAATGCGTGCGTTCAAGGCAAGGAGGGTGGTATTCAGATCGGAAAACCCGTATTTTCCGGCCACGGTCCCTCCGATCGTGACGATATTCCGCATCTGCACACCGACGATGTGGGCGACCGTATCCTTAAAAAGGGAACCGAAGGTCTTTTCCAGTTCTGATGATGTCTCAAGTTCCCGTGCCGTTGTCATTGCGCCAATCTCGATATACGTATCCGTTTTTTTAATAAATCTGAGGTTAAGTAACGAGAGATCGATGGCTGTTTCAACGCGTCGTAAGCTCATCCTGGACCATGCGCCTCCGCCTATGACAAAAGCATTTTTTTGGGTAAGAAGCGTATAGGCTTCATCAAGGGACCGAGGTCGCACATAGGAAGACACCTCCATAGCCTTTCCTCCTCTTTAATATTTTTGTATCATTTTCATTATTGTACCATGGGGAAAGGCATACCGCAACAAAATGCAACATCCTGTTTCCTGATTCCACTTCATTGACTAAACCCTTGATCGTGTTATAATAAACGAATATACGGACCGGTTATGGGGAGCCTTTCCACGAAACAGCAACAACAGGAAATTCTTGGACGACGAATGACGGAAATACTCGAACAGATGAAAAGCGGCCGTTTTGAGGAAGCCGAGCAGCAGCTTGAAGCCTGCCTTGAGATCGATTTCGAGCACGTCGATGTAATCTCTGCATTGAAATATGTAAAATTTTGGGGTCCCCGAGCCGCACGCCTTGAAACAATTACCGACGTCATGGAACGGGGTGAATATCTGTTTCGCGAGTGGGTGAACTTTCTAAACTATCTCCGAAGCTGTGACTATCGTTTTGAGGGGGGAAGCTACGCCTGTCGGCTTTGGCTTTTTTCCTCCGCTCTTGCATCCTACCAGAAGGCCCTACGAAATTCGGCTGTTCCCGATCCCGATGTGCTGTTTCGTATGGGACGATGCCTAAAGGCAACCGGAGATTATGAGCGGGCAGCGGAGTTCCTCGAAAGTGCCCGCCAGAGCCGAAGAGAGGATGCCGAAATCATTGCCGAACTTGCCGATTGCTATGCCTTCTTGAATGAGACGAAGGCTGCAAAGGCCTTCTTTCGTGAGGCTTTTTTCATAAATCCGCTTGATGTGGACATCAATTTTATCGAATCAGAGTTAATCGTCCGGCTTATTGAAAGAATCCGCATTCTAGGCTATTCTGGTAATGAGTTAAAGGTGTGGCTGCCCGTATATGCTGTCCTGTATGGGGTGTTTAACATAAAGCGGGAGTTGCGCCCCCTTGAATATGGTCGCCTGAAACAGGCAATCTATTCCCTCGAGACAGAACTTCGGGAGCAGCGTGACGAACAAAGAAGGGCGTTGCTTGTACCGGAACTGCTGAATCGGTACTTCTGGCTTATCGATCATTATATCGGATCGAAAGATTCCCGCGAGAATGTCGAGGAAGTGTTGCGGAAGATCAAGCTTCTTGATGAATCCGTGTACGAACAGTTTACCACATAAATCGGAGAAGAACAGATTATGTCTGAATTGCAGATGCAGAAAATTGGCGAACTTCTGAATGAGGAAAAATGGACCAGGGCTACCTTGAATAATTATTCTATTGGCAATTTTGAGGAGCTTGATGCCCTTATCGATGCTCTTGAAGATGAAGATGCCCAGGATGAGGTAAAAGAGCTTTGTGATGAGCATCTGACCCACACGAAAAATAGTATTATTGCACTTTATATTGCCGGTATTGTTGCACTGAGCAGACAGCAGATTGATGATTCCAACCTCGTCAAGTTGATTACCATCTTCTCGGACAACCATAAGTGGACGGTTGTTGAATATCTGTGTAACCGTATCCTTGATTTCGGTGAAAACAAATTCGCTCTTCGCACATTGTCGGAATGTTACGACCATGAAAATGAAACGGAAAAAAAGTATGGCGTTTGGGAACGCCTGATAAAGGTTGATTACGAAGAAGCAGATATCGTCCGCCATCTTGCAGAGAAAAAGGAAGAAGAAGGCGAAATCGATGCTGCCGTCGACTTCTATAAAAAGGCAATTCATCGTTACATCAACAAGCGGCTTTTTACTCAAGTTAAGGATATTTGGCAAAAATTGATCGAATATATCCCCCATGAAGGGGATTTCTTTTTCCATATCGAACGGAAAGTTGCAAAGACCATCAGCGAGGAGCGTGCCGGCCAGTTGCTGGAGGCTCTCTACGCCGAATACCGTGCGGCCGAGGATTGGGATAAGTCCATAACCATTCTAAAGAGAATCCTCGGTTACGATTCTAAGAATCTCTGGGCCAGAAAAGAGATCGTCGAGTGTTTTAAACAGCAGTATAAAGAGCATAGTCATCTTGATGAGTATATTCGTCTCTCCAATCTTAACCAAAACTGGAGAAACGTCCATGATGCCATCAACGATTTTGAGAAGCATATCTCCTTTGATGCCGGTAACTTTGTTTGTCACCGGACTTGGGGGGTCGGACGTATTCGGGAGATCAAGGGCGATTCGGTTATGATCGATTTTGCTCGAAAGCGTGGACACGAAATGAGCCTGAAAATGGCGGTTAGTGCCCTGGGCAGCCTTTCTAAGGACCATATCTGGGTGCTTAAGGTTGTCTGGCCCAAGGATAAATTGCACGACAAGATCAAGAAGGATATCCCCTGGGCCCTTAAGACGGTTATCAAAAGCTTTGATAATGCCGCCAACATGAAACAGATAAAAGCGGAACTGGTCGACAGTGTCTTGAGCCAGGGCGAATGGTCAACATGGTCCACCCAGGCACGACAGGTATTAAAAACCGATCCCTCCTTTGGAAATCTCCCCGATAAGGTCGATTATTTTGTGGTCAGAGATACGCCCATCAGCTTTGAAGAGAAAACCTTCAACCGATTTCGGGCTGAAAAACACTTTTTCGGCCGTCTTAAAATCATGCGGGAATTCCTGAAAGACTCCGATCCCGAATCGGATTATTTCGGAGAGATGTTCGGCTATTTCGCGGGGTTCCTCAAGGCATACAATCAGGTTAATGAACAGGTCGTTGCAAGTTATCTGATCATCAGCCGTTTGATTCGAGAATACCCTTTTCTCAACCCCGGTTTCTCCATAAAGTTCAAGGAGTTGATTCAGGAAATCGGCGATATCGAAGGAATGTTTCAGGCCATCGACGACTCCGATCTCAAGAAGGATTTCCTTGATCGTCTGAAAAAGAGCGTTTCTAACTGGCCCGACTATTTTGTGCGTCTTTTCCCTCATTATCTTACGCGCTATATTCCCGACGAACTTGAAAGCAGGGGGCACGGTGAAAAGCTGAAAGAACTTTTCTCCAATCTGGTTGATCAATACCGCGACAAACGGGAGGCCTTTATCTGGGTCGCCCGCAATATCGACGAGAAAAGCTGGAATGAGGATTACGATATTTCATACGAAAAGGTATTGATCGGCATGGTGCACCTCTTGGACATCACCTTTCGGGAAATATCCAATAAGCGGGAAGTGGCGGAAAACAGAAAACTGAACCGCCAAATTCAAACCTTTCTCTTGAAAGAGAAAAAGCTTGAAGAATATATTGCAAAGTCAGACGAAGATTCCATTAATCGCCTTTTCACCCTCATCAATGATGTGAAAGAGCTTGATCCCTCGGTGAAGATTGAACTGAAGCATACGATTCTCGAACGCTTCCCCTCCTTCAAGTTTTACGGAGAAAAGGTAACGGAAGTCGTTTCCAGGGGTCTTATTGTCACCCGGAAGACCTTTGAGGCGAAGAAACAGCAATTACAGCACATCAATGATGTCGAGATGAAAGAAACCTCAAAAGAGATTGGGGCGGCCATCGAGCTTGGAGACCTAAAGGAAAATGCCGAATACAAGGCTGGAAAAGAGAAGCAGGAACTGCTGAATATCCAGATGCAGAAGCTTAAGGATGAGATAGATCGTGCCGTTATCTTCGATCCGGCCGATCGCGATACTTCTAAGATATCGTTTGCCACAAAAGTCACCTTGGAAAACCTCGATACAAAGAAGAAAGAGACATACAGCTTCTTTGGTCCATGGGAATCGAACCCGAACGAGAATATTATCAGTTATCTGAGTCCCTTCGGAGGTAAGCTGTGGAACCACAAAGAGGGTGAGGATCTTGAGTTCGAGATCAATGAAAGAGTCTATCATTATTCTGTATTGAAAATAGAAGCTGCGGAAATGCCATAAGGACCAAAAACGTTCCATATGGGGGAAAATGAATGAAAAAAAGGTCTGACGGAAGGCGGCGGGTGTTGTTACCTGTCGCCATCTTTCTTTTGTTTATCTTTTCGGGAAGTGGCGCTCTCACGGCCCAGTCTGTCGACGCGGTGGTTCTCATCGATACGTCGGAAAGCATGTTTTCATATTTCGATGCTACGCGTGACTACCTGATCCACCGAATCCTAACCGAAGAATTGAAGATTGGCGACAGTTTTCATCTTTTGAGTTTTTCCGATCGCCCCGAATATGAGATATCCCGAAAGCTAAAAGGAGTGGAGGAGATCAAGGATGTTATAGCCCGGCTGATGTTGCTTCAGCCGCTTGGCCACTATACCGATCTCGTTGCCGCATGTAAGGAGTTATACGACTATACCTCGGATCTTCCTCTTGAGACCCAGAAAGAAATTTTTATCTTGACCGACGGTATTCATGATCCCCCTCCTGGTTCTCCCTATCCCGTTTCTTCAAGAAACGGGGAAGATGTTTCAGATATCGCTGCATCCATGCGTCGAAACGGATGGAAGGTCCATATCATTCAATTTCCGATCGTAGCTTCCGATGCTTCTATGCAATCGGACCTATCGGGTGACCTGGCTCTCGCTTCCGACGATAACGATAACGCCGCTTCTTCTCCCGGGACCGTTTCTTCCGATAATAAAATGGATGTCCGTCCTGAAGCGACGCAGGAGGAGGCCGTGGCGCCAGGCTCGGACTCTGGAACCGATCGAACCGATCAGGGACCGGAGCCGGGAAATAACCTTTTACCTACCATCAGTGATAAGCTCGGGGTTGAAGCCGTTCCATATAGTCCCGAAGGCGAAGGGTTTGCCTACCGGGCAACGGGACAGCTCGAAATCGTTTTTCCCCGCACCTTAGGGAAAATAGGTGAAGAGTTTGTCCTTCCCCTGGATATACGAAATCATCTTGAAGGACCTGCGGCGGTGAAGATCAACGACCTGTTGATTAACGGCACCCCGTCTCTCGAAAAGCCCGTCTCTTTGGGACTGAACCCAGGTGCTAAACGACGAGTAAAATTGAACCTCACCCTTCCTTCTTCTGTCTCGGAAGGAGAGGGAACTATCGATGTAGAACTTCGTCTGGGGGATGCCGGACGTGCCTTCCCTAGGTCTTCAACTATTTCGGTGCGTGTCGTGCGAGGAGAAGGAATCGTTGGAGGAGGAACTCCTTTTCGCATGATTCTCTTTTTTCTCGTCGTGATTGTTGTTCTTGTTCCTGTGATCCTTCTCATCAGAAGGGCATCGGGCAATAAAGAAGATAACAAAGAGAGCAGAGTCAGCAAGGAAATTTATAGCGAGACGAAAGAGAGGGAGCGCGTGAGCTCGGTGAGCCCCAATATCCCGAAAATTGAAAAGCATGCCGCAGCCCTTCCCGCTTTTACAAACACTCCGGTTTCCCGTGACCTGCCGCAATCCCGGCAGACTGAAAGGATGCACGAGGCTGTCGATTCGTTGCAGGCCTATCAGCGGCAGGAACGCCCGCTTCCCGAATTCTATAGAACAACAACAACTACGGGAGAGACAAATCTCCCTCCGAAGCTTCGTAGTACGGGTACCGTAAGCCTTTCTGCTTCTGCTCGTCATGATAGTGGTCTGTACACGATAAAAGAAATCGTCTCCGCACGTGCTCAAGGCAAAATTGCTGTGGAGATGGTGGTTCGTGATCAGAACCGTCTCATCGGACGGCGAAACATCAAATGGATGAAAGATGGGGAAACCTTGAAGATCGGTGGTGCCGCCTCTTCTCCCTTTATTATCTTCCTCTACCCTGTTCCCTCGTCAATTGGAACGCTCACCCGACAAGGGGAACAGTTCTTTTTCACACCTGAGTCCTCCGATAGGTTTCTCGGATTTGGTGACGGCGATATGCTGAAATCAGAGTGCATTGATATGCCGATTACCTTTGCGGTAAATAATGAGGTCAGCATCGAGTTCCGCTTCCATCGCTGGATTTCACCGCTTGAATCTCTTAATCGCATGTTGCATATGATCGATGAACCCGGATTGCCAAAATGAACAAGGGAAAGGAGAGTTTTCAGTTTCGCTTCGCTTAGGCTTAATTTCGAAGAGCTTCAAGAGTCGAGAGTGCCTGTTTCCTAATGAGGGCATTATTCTCTTCGCCGGTAAGCTTTTCGACCTCTCCTTCGAGGCTTGTTATTTTGTTGATTCTGATACCGGAAAGGGCAGAAAGAACCATCTCCTGCCGATCGGTGAGAGCAAGCATTTTTTTGTACATATCTTCCAGGCTATCAGATTTTGTCATTGCTAAAATCTTGGCGGTTTCGGTGATAATAGCCTTTTGGCGCTCGTATTCTGTTACGTTTTTTACTATCGAATCTACAGCAGTCAGGGCTTTTCCTTCGTCACTTTTCAGTAGAGCGATCAGCGATTGCGATCTGATTTCCATCGGGACCTTGCTGTCGAGGTAGAGTTCGACAAGAAGGTCGGAGGCTTTGCCGCTTCCTATTTCCCCCAGGGCAGAAACTGCAGCGGATCGAACATTTTTGATGTCTGGGTCACTCTTTGCCTTGTAGATCAGAATATCCACCGCATCTTCCGACTTACGTTCACCAAGGGCCGTGGCTGCCGCCACCCTTACGCGCCAGAACGAGTCACGTAAGGCCTGAATAAGTGCCTGTTCGGCCTGTTGGCCATCGAATTTTGTCAGCGCGGCGGTTGCCCTGCTTCGAAGAATAGGATCGCTGCTGTCGAAGACCTCCATCAATGCTTCCAAACTGGAATCGCCGCCTATCTCTCCCAGAGCCGAGGCTGCACGCCAGCGAATCGATTTATCCTCTCCCTCGTCAAGTAGAAGATCAACAAGTGTGGAAACCGCATGTGCATCACCAAGCTTTCCTATGGCGCTGATAAGTTCGGCGCGTTTGTTGTCGGAAAGGTCGGAAGAGTCAAGCTCCTCTTCAAGTAATGTGGAAAAAGAGCTGTCTCCCGAATCCCCGATGGCTGAGACAGCGGCAGTGGATATTCGATCGTTTCTGTCAGGAAGAAGGGTTTCAGCAAAAAATGTGGTAATTTCCTTTGTCTGGCGCTTCTTTAGATAGGTAATCGCCGCTGATACGAGATCGAATGATGTATCCTGATCCCATTCTTCGCTGAGAGTTGAAAAGAAAATATCTCGTCCGGAATCAAGATCCAGGGCATCAAAGTATGAGATGATCTTGGCCTTGACTGTTTCATTGAGACTTGATCGATAAAGATCCATCAGCTCATTCTCAAAGCGATCATCCTTCTCCTTTATGATCGCATCAATGAGGGCAGAGACTTCACTATCAATACCATATGCAATAGTCTCTTTTCGTTCTTCATAGACGCTTTTCATATCGTCTTCCTCGGCATAAAGGAGGGAAAGAGAAGATGTCACAAGAACAAAGAACCAAAAGAACGCCATTATTGTGAGCTGTTTTTTGTGAAAAGAGATCATCGTTTTTTCCTTATCCGCAAAAGTGCAAAAATGCGATCGACCATTTCGACCTGCATAAGCTTATACATCATCAGAATGAGAGCCGATGAGATACAAAATTCCACACCGAGATAGACGACCCCCTTTATATTTGATCCTGTGACCCACCACCCTCCAAAATAGGTAGTGGCTGCATATGCGAAGAGAAGAAAGGGGATCATGGAAAGAGAAACCTTCTTAATGGTGGAGAAAACCATTCTTGAATCGAAGCCCTTCAATTTCTTGGCGGCAAAGAATATCAGAATGAGAAATCCAACGGTGAAGGAGATGGAATTGGCAATGGCAAGACCGGTAACACCGAGAACGGTTTCTTTCAAAATAAGCGAGAAAATGATATCCACCGTGGCAACCACACAGGCGACGATAAATGGAAGGCGATAGTTGCGGATGGAGTAGAAAAAACGCTGAAGGAAATTGAAGGCACCGACGCTGAAAAGTCCCCAACAGTATCCTGTCAACACCGAAGCCGTCAGAAAGGTATCGCCGGCATAGAATTTGCCGCGCTGCAAGGCCATGCTGATTGTCTCCTTACCGAAAAAGGAGAGGAACAGGGCCGAGGGAATAAGTAATACAAAAAGAAAGCGGATACCGTATTGAAGGGTATCCCGAAGGCCGGAGAGGTCGTTATTACCTGCCTGTCTACTCATCTTCGGGAAAAGGACCGTGGTCACCGATGCGGAAAAGATTCCAAAGGGAAGTTGCCAAAACACCATGGCGTATGAGAGTGCGGAAACGCTTCCAGTTGTCAAGCCAGAGGCAAAAATATAGGCAATCTGCTGGTTGATGGTAAAGATTGATGAGGTGGCAAGTACCGGCAACCAGCGGTGCAGGATCTTTACGAAGTCATCGCTTCTAAAGTGAAAAGAGGGTGAAAAGCGATATCCCAAGCGCATGGCCTGAGGGATCTGAAAGAGGATTTGCCCCACCCCGCCAGTCAAAACCCCGACGGCCATAGAGAATACCCCCAGACTTCGATGAAATATCAAAATAGAACTAATTACCGAGATGGAAAAAAAGATGGGGGTGAATGCCGGAATAAAGAACCGGTCGTGGCTGTTCAAGAGCCCCATTAGCACACTGCTGATGCTGATAAGGAGGAGATAGACAATGAAATAGCGAAATAGGTCGATAGAAAGCGCAATTTGGGCGGGATCCTTGAACTGGGTCACCACGTGTCGTACCAATGGCTCGGCAAAAATGATGGCAAGAATAGTAAAGGGTATCAGAATAAGCAACTGAAATGTAATAAGCGTCCTTACAAGAAGCGAGGATCGACTTCTTTTGGCATCTTCGTTGACGATTGTTTCGCTCAGGACCGGAATAAAGGCACTGCTGAGGGCGCCCTCGGCCAAAAGCTTCCTCAGGTTATTGGGTACCGCAAAGGTGGCGTTTATGACATCCGCCTTACCTCCTGCACCGAAGACTGCCGTAATGACGGCAGTACGTACAAAACCAAGAATTCTGGATACAAAAGTGCACAACATGACAACCATTGTAAAGAATGTGCTGTCACGCTTTCCTGTTGTTGTTTCCGACTGCTTCATTCGGTTTTAGTTTCCTTTTTTTACATATCGGTCGAGAAAGTTCTTCTTGAAAGAGGAAAATCGATCTTCACGAATTGAGTGTCTGATCTCGACCATAAGGTCATAGAGGAACTGGAGGTTGTGTTCGGTCGCCAGCATGGGGCCAAAGAGCTCTCCGGCTTTAAACAGATGGCGCATATAGCCGCGCGAGTACCTGGTGCATGCCTGGCAGGTACACCCCTCCTCAATAGGGCCTTTATCCAATGCGTGCCCGGCTTTTTTCAGGTTTATCATACCGTCTTTCGTAAACACTGTCCCATTTCTTGCCGTACGTGTTGCAAACACACAATCGAAAAGGTCGATCCCGTTTTCTACCGCGGCAAAAATGTAGTCGGGAGTTCCAATTCCCATGAGGTACCGTGGTTTTTCCGATGGAAGGAATTGTGAGGTATAGGCAAGGTACTCTTCGAATGTTTCTTTTGGTTCTCCTACGGAAAGACCGCCAATGGCAATACCGGGGAAATCAAGTTCGATGATTTCTTCGCTGCTGATTTTCCGTAGGTCCTTGAAAAAGTTGCCTTGAATGATGCCGAATAGCTTTCCCTCAAAGCCCGCTTCCCGCTCTATATCCCAACGCACTTTGCTTCGTTTCGCCCAAGCCGTTGTTCGGCGGCATGCTTCAATGGCTTTTTTGTAGCTGATTTCAGGTGGGGTACATTCGTCAAGGCACATCATGATATCGCTGCCAAGGGTTCTTTGAAATTCAACCACACTTTCGGGCGTAAGGTGATGGTAGGAGCCGTCTATGTGACTTCGAAACCGAACTCCCTCATCACGTATTTTTCGAAAGGGTGCAAGACTAAAAACCTGAAAACCTCCGCTGTCGGTGAGGATATTGTGGGGCCAGGACGAGAAGGCGTGAAGACCTCCGTATGTTTCAAACACCTCCTTCCCGGGTCTGAGATAGAGATGGTAGGTATTTCCGAGGATCAGGCGATAGCCCATATTGTCGACGGCTGCATGGCTAATCGCTTTTACCGTTCCGTTCGTTCCGACGGGCATAAAGGCAGGAACCTCAATTGTTCCGTGCGGCAAGGCAAGTGTTCCCGTCCGCGCAGCCGTAAGCGTATCGTTGTGGTCTATTGTGAGCATGAAAAATACTCCGCTATTTAAGATTTTGCCTTTTTCAGGAGAAAAAGTGAGATACAGAGAAATAGAAGAGCGCTGGTCCATGCCCCGGTAATCGGTCTGATGATTCCCAACTGGGCAAAGAGTACAAGGACCATTTCGCTGACATAATATAACACGGAAACGATGACGCTGGAAAGCAGACTCATAAGTAAAATATTCTTTTTAAAATATCCACTTAACGAGATGGACAGAAGGGCTACGATCAACGGGGTAAGGGAAAACGAAAAACGCTCGTAGTATGCCGTCAACTCTTTGTGATAGCGTTCACTACCGCTTTTTCGAAGCCGTTCGATCCATACTTGGGCCTCTTTTCTTTGCAGCTCATTAACCGATCCTATCTGTTTCCGGAAACTCGAGGGAGATTCCGAAAGTTCAGGGTTACGATAGGTGAGAAAAAATTGCTCCGTAACCCTCTTATCAGATAAAACTTCAAAAAGTCTTACCCGATGAAACACCCACTCCCCCGATTCATCACACTGTGCCCATTCACTTTCTATCCGCTTCGTGAAGTTTCCTTGCGAATCGCGTATAAGTACACTGACTCCGGTCAGAGATCTGTTTTTTGCATTATAGTAATCTATCTTGTAAAGGAATCTTCCCTCACCGGAAAGAATGACGACATTATTGTTGTTTCCCACGGAAGAACGTCCGGAAAGGCGGTCGGTCAGTATCTGCTTCTGAGCGCTTTTCGGGATAACAAGATATTCCTGAAAAAAGTAACTACCAACAGATAAAAGGGCGGACAAGACGATAATCGGCACCGTAAAGCGGAGGAGTGATACTCCGGATGAGAATAGTGCCAGCAGCTCGTTATTCGCCTGATATGATCCAAGGGTAAAGGCGATTGCAAAGAGTATCGAGGGCGGTAGGGCAAGGGTGATTGCCTTGGGATAATAAAGAAGTGAGGTGAAAAGTATCTCAGCAAGCGCTGCATCGTTTTGCAGGTAGCGCCAGAGATTTGAGAAGAGTTCCACCAGAACCACGACAAAGGAAAAGAACATGAGCGAAAGAAACAATATATGGAAAAACGCCCTTAGAACCATCAGATCAAGCTTCTTCACCGATGGCTCCTTGATAGGTATATCAACAATCCGATAAAGGCTATGAAGATATTGGGAAACCACATGGCCAAGGCTGCTGATACCTGAAAGCGAACACCAAGTGTCTGACCGACAATCAGAAGCATCCAGTAAAAGGCAGCGGCAAATAAGCCCAATACAAAACCAACCCATCTTCCACTTCTCTTTGGTAAGAGGCCTGCAGGAAAAGCAAAAAACATAAAGGTAAAACAGCCGAGAGGGATTGCAAGCTTTTTGTAGAATTCAATTTTATACAACTGTAGAGTACGGTCAAATCGCTTTTTGTTCTGATCCTCCTTTTTCTTCGCTTCCATCGTCTGAATTTCCCCATACAGGGCGGCTGTACTCATTTCCCGGGGAGTCAGGTTGTTAATGGAATAGGTAAAGGAGGAAAGGAGAATATTATATTCCATCGTATCGGCGGTAAAATAATCGAAATCCCCCTCCCGTTTCTTTGCAGTATGTCCAAATACCTCTTCAAGTCTGAGGCTGATAACGCCGTTTTCCTTTTCATCCTGCTCGAGATATGCTCTTTTTGCCGAAAGCATTCTTTCGTTCTGATCTTCGTCATGGTCAAGGATCACAAGATCGGAAATTTCCCTATCGGAGATTGCACCGGTTACCAAAACGGTATCTTTATAGCGCCTGACAGCATAAGGCTCCAATTCCAAGGCCGGATTCGAATAGAGAATATCGCGGTATAGTCTTCCGAACTGGACCGTCCCCCTCGGAAGAAGAACATCATTTGAAAAAAAAGAAATTCCAGATAATATAAGGCCGAGCAACATGACGGGAAAAAAGAGTCTGAGATGGGAAACGCCAAGGGCACGAAAAGCGGTAATCTCATTATCGGAGGAAAATCGTCCTATGGCCATGACGGTGCCGAGCAAGGCGGAAAAAGGAAAGGTAAAGGCAAGAATGGCCGGAAGGGAATAGAGGATTAAAAGAAGTACCTTCGTTACCCCTACTCGCTTTGACAAAACTTCCTCTGCAAGTAGAAGTAGCTGATTCACGAAAAAGATAAAAAAGAAAAAAATGAAGGCAATACAGAAGGAGAAGAAGAACTCTTTCAGTAAATATGCATCGGCAATCCGAAACCGTAAGGATTTGTGCCGGAGGATCATATTCCTGTTGAGCCGAAGCCCCCATGTCCACGATCGGACTGTTCCAACTCTTCTATTTGTATGAACTCAGCCTGTACAACGGGCGCAAACACCAGTTGCGCAATCCTCATCCCCGGTTCAACGGAAAAAGATTCGCGCCCAAGATTGATAAGAATGATCTTAATTTCTCCCCGGTAATCACAATCAATGGTTCCGGGCGTGTTAAGCACGGTCAACCCATTACGGGCAGCAAGTCCCGATCGGGGGCGCACCTGAGCCTCAAAGCCCTCGGGAATCTGAATCCGGACACCGGTGGGAATCATTGCACGCTCCCCCGGCGGCAGGATTACGGGCTTGGCGATATCGGCATGAAGATCGGCTCCAGAAGCATGGGCCGAAGCATACTGAGGCATCAGCTGTGCATCAAATGTTCCGTGAACAATAATCTTCGTCATTGGACCGAACCGCCTTTCCCTATTATATCGAAATTATTTCGCCTCTTCGGCTTCCAAAGCATCGATGTAGCTGAGATTGAGCCGACCCTGTCGATCGATCTCAATCAACTTCACCGGAATCTTCTGATCAACGGCCAGAACATCGCTTACCGAATTCACCCGTTTTCTGGAGAGCTTCGAGATGTGGCATAAGCCCTCTTTACCGGGAAGAATTTCAACGAAAGCACCGAAATCCATGATACGCTTGACCGTTCCCTCATAGATCTTTCCTACTTCGGGTTCTTCCACAATTGCCTTGATAAATTCTCTGGCCTTCTCGGCCTTTTCTTTTGTCTTTCCGAAGATTGTAACGGTACCGTTATCATCAATATTGACCTCGGAACCGCTCTGTTCGGCAATGGCTTTTATGGTTTTTCCCCCGGGGCCGATAATGGCACCAATCTTGTCGACATCGACCTTCAAGGAAAGAATCTTCGGGGCAAAGTCGGAGACATCACTTACCGGTTCTTTGAGGGTCGCATTCATGATACCGAGGATATGCATTCTGCCCTTTTTGGCCTGCTCGAGAGCACGTTTCATCAGATCGCTTGATATTCCAGCGATTTTTATATCCATCTGAAAGGCGGTTATACCGTCTTCGGTTCCGGCAACCTTAAAATCCATGTCACCGAGGTGATCTTCCTCACCAAGGATGTCGGTGAGAACGGCTGCCCGATCCCCTTCACTAACCAAGCCCATGGCAATACCCGCGACAGGCTTTCGTATGGGAACTCCTGCATGAAGCAGACTCAAGGTTCCGCCGCAAACCGTAGCCATGGAAGAAGAGCCGTTGGATTCGAGAATCTCGCTTACCACGCGTATGGTATAGGGAAAATCCTTTTTCTGAGGTAAAACGGCTTCGAGGGCTCTGTGGGCCAGGTGCCCATGGCCTATCTCCCGTCTTCCTGTGGTAAGGCGTCCCGTTTCTCCAACCGAAAAGGGTGGGAAGTTGTAATGGAGCATGAAATTTTCGTAGGTCTTATCACCATCGATATTGTCCATCATCTGCTCGTCGTAGACGGTTCCCAGGGTCGTCACCGCAAGGGACTGGGTCTCGCCTCTGGTAAAGAGGGCACTTCCGTGGGCTCTGTCAAGAATTCCCACTTCACAGGTGATGGGGCGAACGGTTTCGAGGTCCCGTCCGTCGGTTCGCACTCCCTTATCAAGAATAGAGCTGCGGACTACCTTTGTTTCCATCTCTTCCATCAGAGCATTAAAAAGACGTTCATTATCTTCATTCAAATCGTCGGCAAAGGCCTCCGCCGTTTCCGTCTTCACGGCCTTAACGGCAGCACCTCGGTTCATCTTGCCCTTTACAAAACAGGCCTCTTCCATCTTGGGATAAGCGAAATCCCACATCTCCTGTCGTCTTTCAAGTTTCTTCTCTTCAACGACCAGTGGAAGTTTCTCTTTGCCTGCCAGAGCCATAAGCTGTTCCTGAGCTTCACAAAGCTTTTTGATGGCCGGTTCGGCAAGTGCGATGGCCGACAGCAGGAGTTCTTCAGGTACCTCTTTTGCACCACCTTCTACCATGGTAATACCATCTTTGGTACCACTTACCACTATTTCCAAGGTGCATCGGGATATCTGGTCGAAGCTTGGGTTGATGATCAGCTCATCGTCGACATTGGCAATACGTACGGCACCCACGGGACCGGCAAAGGGAATATCAGATACGCAGACCGCAGCACTTGCGGCGTTCATGGCAACAATATCGGGTGGATTAATCTGATCCGCACTCACCGTTGTCGGGATGATTTGGAGTTCCCGCTTGAATTCTTTGGAAAAAAGAGGCCTCATAGGGCGATCGATAAGACGACTTACGAGAATTTCTTTATCCTTCGGTCGTCCTTCCCGTTTTAGAAAGCCACCGGGTATCTTCCCGGCGGCATAATATTTCTCATTATATTCTACCTGGAGAGGTACAAAATCAAGACTCTCCATGGGACTACTTCCGCAGCAGACGGTTGCAAGAACCGCACTACCCTCATATTTGGCAAATACGGCACCGTTTGCCTGCTTCGCCATTCGTCCGGTTTCCAGAATCAAATCCCTTCCACCGATAGAAACTGTTACTTGATGTGGCATGTAATAAATCCTTATAACTATTTTCTGAGGTTGAGCTTTTCGATCAGCGCCCGATACCCGTCAAGGTTAACACGCTTAAGGTACTTCAAAAGTTTTCTTCGCTGGCCTACAAGTTTGAGCAGACCTCTCCTGCTCGCGTGGTCTTTTTTATGTGTCTTGAAATGCTCGGTCAAGTCTTCAATCCGAGCGGTAAGAAGGGCCACCTGAACTTCGGTCGAACCACTATTTTTCTCATTTCCGCCAAACTCTTTGATGATCTCCAGCTTCTTTTCCTTGGTCAACATGATTGTACGTCACTCCTCGTTCGTTACGAATTGAATATTGTGGACAGGGCCTTTGTAGCAGTTGGGCCTGATCCATCTGACGGACGCTTCATCAATAGAAAGCGTCGTTAAAACGGCTTGCTCACCGTTTTTCGAAATGTACACCTGATAGGACCCTGGTGGCGGCAGGACCTGCTGTACATCCTTTTTGTCTATAGTAATGGCTTCTACTCCCGTACGTTGAGGTAGGTCGGCCACGTCGAGAGTGAAAGCTCTTTCTGTCATCATCCGAACGGAGACAAAATCGCCTTCCTGAATCGCCGTTCGAATACGCGTACTGCTTATTGTTCTGTTCCGCCATGCCAATGGCCGGGGAATCATTACCTCGATGTTACGGGAGGTCAAAAAATCCCGAACATCGTACGCACTGGTAGAACCGCCCCTCCCGCAACGAAAATTATCGCCAAGCACAACGGCATGTACCGGGATACGCTTAATAATCGCAGTAAAAAAATCCTTCCCTGTCAGTTTACTGAAATCATTGGAAAAGTCAATGAGAACGACACTGGTGATTCCCAAGCGCTTAAGCTCCTCTATTTTCTGGAACTTTGTCATAAGATCACCGGGGAAGTGTCCGGAACGCAATAGGCGACGCGGATTTTCGGAAAAGGTGAAGATCCATTTCTGAGTATGAGGAAAACGTTCCATGTAAGAAATAAGCAGCTTATGACCTGCGTGAACCCCGTCGAACACCCCCACACTGATTGTCGACTGCTGCGAAATATGAGGCGGATCTTCTATGAATTCTGCCCAAGAGTAGATATCCATCTTGCTTTCCTATGTTCCAACCACAAAGTCAAAGGCAAACCCCTTTTCGCTACGATTGAGAGAAGCAGCAAGTGCTCCTTCTTCGGAAAAAAGGAGGTAATGTCGCTCCGAAACCCCTTCCTCTTCGTTCGTAAATACCTTGGAGAGAAAAGTCTGTGGAGGCATAATTCCGTTGGTGATACGCCTGTGCATGAGCTCATCGACACGAGCAACGGCGAAGTGCTCCTGCATATCGGAGAACCATTGATAACCACCTGATAGATGGCGATCGGGATCAAAGAGCTCCGGGGCGACCGCATCGCAAACCGCAAACCGTCCCAGTTGAGTCCTCCGAAGGGAGAGAAGGTAGCCACAAGATCCGGCAGCAAGCGCAAGGTCTCTGGCAAGAGATCGTATATAGGTTCCTTTTGAACACGTTACCCTGATTACGGCTTTCTCCCCATCGAAAGCCGTGATTTCAAGATTGTGGATTGTCACAGGTCGTGGAACCATCTCCACAGCTTCTCCGCGTAGCGCCCGTTTATAGGCCCGCTCTCCCTTTACATGAAGTGCCGAAAAAAGCGGCGGCTTCTGTAATATATTACCAGTAAAGTCATGAATTACGGAAAAAAGCTTATCACGACAAGGGAGCGGCGCTTGGTGAATAACGCGCCCTTCGGGGTCGAGAGTGTCGGTTTGGCTGCCGAAAAGAATGGTTGCTTCGTAACTTTTATCTTCCGTCGTGATAAAACCAGCAAGCCGTGTATAGCTTCCGGCACACACAACGAGCAGGCCAGAGGCAAATTTATCAAGTGTCCCTGTGTGACCGACTTTTATTCCTCTTCCGAGTCGTTTTTTTATTGGATACAACGCTCCGAAAGAGGTAACTCCTTCGGGTTTATCTATAAGAATAAGCCCAGAGGATCTCAACTTAGCGGTCCAACTCCTCAAGCTTCCTGGTCATCTCGACTCCAAGTTCAATCGAATGATCTTCAAAAAAACGGAGTTTTGGGGTATTTTTCGTCTTTATTTGACGGGCTACGCGAGCCTGAATAAAACCGGCAGCGTGATTTAGCGCCTGCACACCCTCTTCAAGGGAGTGCTCCCCCGCCAGCGATGAGATATACACCTTTGCATAGGCAATATCCTTGGAAACTTCCACCCGTGTTACCGTCATAGTTTCGGTAACACGGGGGTCCTTAATCATCTGCCGAAGGATCATCATTCCAATCTCATTTTGAATGGAAGATTCGACCCTCCTCAGCCGTATGTTTTCAGCCATCGGTTTCCTATAGCTTCTTTGCTATTTCCCGAACTTCGTAAACCTCCAAGGTGTCACCAACCTTGAGATCGTTGAAGTTTTCAATACCGAGACCACATTCGTATCCTGCATCGACTTCTTTTGCATCGTCTTTAAAACGCTTCAACGAACTGATCTTACCTGAGTGAATTTCGATATGCTCACGATAGACCCGAACGAGAGCATTTCGTCTCGCCTTTCCGTTAGTGACGTAGCAACCGGCGATAACCCCGATCTTCGGAACCTTGAAGGTATCCCGAACTTCGACGGTACCGATAACCTCCTCCTGAAGGTCGGGTGCCAACATTCCTTCCATTGCCGACCGAATGTCCTCGACCGCGTCGTAAATGACATTATATTTCCTTATATCGACCTTTTCCCGTTCGGCGATCATCTGGGCCTTCGGGGTCGGACGAACGTGGAAACCAACGATAATTGCATTTGAGGCTGCAGCAAGATTGACGTCGTTTTCGACGATGGCGCCTGCTGCCGCATGGATAACGACAAGATGAATCTCTTTCGTCGAGAGTTTTTCCAGTGCCGTCTGCAGAGCCTCTACCGATCCGTGGACATCTCCCTTTACGACAACCTTAAGCTCCTGAATAGATCCTTCCTGGATGGAATCGTAAAGGTTATCGAGGGTGATCTTTTTAACGTTTTGAGCCTCGCCCTGTTTCTCGAGTTCCTGGCGCTTGGCACCAACCTGACGGGCCTGACGCTCGGTTTCTGTAACCTGAAAGGGACTCCCCGCATCGGGAATTCCGGTAAAACCGAGAATCTCAACCGGAGTCGCCGGTGGTGCCTCGTCGATTTTTTCACCCTTATCATTGAACAGCGCCCGCACCTTTCCCGGGTAGACTCCAGCAACAAAGGCGTCACCAACCCGAAGCGTTCCTCGCTGGACAATAACCGTCGAGACGATACCCCGGCCATGGTCAACCTTGGACTCGATAACCTTTCCCTCGGCCCGGCAGGTATAATTTGCCTTTAGTTCAAGGAGTTCGGCCTGAAGAAGGACCGTTTCGAGCAGGCTGTCGATTCCCGTCTTTTTCAAGGCGGAAATCTCGCAGAAAAGCGTACTTCCTCCCCAAGCTTCCGGGATAAGATCGTACTCGGAAAGCTGCTGTTTCACCCGATCGATATTTGCATCGGCAAGATCGACCTTGTTGACGGCAACGATGATGGGAACCTTGGCTTCCTTTGCGTGGTGGATAGCTTCGATCGTCTGAGGCATTACACCGTCGTTTGCAGCAACAACAAGAATAACAATATCGGTAATCTGCGCCCCTCTTGCTCGCATGAGGGTAAAAGCTTCATGACCGGGAGTATCGAGGAAGACAACCTCATGATCCCTGACCTTTACCTTATATGCACCAATATGCTGGGTAATACCACCAAACTCACCGGCCACCACATTTGTGGAACGTATGGCATCGAGCAGTTTGGTTTTCCCATGGTCGACATGGCCCATGACGGTAACAATCGGAGGACGTTCCCGAAGGTCTTCATCATTGTCTTTTTCAGTCTCGATGAGGGTTTCATCGTACAAGCTGACAATCTTAACGTTGCAGTTATATTCGGAAGCGAGAATCTCGGCGGTCTCGGCATCGATCTGTTGATTAATGGTAACCATCATCCCCATTTCCATCAACTTACCGATAAGCTCTGATGCCTTAAGGTTCATCTTACGAGCCAACTCAGATACCGTAATGACCTCCATGATCTCGATCTCTTTCGGTACGGGATTGGCTCGCTTCACCTGCTTTTTCTTTATCTGGAAGGATTTTTCCTGAACATCATCCTTCTTTGATTTCTGATAGGCAGTCTTTTTCTTAGCCTTGTAGAATTTTTTTCCACCCTGCTTTTTTCCTGCACTCAGACTATCATCTGTGGACTTACCACCGGCAGGTGCAGAACCGGGTCCTCTTCTTTGTCCGCCCTGAGGAGCTGTGCCCGGGCCGCGACGAGGGCCTCGAGGGGGAGGTCCCGATGGACCTCTGCGTGGCCCGCCGGAAGGGGCTCCGCCCTGTCGTCTCGGAGCCGGGCCTCCGCTGCGCCTCTGCTGAGAGGCATCAGGGCCGCTCTGTCTGCGGTCAAAGGATCGACGCTGATCGCTTCCTCCTTCCCGGTGTGAGTTCCTATTTTGGAAACCGCGATTATCACGATTGTCCCTATTGTTGTCACGACTATCACGATTATAGGGACGACGATCCTGTGGACCATTAGGGCGAGAATTCGTCTGGGAATGAGTGTTTTGCCTCGGTCTTTGGGGTGGCCTAGCTTCTGTTCCTGTTCCCCGACCAGAGTCCGCTGTCCGAGGTGCCTGAGGGGAACTGACGGCTTGCTTTTCCTGTTCGACCGGTACAGGCTCCTCTTTCTTTGCAACAACCTTCGGCACGGTTTTCTTCGTCTTCTTTTTTACAACGACAACCTTTTTCTTGTCGTTCTTATCCGTGCGATCTTCCTGTGAGAAAGAACCTGCCGACGGTTTTCGATGCTTGATGAGGGTTGCTTTCGGTTTCTGCTTCTTATCTTGTTCTTCAGCCATACAGTTCCTTTACTACTCCCGTTAGAGAGGAATCTTATTCCTCCTCTTCTTCGTCTTCATCATTGTCGTCTTCGACTTCAAAGCTTAAACCTACGCCGCAGTTTGGGCAAGAGGTCATATCTATGGTAATCGGGTGTCCGCATTCGGGACACTCGTATGTTTCCTCGGCGAGGTGCTCATGGCTCTCGGTCTGGGCAATGGCTTCCTCTTCCTGCTCCTCGATGATGTCGACATTTTCGGAAATAATGTTTTGTATCGTTTCGACATCCTGTACCGTAACGCCTTCCAGTCTTGAAAGATCCTCTCCCGAAAGCCCGACCAAGGTCTCGATAAGTTCAACGCCGTTTTGCATGAGGATTTCCGACAGTCGTTCGCTGATACCCGGAAGCTCCGAAATACGACTGATCTCCTCGACGTTCTCATCATCCTCTTCAACATCGTTAAAGAGCGCATTTAGCTCCTTCTTTGTCTCAGCGGAGAGATCCATCTCTTCAAACTGCTCAATAGTCTTTACATCGATATTCCAGTCGACAAGACGATTTGCAAGACGCACATTTAAGCCCTGCTTTCCGATGGCGAGAGAAAGCTGATTCTCCTCCACCACGGCCAAAGCCTGACGTTTTGCCTCATCAAGGATGACAACGTTTTGAACCTCGGCTGGGCTGAGTGCATTCTTAATGAAGGAGCGAGCATCAATGTCGTATTTCAGGATATCGATCTTTTCACCTTCAAGCTCTCGTACCACGGCCTGGATACGCACGCCTTTCATACCGACACATGCACCAACGGGATCTACATCGTCCCTGTTTGAGTAGACAGCAATCTTGGTCCGATATCCCGGCTCACGTACAATTTTAAAGATCTCTACGGTTTTGTCGTATACCTCCGGAACTTCCAGTTCAAAGATACGCTTCACAAAATCGGTGTGGGTTCTCGACAGAACGATTTGGAGCCCAGAGGGGGATTTACTTACCTCGTAAATAAGGGCCTTGATACGATCATTGGGGCGATATACCTCCCGAGGGGATTGGTAGCGTCGGGGAAGAATTCCCTCGATTTTACCAAGATCGACAAAGATATTGCCGTTACGTTCACGTTGATAATAACCAATAACCATCTCTCCCTCTTTTTCCTTGAATTCGGAATAGAGGGTATCCTTCTGGATTTCCCGTAATGTTTGTTTCGCTTTCTGTTTTGCACTCTGGACGGCAACACGATCAAACTCTTTCGGATTTATCTCAATAAGCAGCTCATCACCGATTTCACATTCTTCATTATAGGTCAATGCCTCTTTTAGAGGCATTTCCGTAACAGGATCTTCAACATTTTCGACAATTTCTTTTGCAGCAAAAATCGCTACCTCGTTACCATCCTCACTAAAACGTACAACGGCATTCTCCGTAGTACCAAATTTGCGTTTATAAGCGGCAAGGAGAAAATCCTCAATGGTTTTCCTTACCAGTTCTTCCGATATTCCCCGATCTTGAACCAGGGAGCGGATTGCTTCTGCCAAACCAGCGGCCATCTATTTCTTTGCCTCCTGTATATCCACAAGTTTTGCTTTGCGTATCGTGTCGTACAAGTAATCTTCTTTCTTTCCATCGGACATTTCAATGACAACCTTTCGTTCATCTGATTCCATGATTCGTCCGACAATCCACTCGTTTTCTCCCTCCAATAGGAGACGCACAAGCGACCCAACAAATATGCCAAATTCGGCACCACATTTCAGATTCCTTGAAATACCTGGTGATGAGACTTCTACATAGATATCCCTATCATCAAGGAGGATTTCAAGTCGGGGAAGAATGGCTTTATGCACCTTTTCACAGTCTGTCAAGCCTATACCGGAGTCTCTTCCACTGATGATGACGGAAACATGATGGCGTGAGCCGGTTTTTTTTGCGGCAACCTCTACCGTCTTATAGCCGAGTCCTTCAATAATTGGCTCAAGCTCCCCGGTAAGGGGGCCTTGTTGATGTTTTGAAAAGTATTCCACGTCTTTTTTCCCGCAATAAAAAAGGAGTCGTTTTCGACTCCTTCCAGACCGCATGCTGAAATGTTAGATATAAGATAACAGCACACATGATAATAGTCAATCCACCACTATGGTCGTTGCCGAGATTTTTTCTGCTCCGTTATCTCTGAGAGTCGCGGCACACGCCTGGAGCGTTGCGCCGGTTGTCATAACATCGTCAATGATAAGATAATACGACTCGGCTGAAAGGTGTCTTCTCCGCCGCCTCATAACAATTGCCTTTTGCATATTTACCTTGCGTTCGGCAGCGGTCATCTTTTTCTGCTGTCGATTGCCACGTCTTTTGAGAAGATATGCCACGTTATAGCCATAGTGATGGGAAAGGATGCGGCAGATCGTTTCCACAGGGTCCCAGCCCCTACTGCGCTTTCCTGCCGATCTAAAGGGAACAGGAACAAGTGTGAGCTGAATTCCAAATGGTGTTATGACCCGTTGGGCAAAAAGATAGGCAAAAAGTGGTGCAAGATCTCGCCGATTCCTGAACTTATACCAGCGAAGCAGCTCTTTTGCCTTTCCCCGATAAAGGAAAAGGGGGGTATTGGAACGAAAAGACGGAAGAGACGGAAAATGTCTTCTGCAGCTCATACAAATATTCTGCTCAGAGACGAGGGGACTTCCGCAGATACTGCACCCTTGGCCTTGGTCAAGTAATTCCTGTTCCAACTCCTGTAAGCACGTCCGGCAGAGAGGAACGGGAGCCCATCGTTCTCCACCGTGGTGTGGAAAGATATCAGGGGTGTAGGATCTTCCACAGAGAAGACATTGCGACGGAAACAAGAGCTGCAAGGCTTCGATAAGAAGAGTGTCCATATACACTATATGCAGAAAGTAGAGAAATTACTTCATTCTTCCCGAACCGAGCTCTTCTTTCCATCGATAGAGTATATCAAGAGCCTTTTTCGGCGTTAAGCTGTCGAGATCGATACTCATAATCTCGCTCTCGATCAAGTCGTTTTCATTGAAAAGCAGATCACTTTTCTGTGATTTCCGTTGAGGGACCATATCTTTGGGAATCGGACGATCCCTATGTTCGAGTTCTCCCAAAATCTGCCTGGCTCGGGAAAGAACAGGATCCGGGACACCGGCAAGAGAAGCAACATGGATACCGTAGGAACCGGCGGCACACCCCTCTTCAACCTTCTTTAAAAAGATCACCCGATCTCCCTCTTCCTTGACCATAAGTCGAAGTTTTTGTATCGAATCGTGTTGGAGTTCGGTTAGTTCATGGAAATGGGTTGCAAAAAGGGTTTTTGTCTTTCGTTCGATAAGTGCTTCGGAAACAGCCCATGCAATTGCAAGGCCGTCGGTCGTGCTGGTCCCTCGACCGACCTCATCCATGATAACAAGGCTCTTCTCACTCGCAGTCCTGAGTATATAGGCCGTTTCATTCATTTCAACAAGAAAGGTCGACTCTCCTCGTGCAAGATTGTCGGAGGCCCCGACCCTACAGAAAATTCTATCGACGATACCAATAGTGGCTTCCATTGCAGGAACGAAGGAACCGCACTGGGCCATCAGAACAATGAGGGCCGTCTGCCTGAGGTAGGTCGATTTACCGGCCATGTTGGGTCCTGTTATCAATGCGAAGCTTTTCTTTGCCCCGATATCGATGGAATTCGGGATGAATTCCCCAGCGTTGAGTCCCGCCTCGACAACGGGATGACGTCCTTCCCGTATGGCGATATCGTTGCCGGTATTAATGTCCGGCCGTACATAACCGTGGACGGTTGCCGCATAGGCAAGGGCCTGAAAGAAATCGATATCGCAGATGTACTCGGCAAGGGTGTGAAGCACGGGAAGACGCCTGGCACAGGACTCTCGCAGAGAGAGGAAAAGTTCTTTTTCCAACTGGATCATTTTTTCCGATGCACTGTTTAGTTCCGTCTCAAGCTCTCCCAGCCGTTCGGTAGTAAAGCGTTCCGCACCTACAAGGGACTGCCGCCTGATAAAATGATCGGGAACGAGTGACAGATTTGCCTTTGTGACCTCAATAAAATGTCCAATGATTTTATTATATTTGATTTTTAGGTTGGCGATTCCACTCCTGTTCTTTTCATCTTCGAGATAGTCCGCCAAAACCTTGCGACTATCTCGCTTTAGCAACCTGAGGCGATCAAGTTCCTCACTGTAGCCTTCTCGTATCATATTACCTTCGGTCAATAGTACCGAGGGATCATCGCAGATTGCCCTGCGTAGTTCTTTTTCCAGCTCTTCGGCAGCGGAACGGTTCTCCTGTGCCAACATCCACGAACCGGGGACCCTCATTTCTCCGAACTCTTGCTCGATTTCGAGGATAACGGTGATCGTGGAAGCGACTGCCGCAAGGTCTTTGGCATGTGCCTTTCCAAGAGCGATTCTGGCCGAGAGCCGTTCCAGATCAAGGACTCCGGAAAGCTTTTTTCGCAGTGCCGAAAGGATCATCTGGTTTCTGTAGAGTTCTTCCACCTTATCCAGTCGGAGCGTAATTGCCTTCATATCCCGAAGCGGATGAAGGAGCCTGCTTCTCAGGGTTCTTGCACCGGGAGCCGTACGTGTTTTGTCCAAAACCTGGAAAAGTGTATACGCATTGGAGGCATCACGCATATTTGAAACGATTTCCAGATTCCGCTGAGTTGATTCATCAAGACCGACAAAATCACTCTCTTCGTAACGCACTATCGAACTTATGTGGCGAAGATGGTCATGTGCCGTTTCCGATAGATACTCCAGAAGTGTGCCACAGGCGTAAATAGCATGGTCATCAGGAAGGATGCCGAAGCCCTTAAGGTTAGTTACACCAAAAAGCCTGCGAAGGCGGGCTTCGCTGTCACCAAGGTCATAGGACCAGTCGGGATAACGGTTTATCAAGATCTGCCGTTCTTCCAGAATTCTGACCGTCTCCGGTCCCTCTTCGAGCAGACTTTCCTGAACCAGTAACTCGGAGGGCTGTAACCTGGCAAGCTCTTTGCGCAGCTTTTCGAAGCGGTTTTCCTTTCCAAGAAGTGTTGCCGCAAACTCACCAGTGGAAAGATCAATATAAGAAAAAGAGAGAGCCCCTTCTATCTGCCCCAAGGAAGCAAGATAGTTGTTCCTTCCCCGGTCAAGAAAATCTTCATCGACAACTGTTCCTGGAGTGATGACTTCCACCACTTCCCGCTTCGCTATCCCCTTTCCTCCCTGGGGAAGTGCGATCTGTTCACAGATGGCGATCTTTCTTCCGGCCCAAAGGAGTCTGGGGATGTAGGTGCCGGCGGCATGGTAGGGGATTCCACACATCGGTAGCCCATTCCGCTTTGTGAGGGTCAGCCCGAGAATTGCCGATACCTCTGCCGCATCCCGTTCAAACATCTCATAAAAGTCACCGAGGCGAAAAAAGAGAACAGCATCCCGGTGCCTCTCTTTGAGGCTCCGGTATTGCTGCATCATGGGGGTTTCCGAGGCCATGGCTAAAAGGCTTTGCTATCGGGAACCGGCGGTCCTGCGGAGATGGTCCAGGACCTTATTGGTGATATCGACTTCGTAATTGTAATAGAGAATATTAGGATCCTTTTTTCTAAAAACGATGGAATATCCCTCACTTTCCGCTATGTACTGGACCGTCTTGATGATCTCCCTGGAAAAGTCCGAACTTGTCAGCAAATTTTCTTTTTTGCTTTGTATCCTATCCGACATAATCTTGTTGTACTCTTGCAGATATTCCTGTTTTTTCCTGATCTGTTCCTCAAGTTTAAGAACAAGGAGATCGTCGTTTGCATTCTCCGCTTCAATTTTCTGCTGCTTGAGGGCGTTGATTTCATCCATCCGCTGGCGGACCGTCTCTTCCATTTTTTTCGTCAATTCATCGATTTCCCGCCACTCGGTAGACTCTTTGAAATAGTCGCTGACAATCTTAGTCAGATCGACGACCGCAACCATGGTTAGCTTTTCGGCTAGCAGGGCACTAGTCCCTCCCCACAAAGCCATCACCATAAGTGTAATCAGGAAAACCGCTTTCTGCGTTCTGCCTTTTATATAGTTTACCATTTTATCCTCCTAAAAGAGTCCCGTCGTAAGAGAGAGTACCAGCTTCAGCCCCTTTGTGTCATCATCGGGATCGGAAAAAATAGGTCCTCCATCCCACTGAACATTACCTCCCTCATCAAAACTGAAGGTTTTGACCAGGTAAAGGCCCAAGGGTAAACCGGGGATGATAAGCCTGATACCGCCTCCCATGGAAAACTTAAAATCCTCAATCCCCATCTCGGGAAACATATCGAGATCATCCCATGTACCGGTGGTACTGAAATAGAAGTCCGACCAGAGTAGTTTTTCGCTTATGGGAATTCTTAGTTCAACCCAGTTATCCCAGAGCGCCTCATTTCCCTTATCGATATCCCATCCCCTGGCAATGGTCATACCATCGGTATAGAGCAATTGACTATCGGATGCATGTACTCCGCTTGTCCACTCTCCTGTGTCCGAATCGTAGTACCATTGGGGAAGAATAAACGATAAGCTGCTTTGGGCGGCGAGGATGGTACGAAAACTCCACTCCTTTCCCACTGGAATGTCGAAGAGTTGTAAAAACCTCTGAGCCTTTGTCTGCGTCTTAATGTAATGAGTACTTCCAAACAAGAGCCCTCCTGTGTAGGTGAGGGTTTCGCTTAAAAGGCCTCCCTTGGTGGGACTGTAGATATAGTCACGGGTATCCCAGTTGATGCTGCCCCACAGTTTGTTCGTAAAAAGCCAGGTATGAAGATTTTCTCTTATGGAGGGATTGTATGGTGTATAGAGGTCAGGATCGTAGTCAACATAACTGATGGAAGAAGTCAATCCGCTTTGCAGGCCGACCCTTCCATAATCGGTATGAAAGGTGTAGCCCCCATTGGCTCCTAAACTGATTTTCCATTGGTCATACTCCATCAGATAGGCATCATCGATCGACTCACCGTCGTCAATGGCGTCTTCATATTCTTCGCGGGAGGTGTAGGGATCGGGAGCCGCTTCATCGTTATCGTACTGTTCTTCCGTAAACGTGGGCCCTTCGGCATCCTGAAGCACATTGTCGTAGAGGTTATGCGCGAAAGAGAAATTGACACCACCTGAAAAACGTTTATCAAAAAGCCAGTTATCACTGAAACTGAAGGTGATACTTTGTTCGCTATTTGAAACCTGCGCTCCTATGGAAAGCTCCTGTCCCGCACCTCTGAAGTTGTGGTCGGTCCACTGGAGAAAACCGACAATGGGATACTCACTTACTCCGCCGGTAAAGGTGATCCCGAACTGAATATCGGTTGTCCTTGCCTCTTCAACCGTAAAGACAAGATCCATCAAGCCCTCTGCACTGCCATATGGGGTTTCGGGAGAGACCGCCGAGAACAGACCGGTATTGTAAAGGTTTTGCATTGCCTGGAGTACCTTGTCCTTGCTGAATACATCACCAGTCTCGAGAGGAATTTCCCGATAGAGAACAAAATCCTTTGTTTTTTCATTGCCCTTGAGAATAACATCTTCAATATGGGCTCGTCCCTTTTCCGTGATGTTGAGAAGAAAATCTATGGTTCCTTCCTGTTCGTTACGATTTTCTTTAGGCACGATGGCATTGAAAATATAGCCGTCATTGAAATAAAGGTCAGAGACTTGGGCAAGATCGGCCTGAAGAAGCGGATAGTTGATTACGTCTCCCGGTTCGAGCCTTATATAGGTGCCAAGCTCATCATCTGAGTACAACTGATTCCCGTTGAAGGTAATGCCCCCGAATTTCCATTGTCTTCCCTCATTGATATAAAAGGTCAGGATCATGAGTTGTCTTCCGTTTTCAACGGAGGCGACCTCTCTGCCGATATTTACGACCTTTGCATCGATGTAACCCTGTTCCTGATAGAAACGTTCGATGGCCGAACGATCCTGCTGCAGAGAGGCTTCTTTCAGGATTCCACTGGAAAAGAGAGACTGCTCTTTTGATGTCAGTTTTCCGCGCAGCGTATCACTTGAAACAAACTCATTTCCGGAAAATCTGATCTCCTGGACTCGTACCTGACTTCCTTCGATAACCGTGAAGGTCACTTTCATGGTATTGGTCGCTTCATTCAGCTGCGTTCCGGAGGATACCGATATTTCGGGATACCCTTTACCTCGATAGAGTTCCGCTATGGCCTGTTCATCGGCCTTGATTTTCACCGTAGTAACAATATCGTCCCGCTTCAATTGTACCGCATCGAGAATCTCGCCGGTTCGGACCTTCTTATTTCCCTCGATAATAATCTCATCAACAATAGGCCGTTCTGTAACGGTAAGCACCAAGACAACGCTGTTCTTTCCATTACGACCCTCCTCCGCATCTACAGAAAAGCGTTGAAAAAAATTGAGGGCGTAGAGTTTACTCTGCAAATCAATCAGACGACCTTCGGTTAAAGTTTGTCCAACGTATTGCTGTGTAATACCTTTAAGATCCGAAAGTTTGACATGAGAAAGGCCCTCGAAACGAATATCTTCAATCGGTTTGTTTAGATACCACGATTCGGATGATTGCGCCGCAAGGTTAAGTGTTACGGCAGTAAGAATCAACAGTATTGAGAGAAGGCGCTTAAATCGCATAAAAACTCCTTAGCATAGTTCATTATCAATACGAAAAGCTCCATGACAAGCCCAGACTGGTGTTGTCAAGAGTATCGATAGGATTCTCGAAATCCGGTTCTATTGCCAATTCCAGAAGGAAAAGAGGCGTTTTCCACTCCAGGCTGATTTCGGAATTGATGTACAGATCGTTTTTATTCACAATTTGATCCGTAACCTGATTGGCCTGAATTTGCAGTGTTCCTTGTATAAACAGATCATTGCCAAAGTACTTTCCCAGAAAGATCGTGGTGTTGTCAAGGTATTGACTTAGATCGCTTCCTCCATAGTCCTCATTTCCCAGGGCGCTGCCTAACCTGTCGATAATCAAATTCTGAATCATCTGGGTCCGAATAGAAAACAGATCGACATTAAGAACATCTTTGACTCTGGATTCAAAGGTCCCGATGATACCCAGCTGGGTTACCAGTGAACCTGTAAGGGCAAGACTGGTTGTGAGGTCGATGGCTTCACTTCCGATTCTGCTTGGCAGTGAAGCTCCGAGAATCGTAATGATTTCGGCATCGCTCATGGCAGGATCAGAGCTGAATTTTGGTTCGAATTTACTCAGAGGCTGGTCATCAACCGTTAGATAGATTTTTAAGGGCTCACCATCATCATCAATTTCACGCAAAACAGCCTCTACCGATAATCTCGGATCAAACCGGTCCGCGTTTTCATTGAACTCAATATCACCCCTTGTAATGAGGAAGTTCCTCTGAAGATAGGATATTTCTCCACCTTGAATCCCTATAGATCCCTTGAGTCCGAAAGAACGTTCGGCCGAATCAAATCGGATGATAACCGATTGTTCAGTTTCCGCAAAGCTTCTTAAAATAGGAAAGTTTATCGTCGGCCAAAAGAATTCGACCCGTTTACCGCTGGTAATCTTCAGGTCAAGAGTGAAATCGCGCTTCCTTCGTTGTTTTGTCTCCTGACTGTTCTTTTTTTTCTGGTTTTGCCTATTTTGCAAGGTGATAGAGGCATCATTCAAGACAAGATCACCGGAAAGATTCAGGGTTGTAGCCGATCCTGATATTTCGAAGATTCCGCGGGTATAGCCGGTTACATCTACGCCCCCGCCGGAAATAGCATACTCGGTTTTTACACCATTCTCTCCTTCGGGACGTATGATGATACTATAATTTCTGGGAAGCCATCGTTCTATTGTCAGGCCGAGGGAAACATCAAGAGTGGCGTCCCCCGATCGAATGGGCTCGGCAATGAGCGACACCTCTTTATCGGTCATACGTACATAGGCATCAAAGGGAGAAAGTTCGTCTGGGAAAAGTGAGCTGGATGCCCTTGCCTCCTGGATAGAGATTGCTCCCGAAAAGGCAGGATCATTGATTGACCCTTCGATATGCAGGCTTCCTTCGGCCCTTCCGTCGTGGAGGGCAAAGAAACCAATATCGGCAATACCGTCCAAAAGCGATAGATCGGCAGACACAAGCGAGATATCGGCGGAAATTTCTTTTTCAACCAACTGGCCGTTTACGGTGCCCACTATGGGAAGTGGGTCGGAAAGTCCTAGATAAAAATCTCCCCCTTTGCGATAATATCCATTGATTGCCTCTTGCGGCCCTCCTGTAACGGAGATAGTACCTTCTTCTTTTTTGAGTTCGTAGTGTTGGGGATCCATGGTCCCGTCGGAGGTAAGAATAGGATCCAGAGTTACTCCCATCGAAAGCGATGATTGAACTATATCGGCTAATGCTGAAAGCCGATTGACCGGGGCCGTTTGTCCCTTGAGTGAAAAACCAACCGACTGTAATTTTTTTTGATAATAGGGGCGATATTCACCTGAAAGGGTAATGTACCCGTCATTGAGCATAAGGAGTCCCGATATTTTCTGAAAAACATGATTTCCAAAGCGTCCCCGTCCGTACTTGAGCTGAAGCTCACTTCCCTTTTTTTCTGCCCGCAC